>CAIOCT010000116.1 GCA_903856725.1 uncultured Verrucomicrobiota bacterium
CCATTACGGTGGCTGGTTTTTCAAAAACTTACGCCATGACCGGCTGGCGCCTCGGGACGCTGGTGGCACCGCTGCCGATCGCCAAGGCCTGCTCCGAGTTACAAAGTCAGATGTCATCAAATGCTACGACTTTCGCTCAATATGGGGCGCTCGCTGCGCTCAAAGAGAAAGCGCAGGCCGTGGCGGCTCTGGGCGAAATGAAAACGGCTTTCGATCGTCGTCGCCGCTACCTCCACGCTGAGCTCAATCGCATTCCAGGAGTGAGCTGTTTACTGGCCGGTGGAGCATTTTATCTATTTCCTAATATTTCCAGCTTCGGTCTGAAGGATGCTGATTTTTGCGCCCGTTTGCTAGAGCAGGAGAAGGTGGCGGCGGTCCCCGGCTCAGCCTTTGGGGCTGAAGGTTACCTGCGCCTGAGCTATGCCACGTCTGATGAAATTCTGCGCAAGGGCGTTGAACGGTTGACGCGGTTTTGTGCAACGCTAAGGCGCTAAGCCTATTCCTACTTAATAGCCCCCGAGCGCAGCTTACAGAGGGCTGCGACTGGAGTTAGGCTTTTTTATTCAAGACTCATTGCCAAGGCGCTCGCGCGGGTGATTGCGGGGCGGAGGGTGACCTATTTGCGGGCAAGCGATGCGCGGCGAATGGACAAGATATGCGGCGCAGCCTGAATAAAAGTGTGCGATAGTGCTGAGTCCCTCAACGAGGAGTAATTATGAAAATCAAACTCAAGCAGGTTGGCCTCAGTTTAATATCACCGCCTAGTGAGACTAGGCGCGATACGGTCAATGAGCGTCGTTCTGCTGCAGACCAAAATAATCTGGTCGGGCACTGGACCTACGGGGTCGTCGGGCGCGATCCGCATCCGTCACAGGCAGCGGGCGGAGCTCCCCAGCGGGTGCGTGCGCGACAGACAGAACCGCGCACAGCGGAGCACTGTCATGCACGCACGCTGCGACGCGCTCCGGCTCATATCGGCTGAATGCGGAACCTGGACCAGGCTTGCACGACGAGTTGACTCGTCGTTGGGTGACATATTTCGTTCGCAGAAATGAAAGCTGTATTCAGGCGCTTCCTGATCGTGTGCTGGGCGGGGGTTCTGTTTATGCTTATTGATGCTGGCTGGGATAAATTGAGCGACTCACACCATTTTTTTAATGGCGGTCATTTTTATTGGATTTTAGCGCTCCCCACTTGGATTGCTCAGTTCGTTTTTTTAGGCATCTGGAATCCGCTGAAGCTTTTCAAGAATTCGCCGGCTGATTAGAATTCCTGAGCTGCATAGCCTGGGGCTTAGCGTGAGGCGCATTTTTATCAAGGACCTCCCTCGCAATGGTATTCTTGGTTTTCCGAAATGCATGTTCGCTTCAGCTAAGTGCATTTTTATCGCCGGCGCTGTATTTGGGAAGGTCACGTAAGGTCACGGCGACGATACGGTTAACGCATTCCTCGAGAAAAGAATACTGTGACAAATTTCTTGCAGGAATGTGATATTTGACCACTTAGTTAGGTCGTATATGAGCGATCACGATCACGCAGGTCCCGAAACAAAAGAAGGCATTGAACTCATCTTGGCGACGAAGCCATTTGCGCAAGATAGTTTGGTGCGCAGTTGGTGGGTGATTGTGTCTACGGCGCTCCTGATCGTGGCTACCTTGGCAGGGACGGTGTGGAATCTTAATTTAGGGCTTCAGCTCGTCTGTAGCGTTATCGCCGGCCTGCTCATGACGCGTTTTTTCGTCATTTATCATGACCAACAACATTATGCAATTTTGCCTCGCTCCAAACTGGCGGAAGGGCTGATGCGGATTTATGGCATTTTAGCGCTCAGTCCGAGCAGCGTATGGCGCAGTTCGCATAACCATCACCACAATCACAATTCCAAGCTGCGTGGGTCACACATTGGATCTTATCCAATTATGACCACCGCGCAGTTTAAGAAAAGTTCGCGGGCTAAGCGCTTCGGCTATTTATTTATCCGCCATCCGCTGACGATCATGTTTGGTTACCTTTTCATGTTTTTCCATGGAATGTGCATCAAGCCATTTATCAATCACCCCCTGAAGCATTTTGACTGTTTCTTAGCGATGGTCGTTCATTTTTCCATCAGTGCCTTGCTTTTGATTTTTGGCGGTTGGAAAATGTTAATCCTCACTCAGCTGGTGCCGCATTTTGTAATGCACGGTATCGGGGCTTATTTCTTTTATGCTCAGCATAATTTTCCGGGTGTTTCGTTCAGTGATAAAGATGGCTGGACCTACGAAAAAGCCGCTCTGGAGTCATCGAGTATGATGTACACTGGCCGCATCCTTGGTTGGTTCACGGCCAATATCGGTTATCATCACATTCATCATTTGAATTCGCGGATTCCCTTTTACCGTTTACCGGAAGTGCTGAAGGCGATTCCCGAATTACAATCGCCTAAGACGACCTCCTTGTGGCCCACGGACATCATCCGCTGTCTGCGTCTGAAAGTTTGGGATGTTGAGTCCCAAAAAATGGTGAGTGTGCGCGGCTTATAAGCCCATTTACCCCGGCCATGAATTTCACGGCTGCGCAGATCGCGACTCAGGTTCAGGGCGAGGTAATCGGTGATGGTACGATCCTTCTTTCGGGCTTAGCCGCCGCGGCTGGGGCTAAGGCCGGTGAGATAACTTTTGCTGAAAAGGACAGTTATTTTGCGGCCGCAGAAGCGAGTGCTGCCTCCGCGATCTTGGTGGCAGGTGCTTTTACCTCTAGCACTAAAGTGCTGATTCGAGTCCGTAATGCCCGCGTCGCGGCAGCGCAAGTGCTCGAGCTATTTTTCCCAGTGGCTCACTACGCACCGGCGATTCATTCTAGTGCTATTGTTGATCCTACGGCTAAAATCGATCCCACCGCGCATATCGGACCCAACTGTGTCATCGGCGCGGGCACTATCATCGGGGCGCGGGTGGTCTTAATCGGCGGCAATCATTTAGGGTCCGATTGCCGTGTTGGTGATGACACTCGCTTGTATCCTCACGTAGTGCTCTACGCGGGAACGCAACTGGGGCGCCGTGTGGCGATTCATGCTGGCACCGTGATTGGAGCTGATGGTTACGGCTATGTTTTCGATCAAGGTCGGCATCGTAAAATCCCCCAAGTCGGAAATATAATCATCCACGATGACGTGGAGATTGGCGCGAATTGCACCATGGACCGAGCCGCCCTGAGCTCCACCATTATTGGCGAAGGCTGCAAAATAGATAATCTCGTGCACTTCGGGCATAATGTCATTTTTGGAAAACATTGCTTGGTCATGGGCCAATGTGGAATTGCTGGGAGTACTCAATTTGGTGATTATTGCGTTATTGCCTCGCAGACGGGCGTAACCGGACATCTCAAAATCGGTCGCCAAGTCACCGTAGGAGGAAAATCAGGAGTGACGCGGGATGTCGCTGACGGCGAAACGGTGATGGGTTTTCCAGCTGTGCCCGATAAACAGGCTAAGCGGCAGTGGATTGGTATTCAGAAATTACCCGAGATGATCTTGCGGATGCGCGAATTGGAAAAACAGGTAGCTGCGCTCACCGCTCGTCTCGGTTAACTTTAGCAACGAGTCAAAGTGCACTGACCCTGCTGGCTGGTAGTGCTTACCAGTGAATCAAGTAAGGATCGCTTTCACGACTTCGCCGTGAACGTCGGTGAGGCGATATTGGCGCCCTTGGAATTTAAAAGTTAGGCGAGTATGATCGATTCCCAGGCAGTGGAGAATCGTAGCTTGAAGATCGTGAATATGGACGGGATTAGCGACCACGTTGAACCCGAAATCATCAGTCGTGCCGTGGGTAATGCCGCCCTTGATACCGCCGCCTGCCATCCAGATGGAGAAAGCTTTGCCATGGTGGTCACGACCGTAGCGATCACGATTAGCGTCACCTTGCGCGTAAGGCGTCCGGCCAAATTCGCCGCCCCAAATAACTAAGGTTTCATCAAGTAGCCCGCGTTGCTTGAGGTCTTTAATTAGAGCAGCACTGGCTTGGTCGACATCGAGGGCCAGGCGCGGTAGGTGCTCGTGTAGCCCGCCATGATGGTCCCAGTCACGGTGGTAAAGCTGAATGAAACGTACGCCGCGCTCAGCGAGGCGGCGGGCGAGGAGACAGTTGCGCGCAAAGGAACCTGGTTCTTTTACATCAGCACCATAACTTTCTAGGGTAGCGTTAGTCTCGCCGGTCAGGTCCATGAGTTCCGGCACACTGCTTTGCATTCGATAAGCCATTTCAAATTGGCTGATGCGAGTTTCAATTTCGGGATCACCACTTTGGCTGAGTTGTTGACGATTGAGATCTGCAATCCCGTCTAACATGAGACGTCGGCGCTCACGAGTGAGGCCGGGAGGATCATTGAGGTACAGTACGGGTTCGCCCGCAGCGCGAAATTGGACGCCTTGATGTTGACTCGGAAGAAATCCACTGCCCCAGAGGCGCGCGAGTAAGCCCTGACCTGAGCGAGCTTTGTTGATCGAGATAAGTACCACAAAAGCAGGCAGATTTTCATTGAGACGGCCGAGACCGTAGTCGGCCCAGGCACCCATGCTAGGGCGGCCGGGTAGTTGACTGCCACTTTGGAAAAAGGTGATCGCGGGGTCGTGATTAATTGCCTCCGTGTGCATCGATCGAATCACACAGATTTCGTCCGCGATACTGCGAGTATGGGGCAACAAATCACTGATGACGGTGCCGCTTTTACCGCCCGGCTTGAAATCGAATTTGCTGGGTTGAACCGCGAAGCGAGCTTGGGAAGCGACCATTCCCGTGATGCGCTGGCCGCGACGAATCGAATCCGGAAGGTCTTCGTTGAAGCGTTGGCGGAGGAGGGGTTTGTCGTCGAGTAGGTCGAGGTGCGAAGGTCCTCCTGACTGAAAAAGACAAATAACGCGCTTCGCCTTCGGGGCGAAATGGGGCAGGCCAGGGAGGCCCCCAAATTTAGGCGTAGGGGTAAAGAGAGGGCTGCCGGCTAGCGTGGGGGTAGGGCCTGCGAAGGCGCTGGGGTTAAGCAACTGCGTCAGTGCAGCTGTCCCTAAGCCGAGTCCCGATTTGATTAAAAAATCACGCCGTGAATAAAGTTTCTGATAATTATGGCAGGACATGGCGGTTAATTTTTAGTGATCGTTTCATCCAAACTCAGAATCATGCTGGCGACGGCCGTGGCCGCGGCGAGTTCAGCTGGTGGGAGAAGGGGATCCATGGGGGAGGCACCCACTTTGACAAAAGCGTAAGCATCAGATCCATGGGCGGTGAATTCTGCACGAAGTCTGGCGAGCGTTGTCGCGAGTACGTGCGCCTCGCTGGATCTTGGGTGGCGACCGGTGGCGAGTCGAAAAGCGAAAGCTACGCGGGCCGTATCATCCTTGCCGCCTTCATGTAAGAGGCGGGTGCCAAGTTGGCGGGCAGCCTCAAGGTAGCCTGGTTCATTCCAGAGGGTGAGCGCTTGGAGAGGCGTGTTTGTCCGCGCTCGGCGCACGGTGCAGTATTCACGATCTGGCGAATCGAAAGTCGTCATAGCTGGGTGCGGGACAGTGCGTTTCCAAAACGTATAGAGACTACGGCGGTGAAGTTCTTCGCCCGTACTCACGCCCCAAGTGGTGCTGGGATAGGGAGCATCGACGACTATGCCCTCATAAAGTTTTTCGGGTTGATAGGGGTAGACGCTCGGACCACCCAGATGCGGCGAGAGCAGGCCGGAAACAGCTAAAGCTTGATCACGAATGAGCTCAGCCGGCAGCCGCACGCGGGGGCCGTGGGCTAGTAAACGATTTTCTGGGTCGCGGGCTGTGAGTTCGGGTGTGGTGGCGCTTGCTTGTCGGTAAGTCGAGGAAAGCACGAGCGTTTTGAAGAGTTTTTTCACGTTCCAGCCGCCATCAATAAAATCGCGTGCTAGCCAATCCAGTAATTCGGGGTGGCTGGGCCATTCGCTCTGCGAGCCAAAATCCTCGAGGGTTTTTACTATGCCTGTGCCAAAAAGCTGGGCCCAAAAGCGGTTCACGACGACGCGAGCGGTTAGCGGATGATTCGGCTGAGTGAGCCATTGCGCTAGGCCCAGGCGATTGTGCGGTGCCCCTGTAGGCCAAGGTGCA
This sequence comes from uncultured Verrucomicrobiota bacterium, assembly GCA_903856725.1. Taxonomy (GTDB): domain Bacteria; phylum Verrucomicrobiota; class Verrucomicrobiia; order Opitutales; family Opitutaceae; genus Lacunisphaera. The sequence goes on from CAIOCT010000116.1 coordinate 6,098, forward strand.
ATCAAAGCTTCGGGCACGCCTGCGGTCACCGGTTCGCCAGGAGCATCATAGTTGCCGCGTTTGAGCACAAAGGCGGGCCGAGGTTGCGGGAGTTCCTGCATGACCATCGCAGTCGGTAAGCTGCGCTGGAGGGCTAGATAGGAACCCCACACGCGGTCTCGCTCAGGAGAAGTGATCAAGGCATTGGTGAGCCACGTGCGCTCTAGCTTGGTCACGGTCGTTGGCTGGGTTTCAAGTTGGGCAAGCACTCGGGGGAGGGCACTCGTCGCAAAGCGAGCGTTGATGATATCAGCGTCGAGGGCTCTGGGGAAGGCGACTAGATCGTCAAAGGCGCCGTGCCAGCGTTGGCTGACTTTCGCATTATCGGCGCCAATAAGAAAATTCGCTTTGGGTTGTTCCCCAACTACCCCATCGTAGATCGCACGCGTGCGGAGTTCGTGGCCGTCAAGAAAGACGCGCAAGTTGGCCGCTTGTCTTCCACCTGTATAAACAATGGCTACATGGCGCCACTCTCCGGGGTGAATAGTAGCTCCTTCGGTGCGAAGGATGAGCGCGTAAACAGGCAAGCGATCGCTGAAGGTAATTTCGATTTCGCCATCGATAAGGCGAATCTCTCGGCCTTTGCCGTACTGGGAGTCAAAGGTTGATCCTAGGTGGTTAACATTAGAAAACAGTGCAACATCGCGTGGATTATCAGCGGCAGGTTTTAACCAAAAAGCTAAGGTGAGGCCTGATTTAGCGCTGAAATCAAGGATGGTACCGGGAAGGATGGGCGCAGGTTTTTCGAGATCGGGGGTCCAGCCGTTGGTTTGGTCAGCATTCGTTAGGGTTGGCGTGATCTTAGATAAAAGATCAAGGCCAGGGTTAGCCTTCGTGAGCTGAGTGGCGTCCGAAATTAGCGAATGCATGCGAGGAGCATTGTCTGGGGCCCATTGCCACGCTTGCCGAATGGCGGTGAGAGACGCATCGAGGTCGGCTAGTTTTTTCTGCTGCGCACTAAGAGCTTGTTGTTGCTCCCGAGTCGGCGCGGGAATCATGGGCACAGCATTGGCGACTCGGCCGTCTTCACCATGCTCGGGGACATTATTAAAAAAGGCAGTTAGCTGGTAAAAATCTTTTTGGCGAATCGGATCAAATTTATGATCGTGGCATTTGGCGCATTCCATGGTGAGGCCGAGCCAAGCAGTGCTGAGCGTGCGGACGCGGTCGGCTACATATTCGAGGCGATATTCTTCATCAACAATACCGCCTTCTGAATTGATGACATGATTACGAGCGAAGCCAGTCGCAATGCGCTGCTCCAAGCTTGGCTGAGGCAGGAGGTCGCCCGCGATTTGCTCCGTGATAAAGCGATCATAGGGTAAGTTAGTGTTAAAGGCCTCGATAACCCAATCACGCCAGCGCCACATGGTGCGGGAGGAATCGTTATTGAATCCATGCGTATCAGCGTAGCGAGCGGCATCGAGCCATTCGATTGCTTGGCGTTCCCCGAAATGAGGCGAAGCCAGCAACCGATCAACTGCTGTGCTATAGGCTTTTTCCCCGTGGCGTTTGACCTCGGAGATAAAAGTATCGAGCTCGCTCGGCGTCGGGGGGAGGCCGATCAGATCAAAACTGGCTCGACGCAACCACGTCTCAGGTGCTGCAGAACGGGCGGGGGATAAACTCTCTCTTTCTAACCGAGATAACACAAAATTATCGAGCGGCGTGCGGGGCCAGTGGGTTGCTTTCACCTGCGGAGGAATTGGCGTTTTCGGTGGAACGAAAGCCCAGTGTCTTTCATAGGCAGCGCCTTCGGCTATCCAACGGCGAATGAGTGCGGTCTGCTCGGGGGTGACGTGTTTGTTCGAGCTCGGCGGTGGCATCTGCTCTTCTTCGTCTTTAGAAAGCAGTCTAAACATGAGTTCACTCTCATTGGGTTGGCCGGGGGTAATGACAGCATAGCCATCGCGATCGGCGGTGGCACTATCGCGATCATCGAGGCGAAGTTTGCCCTCGCGATGATTAGGATCCTGGCCGTGGCAGTGAAAGCAATTCTCCGAAAGGATCGGCCTGATATCGCGATTAAATTCCAGCTTATGTGGCGCGCTGGCGACGACCGAGCTGCCGGTGGATAATAGCAGGATAGCTGCCCGAATGAGGGTAATTAAACGCATTAGCATTAACAGAAACTAAAATTGGGAGCAGGCGGCTTACGATTACAAGAATTTGCTGATTAGACTTTTTTAACAAAGCAGGCTTTGAGGGCCATCGGGCTTCCCTCAATTTTGCAGGCAATTTCATGATCACCATCCTGTAGCCGGATGTTTTTGGCTTTGGTGCCTGCTTTGAGTACTTGGGAGCCACTGCCTAATTTTAAATCTTTTATTAAGGCCACGGTATCGCCTTCGGAGAGGGAAGTACCATTGGCGTCCTTAACGATTCGTGCGGTCTCTGCGGGTGCCTCTTTAGGCCATTCATGACCACATGTAGCGCATTCCCAGTGATCGGGATGGCTAATGACATCCTCTAAGGTGCAGGCAGGACAGGACGGGTTTTGCATCGCTAAAATTGGTGGCTTTTAGTTGTTAGGTGCAAGCTGCTTTGCAGAGAGAGCAGCTCTTTTTAACTCCGGTAAATCAGCCCCCTCTCAGTCGCACCATGCGCCATGGGTATGCATAATTTGGTGATGATTATCGTGGGAGTTATCGCCTCGCTATTTAATATCACCGATAATTTTTGGGCTCGTCTCGCGCTGCTCTCGCTTGCTTCATAGTCTGATAGTCGCTCAGGTAATTTGTTAAGCTTACCCCTATGGTTTGGTCTCAAGTTTACGCCCCGCTCGGCGGAGTTGGTTTATCGGCACTCGTAGCCGCATTGCCGGTAGTAATATTACTCGCGTTGTTGGCTTTCTGGCATGTGGCTGCGCATCGCGCCGCATTGGCTGGCTTATGCGCCGCAGGGCTCATCGCTATCTTTGTTTATCGCATGCCCGCGCCGTTAGCGTTTGCCGCGATGGGCTACGGTGCCGCTTTTGGACTTTTCCCGATCGGCTGGATCGTACTCAACGCTATTTTTCTTTATAATCTTTCGGTGGAGACTGGTGGTTTTTTGGTTCTGCAACGCCAAGTTGCCGGCATCTCGGGCGATCGTCGCATTCAAGCGCTGCTGATCGCCTTTAGCTTCGGGGCTTTCATCGAAGGCGCGGCGGGTTTTGGTGCGCCGGTGGCGATTAGCGGAGCCTTATTAATTGGCTTGGGGTTTCGTCCGCTCGAAGCGGCTAAACTCGCTTTGATCGGTAACACTGCCCCAGTGGCATTTGGAGCCCTCGGCACTCCCTTGCTCACCTTGGCAAAAATTACTGAGCTGGATGTCTCCGCGCTCAGCGCGATGGTGGGTCGCCAGCTTCCTTTCTTTTCACTTTTAGTACCGTTCTGGCTTGTCGCCGCTCAGGTTGGTTGGCGGGGGATGAAAGCCGTGTGGCCGGCCTGTCTCGTGACTGGAACGAGTTTTGGTTTTACCCAGTTTTTTGTAAGTAATTATATTGGCCCTATGTTGGTCGATATCATTGCGGCAATCGTCTCGCTCGCGGCGCTGACGGGGTTAATGCAATTCTGGCAACCCGTACCGTTGCCAAATCCGCCCACGCTCGCCGCAGCCGCCCCGGCACGTTCAGCTGTGAGCTTAATCTGGCGTGCCTGGCTGCCTTGGTTATTGCTGTGCGCCCTAGTTTTTCTCTGGGGTCTGCCCATAGTTAAAAATACACTTAATCAACTTTTCGCGCCTGCCTATGCGGTCCCATGGTTGCATTTAGCGGTGCAGAAAATGCCACCGCTTGCGCCTCGCCCCGAGCTTGAATCAGCTCTGTTTGTGGTAAATTTCCTGTCGGCAACCGGCACCGCTTTATTGCTGGCGGGAATTTTGGCTGGCCTGTTGCTCGGCGTGAAACCGGGGAAACTTCTGGCGCTTTATGGCCAAACTTTTTGGAAAGTAAGATTATCATTACTGACGATCGCGCTCATGCTGGCCCTTGGTTTTACCACGCGATACAGTGGAACCGACACGACCATGGGGCTCGCGCTTGCTAGTACGGGAGTTTTTTTCCCTTTTTTCTCACCACTCATCGGTTGGCTAGGCGTGGCGCTGACGGGGAGCGACACTTCATCCAATGTCCTCTTTGGCAATTTGCAAAAAGTGACGGCCCAACAGCTCGGGCTCTCGCCAATTTTGATGGCCGCGGCTAATAGTTCCGGCGGGGTGATGGGTAAAATGATCGACGCTCAAAGTATCGTCGTGGCAAGTGTAGCAACCGGTGGTTATCCTGATAGCCCAGATGCCGGTACGGTTTTGCGCTCCGTTTTTTGGCACAGTATCGGACTCGCCTCGCTCGTTGGTTTACTCGTTTTTCTCCAGGCTTACGTGTGGACCAACATGATCCCCGGGCCTTGAGTTAGCCCTGCTGGTAGGCGTCGCGGAGAATCTGCATGGTGTGCCGTACCCGAACTGGCGAACCGATTTTTTTCAGGTGTACGTCGAGTTGCGTGAGGCAACCGATGTTGCCCGTGGCTAAAACTTCGGCGCCGGTAGCAATGATGGCGCGAGCTTTTTGCGCACCGAGAGCAGCCGCAATAGCCGGCTGATCCAGATTATAGGTGCCAGCGCTACCGCAGCACAGGTGTGCATCGGGGAGCTCGAGGAGCTCAATGCCAGGAATTGTAGCGAGCAACGCTCGCGGCTCTGCGCGTACTCCTTGTGCATTGGCGAGGTGGCAAGCGTCGTGGTAGGCGACCCGCAGCTTTATTTGTCGTGAGTGGGCGGGCTGCCGCCAGCCAAGCTTCGCTAGAAATAAACTAACGTCTTGGACGCGATGACGGAAAGCTTCAGCGCGCGCTTCATCGGGTGTGCCGCTTAAAATTAAATGATATTCATGCATGGCCGAGCCGCACCCAGCTGCGTTCGTGAGGATCGCATCGATATCGGTTGGAAAGGCCGCGAGATTGCGCCGGGCAAAATCTTGCGCTGCCGACCGATCGCCGGTGTGCCAGGCTAAGCCGCCACAGCATCCTTGATTACGTGGAACCACGACTTCGACACCCTGCTGCGTTAGCACAGCGATCGTCGCGGTATTGATATCGGGGGCGAGCACTTGCTGGGCGCACCCTGTCAGCAATGCAACGCGGGCGCGACGCGGGCCAATTGCCGGAGTTACTTCACCCCATGATTCGGCGGGCGGCAGCGTGCTGGGGATCAAATCTAACATGGGCCGCAGCGCGTGAGGGATGAGGAAGCGAAAAAAAATAAATGCGCGCCCCACGATGGCCGCCGCGCGAAATCGAGCCGGATAAGGAATGGTGTGCGCGGCGAGCCAGCGACGGATTTTTTCGATAAACGGGCGGTTAAATTTACCTTGGGCCACCGCGCGAAACGGACTGATGAGATCGCGGTAGGGAACACCACTCGGGCAAGCGGGTTCGCAGGCGAGACAGCCGAGACAGCGATCGACGTGCGGTTGGGCGGCCGCCCAGGGAAGCGTACCTTCCAAGACCTCCTTCATCAGAACAATTCGACCGCGTGGCGAATCCATCTCTTGGCCGAGCGCTCCATAGGTTGGACACGCCGCTAGGCAAAAACCGCAATGCACACAGGCATTAATCGCATGAGCCATCGGAGCTCCGAGTGAACCATGTTCGTCAGATTTTATATTATGCAGCATTTTAGGCGTCTAAGGGGAATCGATTTTCGGGATCAAGCGCGGCTTTTACTGCGGCAAAAATTGCGGGGCTCGGTGCAGTGGCTTGCGACCAGAGCGGTCCGGTGCCGCGGATCCTGAGCGCGGGAACCCCTAACGTCGTCGCGGCGCCAGCCGGTAGCGCGACAAAAGCTAGATTACCGCCTGCGCTAATGTGCGCCCGCCCGCCGCACTGCTGGGTGGCGGCTACGAGAGCCGGAAGTTGCAGGGGCGTGACCGCTAATTTAAAAAGTGAGTCGTCGGAGGAAGCCCAGCGAAATTCGGCGAGTGTCGTCCAAATTTGCCTAGCAGCAATAACGCTCAAGATTTCGCCGGGCCAGCGCGCGCAAATTTCTTGCGCAATTATTTGCAGTGGTTCCGCCGGGCCCGCGAGACGAATGAGCACGGCATCACCGGTTGGGTTGATATCAACGGCTTCAGCTTCCCAGCGACTACGGCCGAGGACTGTTAATATTTCTACGGCCGCGCTAGTCGTGGTAACCGGTATACGGAGAGTGAGAGTAGCCGCTGGTCTTGGGAAAACTTTGAGCGTTAGTTCAGTCAGCACTCCGTACCGGCCAAGACTGCCGACAAAGAATTTAGGTAGATCAAAACCTGCCGCATTTTTAACAACCTTGCCGCCGAGGCGGAGGATGCGACCGGCGCCATCAATAAATTGGACGCCTAAAATAAAATCGCGCAGACCTCCGTAGCGAAAACGCCCAGGACCACTCAATCCTGCAGCTACGGTGCCGCCGAGCGTGGCGCCGCTTTCCACTAGGGGCGGATCAAAGGGGAGGTACTGTCCTTTTTCTGCGAGGGCCGTGGCCAAGTCGCTGAGCCGCGTACCAGCCCGTGCAGTAAAGGTGTATTCATCAGGTTCATACTCGACGATGCCAGTGAGGCTGCGCGTCGATAATCGGACGACTGCAGCATTCACCGCGGAGAGTCGTGGCTTAGTTTGCGCGCCGACAGCTAGCACCGTCGAGTGCGCACGGACGGCATCGGCAAATTCTGTAACAGAGGAGGGGGTGAGGATCGTGCTCATTCGCGTGAAATGAGGCCGGCTTTTTCCAGCGGGTGTAGGCCATGGCTGACGAGTGCGGGTGCTTGTCCGTCCGGAAACATTTTACCTGGATTGGCTAAGCTTAAAGGGTCAAAAGCGTCGCGGATCCGGTGCAGGCAAGCCATCTCCTCGGGGTTGAACATCGCGGGCAGGTAGTCTCGCTTTTCCACACCGACGCCATGTTCGCCGGTGATCGAGCCACCTAGCTCCACGCACATGTTTAAAATTTTCCCCGCCAGAGCTTCTGCGCGTTCAAGTTCACCGGGATTACGGCCATTGTAGAGAATTAATGGATGAAGGTTGCCGTCACCCGCATGAAACACGTTGGCGCAACGCAGCTGAGCATCTCGAGTCATTTCCCCAATCCGGCGCAAGGCTTCACCGAGTCGGCGCCGAGGGACAACGCCATCTTGCACAATAAAATCAGGGGAGAGGCGACCCACTGCACTAAAAGCGCTTTTCCGACCTTTCCAAATAGCGAGACGCTCTGTGCTATCACGAGCTGGCCGCATTTCTACGGGTTGGCTCGCAGCAAGAATCGCATCCAAGCGCCCGCGTTCGGTGGCGACAATTTCACGCGGCCCCTCGAGCTCTACAATTAAAACTGCTGCGCAGCCCGCGGGGTAGTCCGCATGAACCGCCGCTGTTGCGGCCTCTAAAGCCAAGGCATCCATTAATTCAATTGCTCCGGGTAAGAGTCCACTCGCCACAATGGCAGAGACGGCATCGCCAGCTTCTTCCAAGGTGCGATAGCCGGCCAGCACGGTGTGATAGCACTCAGGTTTTGGCAAAAGTTGGAGGGTCACTTCGAGCGCAATTCCAAAGAGGCCTTCATTGCCCGTAAATAGTCCGCACCAATCAGGCCCCAATTGTTCGCGGCTAGAGCTGCCAAAGGTGACCACTTCGCCGGTGGCCAGTACAGCCTTGAGACCGAGAACATGGTTAGACGTCATCCCATATTTCAGGCAATGGGCGCCGCCTGAATTAAAGGCAACGTTGCCGCCGATGGTGCAAATCGACTGACTGGAAGGATCCGGAGCGTAATAGAGTCCGTGGGCCGAGGCGGCGGTGGAGACGGCTAGGTTGATGACCCCAGGTTCAACGACCGCGATCCGTTGTCGCGGATCGAGGTGCAGAATGCGGTTGAGTCGATTGAGCGCGATGACGATGCCACCTGCTACAGGGAGAGAGCCGCCGGATAAACTAGTCCCACTGCCGCGAGCCACGAAAGGAATTTTTTCCTTGGAGCAAAAACGAACAAGCGCGATGACTTCGTCAGCCGTTTCCGGAATCGCGATGGCGATGGGCTGAGCGTGATAGGCGGTTAAGGCGTCGCTTTGATAGGCCGCGAGTTGGGCTGGTTGCCAGAGCAGTCGCTCGGGCGGTAGTAATAAGGAGAGGCGATTCGCGAACGTGGTCATATCGACGTCGCTAGAGTCGGTTAGCGGGCTTTAGCTGCGCGACGATAACGATGCAAAATAGGTTCCGTGTAACCGTTAGGTTGGCGACAACCTTCAAAAACGAGATCACAGGCAGCTTGAAAAGCGAGGTTCTGCGAAAAATTTGGCGCCATGGGGTGGTAATTCGGATCGTTCGAATTTTGACGATCTACGATGGCGGCCATTCGCTCAAGTGTCTGACGAACTTGAGTTTCACTACAGAGACCATGGCGCAGCCAATTGGCCATGTGCTGGCTGGAAATACGGAGAGTGGCACGATCTTCCATCAGGCTAATATTATTAACATCGGGGACCTTTGAGCAGCCGATCCCTTGATCAATCCAGCGCACTACATAGCCAAGAATACTTTGGGCGTTGTTATCTAATTCTTGCTGCAAATCAGCCGGTGGCAAAGTGGCGGCAGTCAGCAATGGAATAGTGAGAAGGTCTTTTTGGCGAGCGCGTGGGCGTGAGGCGAGCGTCGCTTGGCGGGCAGCCACATCAACCTGATGATAATGTATCGCGTGAAGCGTGGCGGCTGTGGGGGAAGGAACCCAAGCGGTGTTGGCGCCAGCTTGAGGGTGACCGATTTTCGTGGAAAGCATTTGGGCCATGAGATCGGGCATCGCCCACATGCCTTTACCGATTTGGGCTCGACCGCGCAGGCCAGCCGCTAATCCGATATCTACATTCCAATCTTCGTAAGCTAAAATCCAGGGTTGTTGCTTCATCAGGTGCTTTCGCACCATCGGCCCAGCTTCCATGCTGGTGTGAATTTCATCACCGGTTCGATCGAGAAATCCAGTGTTAATAAAAATCAGACGTTCACGGGCAATTTTCAGACAGGCGGGCAAATTGAGCGTAGTGCGGCGCTCTTCGTCCATAATCCCTAATTTAATGGTCAGCGGAGGCAGTCCCAAACCTGCCTCGATTTGATTAAATAATTCGCAAGTCAGGGCGACTTCCTCCGGCCCGTGCATCTTGGGTTTGACGATGTAAATACTTCCCGTCCGGCTGTTGCGCGGCTGATGAGCCGTGTCGTTAGCCCGATCATGTCTCGCGATAAGGCACGTCATGACTGCATCAAGAAAACCTTCTGGGATTTCAGCACCTGTTTCATCGAGGACGGCATCGGTGAACATATGATGCCCGACGTTACGCACTAGGAGAAGACTACGCCCAGCTAGAGTTAACGTTGCGCCCGATGGTCGCGTGTAGTGCCGATCAGCGTTCAGAGAACGGGTAAAGTTGCGGCCATCTTTTTCAAAAGTTGCGCTCAGGTTACCTTGGCTCAGGCCGAGCCAGTTGCCATAAACAACGATTTTATCATCTGAATCCACGGCGGACACGGAGTCCTCAAAATCTTGAATCGTGGTGATCGCAGATTCCAGAATCACATCTTTGATTCCGGCGGAATCAGTGCGTCCGATCGGGTGAGATCGATCGATCTGAATCTCAAAGTGCAATCCGTGATTGCAGAGCAAAATTACGGCTGGAGCCGTGGTGGCTCCGGTGTAGCCCACGAATTTTTCCGGCTGCGCTAAACCAGTAGTCGTACCATCCGCGAGTCGTATGCTGAGCTGTTGGTGCTCGATTCCATAGGCGATGGCGTCGCTATGCTTTCCTGTGCTGAGAGGCGCCGCCTGATCAAGAAATTGGCGGGCCAAGGCGATAACGTGTGCGCCCCGTACCGGATTATATTTTCCGGGAGTAATGGGAGCAGCTTGGAGATTGATGACATCGGTGCCGTAGGCGGCATCATACAAACTTCCCCAGCGCGCGTTGGTGGCATTGAGGGCGTACCGCGCGTTATTCACGGGGACGACTAACTGAGGGCCGGCGATCTGGCTAATCTCGCGGTCAACGTTGGTGGTAATAACGCTGAAGTCAGCGGGCTCAGGTGAAAGATAGCCGAGTTCGACCAGGAAGCGTTGATAGGCGATCAGATCAAAAGACTCAGTGCCCTGCGCTCGATGCCATTCATCGATTTTCTTTTGCTGCCGATCGCGATTTTCGAGCAGGGTGCGCAACGTAGGACCCAATTCTCGAACTAAGGTTGCCAAAGTTGACCAAACGCAGCCCGCGGTGACGCCGCTGCCTGGTGCTGCCTGGTGCTGCACAAAATCGTGCAGTGGCGTGGCAATTTGTAATCCCGCTACTTGGATGCGGGGCTTCATAAAAGCGACCTCGGCGTAATAACGACCGTGACGAGAGTCTTGAGTAAGCGAAGGTGCAGGGGAGCGAATCGATCGGTATGCATGGCCTTAGAATTGTATACGCTAATCACCTTTGTAAATTAGCCCTCAGTGTAAACTGTTTTAGTAAGCACCTCCGCCCATCGTATCTGCTAACTGCGCCGCTGTAGCACCTGGAGCAGACTAAGATGAACTGGCGCATCGATCCCATTCAAGGGCGGGCGGACTATTCCGTGATCCCCTTGGCTGGCCTCACCCCATGATTCTTATGCGCGCAACTAGCTGAGGTATTCAGCTAAGATACGATTGAAAGTCGGACTTGGGCGAAGGGCGGCAGCAGCCTTACGGTCATCGGGTTTGTAATAGCCGCCGATATCCACAGGTTTACCTTGCACCGCGATGAGTTCGTCGACGATTTGCTTCTCGCTGGTGGTTAGGGCGGCTGCCACGGGTTTAAAGAGGGCCTGCAGGGGAGCGTTTTGACTCTGCGCGGCCAGCGCTTGCGCCCAATAGAGCGCGAGATAGAAATGCGAACCGCGATTATCGATTCCGGCGCCAACTTTCCGCGCGGGCGATTTATCATTTTCTAAAAATTTGCCATTCGCGGCATCGAGCGTATCAGCGAGGACTTTCGCCGCAGCGTTATTCTGAGTCAGACTGAGGTGTTCAAAAGAAGCAGCGAGGGCGAAAAATTCGCCTAGTGAATCCCAGCGCAGGAAATTTTCTTCGGTGAATTGCTGCACATGTTTAGGCGCAGAGCCACCGGCTCCCGTTTCAAAAAGGCCACCGCCTTTCATGAGTGGCACGATTGAGAGCATCTTGGCGCTCGTGCCAACTTCGAGGATAGGAAATAAATCAGTGAGATAATCGCGCAGGACATTACCGGTGACAGAAATGGTATCTTGGCCGGCCTTGAGACGTACGAGGGTTGCCAGACAAGCCGCCGCAGGTGCGAGGATTTGTATATCTAATCCGGCCGTATCGTGTTGGGCGAGGTAGGTTTTTACCTTAGCAATAACTTGGGCGTCGTGCGCGCGCTTGGCATCGAGCCAGAAAATGGCGGGTGTTTGGCTTAAACGCGCCCGCGAAACGGCCAGCTTTACCCAATCTTGAATCGGAAGGTCTTTGACCTGACAGGCGCGCCAGATATCGCCGGCTTGCACTTCGTGTTCGATTAAAACAGAGGAACTGGAGCTTGCTGGTTGGTCGCTCACGACCACGCGAATCGTGCCATTACTCGGAGCTACAAAAGTTTTATTATGGGAGCCGTATTCTTCTGCGGCTTGGGCCATGAGCCCAACATTAGGGACGGAGCCCATGGTCTTGGGGTCGAAGGCTCCGTGTTGTTTACAGAAATTAATGGTGGTTTGGTAGACCCCCGCATAGCAGCTATCTGGGATTACGCAGAGGGTGTCTTGCGCCTTCCCGGCGGCGTTCCACATTTGACCGGAAGTCCGAATCATGGCGGGCATGGAGGCGTCGACAATGACATCGCTCGGCACGTGCAGATTCGTGATACCTTTATCAGAATTGACCATAGCGACCGCTGGGCGAGCCGCAAAGATTGCGGCAATATCAGCTTCAATCGCTGAGCGTTGCTCGGTGGGAAGTTTGGCAATTTTTTCCACGAGATCGCCAAACCCATTGTTTAAGTCGACTCCCAGCGCAGCTAATGTGACCGCATGTTTTGTGAAAAGATCTTTGAAGAATACGCGCACGGCTAGTCCGAACATGATCGGGTCCGAAACCTTCATCATGGTGGCCTTCAGGTGGAGGGAGAAAAGTACACCCTCTTTTTTAGCCTGCGCCATCTGCTGCGCAAAAAAAGCGCCAAGAGCATTTTTGCTCATGAAGGTGGCGTCGATGATTTCGCCAGCTTGCAGGGGGGTCTTCTCTTTCAGAATAATAATCTGGGCAGCCTTGGCGATCGCTTCGGGTGTAGCGCCAGACGGCGCCGGCGCTGGAACGAATTCTATCCGAACAGTGGTGGCGGTCGGCACCGTGATTGATTTTTCGTTGGAGAAGAAATCATCATGTCCCATCGTGGCGACGCTGGTCTTTGATGTAGGTAGCCAAGCGCCCATGGAATGGGGGTGCTTGCGAGCGTAGTCTTTGACTGCTTTCGGTGCCCGTCGATCAGAGTTTCCTTCACGGAGTACTGGGTTTACCGCCGAGCCCATGACTTTGGCGTAACGATTCTTAGCGTCTTTTTCCGCTGGCGTCGTGGCGATTTCGGGGAAATCAGGCAACGCGTAACCTTGTACCTGTAATTCTGCGATCGCTGCTTTTAGCTGTGGCACTGAAGCGCTGACGTTCGGTAGCTTAATAATATTAGCTTCCGGCTTGAGGGTAAGCGCGCCGAGTTCTGCCAAATGATCCGCTACCTGTTGGTGGGCGGGGAGGAGATCAGAAAAATTAGCAAGAATACGAGCGGCGACCGAGATGTCGCGTGTTTCGACGGCGATGCCCGAGTGCTTGGTGAAAGCTTGGATAATCGGCAGCAAGGAATAGGTCGCAAGGGCAGGGGCCTCGTCGGTCTTGGTGTAAATGATAACTGGATTAGCGGGCATCAAAGGGTGGCGTTTGAGTGAGATTGATAATTAACAGACTTACGTAAACTGCCGGCGCCGACTCGGTCAAAAGCAATGTGAATGACGAAGGGCTGAGCTCGCATCTTTCAGACCGTCTAATGATCCTCTGAAGCCAGATAGGCATCTGGATTTAGCCCGGTTGGCTATGCTAGCCTCAGCAGCCGAATACTCCCTCGCTTACTTCTTTTTCGGAGCACAGCCAGTCTGCCACAAAAGCTCATGTCCCCACTGGTTGCACGGCACGGAATTGCAGCACGACTCGATTTTCTAGGCGTGAACGATCAAGCAAGACTTCAAACCGAGCTTCCCAGTCGTTGAGGGCTTCCGGATCAGCCAAGACTTGAGCGATTTCTAGAATTTCGCCTACCTCTGAGCTGGCCGATCCGGAATCAATAAAATGAGTGTGCTTTAGCGCGCGACCTTCGGGGTCCAGACGAAACCGACTGCGGGCTTCAAAATATGGCTGAAATTCTTTCTCGAGCCGTCGGCTTTCAATGAGTCCAGCGGTATCATCGGGGATCGACGGGGTGGTTGCTGCTAAGCGCAGGCGCGCGGCTTCCCAATCGCGGGCTGCAACATCTTGGAGAAATCCCAAAATTCCCACGCGGACCAAGCGACGAAAGGCCGCCGGATCGCGGGTGATGTCGAAGCTCGTCGGCCGTGCGGGTTTGGCTGCGAGCTCGCTAGCGACAAAATCTGGATTCTTCAGGCGCTCCCATTCGTCGAGTAAGCTCGAATCGATGCCGCGAATGAGTTCGCGAAAATATTCCTCCATTTCTTCGACCGCCTCCGTTTTAGCAGCCGCGGGCACGGTCTGATTAAGCACCTTCCAGACCTGCATCAGATGACGGAGCAATAACCCTTCGCTCCGTTCAAGTCCGTAGTCACGGATGTAATCAGCGAATGATTGGTAGCGCTCAAACATCTCACGAGCAATCGACTTGGGGCGGACGTTTTCTTGTTCAACCCAGGGGTGAGCCGCGGCGAAAGCGTTGAAGGTTTCGTAGAGAAACTCCCGGAGTGGCTTGGGGTGTTCCACTTCCTCTAATTTCGCCATGCGCTCCTCGTAGGGAATGCCGGCCGCTTTCCATTCTTCGATCTTAAGGCCTTTTTGTTTATCAATTTGGCGCCGCAAGATCTGCTCTGGGTCCTCCACAATCGCTTCGCAGAGCGTCAGTACATCAAAAGGATAGTCGGGCGACTCACGTTCCAGCAGCGGTAAGGTATCGATGAGATAAAGTGAGAGTGCTTGGTGAAGAGAAAAATCTTCCTGTAACTCTAAATTAACTCTTAAGCGACGCCCTGAAGGCTCACGTGGTATAAATTCGATAATCTTGCGATCCACCAAGGCGCGGAACAGTTGCCAGGCGCGCTTGCGTAGGGCGCGTTTCTTGGTGGGGGTTTCGTGACAATCATCAATGAGCTGTCGCAGAGCCCGACAACCGTCGCTGTCGCGACTTAATACGAGCAAGATCATGCCGTGCGATACATCGAAATGTGACGAGAGCTCCTCGGGCGCGGCCGTCCGCAGGCGCTCGAACGTTTTTGCATCCCAACTCACGCTGCCCTCGGGCGCCCGTTGCTTAACGAGTTTCTTTTTCTTGGCGGGATCAGCCGCTGCTTTTTCTTCGGCTCGTTTATTTTCAATAAAATGTTCCGGCGCCTGAATGATTACATATCCTTGATCATCAAAACCTGCCCGGCCTGCCCGACCGGACACTTGGCGGAAATCTCGCACGCTGAGAATTGCGGCCTTTTTACCGTCATATTTCCAGAGCTGAGTGAAAAGCACAGTGCGAATGGGGACATTGATGCCGACCCCCAAAGTATCCGTACCACAGATAAGTTTGAGCAGACCTTTTTGCGCCAGCTGTTCGACCAGTATGCGGTATTTGGGTAATAGCCCAGCATGGTGCACACCGATACCATGGCGCAGCCAGCGCTTCATATCTTTACCGTAAGGGCTATTGAATTTCACTGCTTCCAAAGCCGTGGCGAGGGTCGCTTTTTCATCCTTAGTGCAAATGGGCAGGCTCATTAAAGCTTGAGCAGCTTCCGCCGCAGCCCGTTGCGTAAAATGAACTAGGTAGACGGGAGCGCGTTGAGCGAGGAGCAAGTGGCTCACCCGTTCCGCTAGCGGGGTTTCCGAATATTCAAAAGCAAGCGGCACGGGCCGTCGATCGCTTCGCACCGTGAGGCTGGGGGCTCCCGTCACGCGGGTTAATTCTCGTTCGAAAAAATCGGTGGAGCCCAACGTTGCGGACATCAGCAGAAAGCGCGCTTGCGGCAGCGTGAGCAGGGGAACCTGCCAAGCATAGCCCCGTTCATCATCCGAGTAATAATGAAACTCATCCATAATCACCGCGCTCACTTCAGCGTGTGCGCCTCGAGTGAGTGCGATGTTTGCCAGAATTTCTGCGGTGCAACACAAGACGCGGGCGTGGGGGTTGACGGACGCATCACCGGTCATCATGCCGACATTTTCCGGACCAAAATCGCGGCAGAGACTGAGGAATTTTTCGTTAACCAACGCTTTAATTGGGCAGGTATAAATAGAACGCTGCCCCGCACAGAGTGCTTTAAAATGCAGAGCAGCCGCCACGAGTGATTTACCCGAGCCGGTTGGCGTATTTAGAATCACATTCCGGCCGGCGAACAGTTCTAGAATAGCCTCTTCTTGTTCAGGATAAAGCGTCAGCCCACGTCCAGTCATCGCCTGGAGAAAGGCGTCGAGCACCCGATCGGCATGCGGTGATCCGCTCAGGGGAGCCAGCGGGGCGGCGGGTGGCGGTAACATCGGAACTACAACGAGGCTTCCCCCGATACTAGACAAGCCAGGACGATTAAAAATTCAGCGGGTTAATCTATGCTACGACGGCCCCGTCTCTAACTCAGATTTGACGGCACCAAAAGTTGCGCTTAGGGTCTAGTTAAATAACCATTCACTTATTTATGAAAACCATCGGTCTCGTTTCATCTCTTTTGCTGGCCGCAAGCCTGATCAGTTCTTCTGTTTTAGCTCAGGATAACGCTTCCGCCCCAGCCCCGGCTGCACCGGAAGCACCTGTGACGTTAAATGGGGTGGTAGCTGTTGAAAAATTACCTACGCCCACCTCCTTATTGAAAGATGCTGAGGCGGAAGGTCTCACGATTTTACGAATGGAGCAAACACCCGATCGCATGATCGTCGTCTATCAATATCCGGATGGGAGCACGCGCGCATTTGCCTATACCACCACGGTGGAGTTGGCCGCTGCTAGCCCAGTGCGTGCCGCAACTCTATCGAAGGCCACCTATACGGTCGTTGCAGAACCTGCGCCAGCTCCGGCGGTCGTCTATGCGCAGCCTGAAACCATTTATTATACCCAGCGCGAACCTCTCTATTATTCGCCTCGTTACATTCGGGCTTATGATCCTGCCTGGGACTTTTGGACTCCATTAGCGGTGGGCGTCGGCCTCGGTTGGGGATTCGGTGGCCATCATAGTCATGGCGGTTCTTATGGGCACGCTCGCGGCCATCGCTAAATCTCAGCAGAATGCCAGCTAATCGATATCGGCATTTCGATTGCTGGACTAGCTTAGTCCTCGTGGCTGGTTTTTTAAGTTAGTAATATATCAGCCGTAACGAAACCGAGCCTTGTCACTACTGCATTAGGTCCTTTTATCGTCCTTTCCATATGACATCTGTTGCCTCCCGTCACATGAGCACTCGCTCACTTATTTCCACCAGCATCGCTTTGGCCGTCATGGCGTTGCTCTCATCTGCTTGTGGCAAGGCGACAAAGGAGGCCGCCGCTAAACCTGCCGCCAGCACGCTGGTCACTGTCGAACAACGTGTCAGTTATGGCATCGGTTATAATATGGGCGCAGGCATCGCACACCAAGGCGGTTTTACGGTCGATCAAGCCGCGCTGAAGGCAGGACTCGATGATGGTCTGACCAAAGCTAAAACGGCCTTACCTGAAGCCGATATCCAAGCGGCTTTCACTACACTTCAAGAACGGATGGCCAAGGTAACGGCAGAAGACTCCACCAAGCAGCTCGCAGCGGGTACCGCATTTTTAGAAAAGAATAAGTCACGCGCTGGTGTAAAAGTAACCGCATCTGGCTTGCAGTATGAAATTCTTGCCACCGGCAAAGGCCCCAAGGCTAAGTCAACAGATACCGTGGTGGTTCGCTATCATGGCACCTTGATTGACGGCACGGTGTTCGACAGCTCTGTGGAGCGGGGTGATACCGCTGAATTCGCAGTTACGGGGGTAATTCAAGGATGGGTCGAAGCGCTGCAATTGATGGCCGTTGGCGATAAGTGGAAACTTTATATTCCGGCCGGATTGGGCTATGGTCCTCGCGCCGCCGGAAAAATCCCCGCCAATTCGACCTTAATTTTTGAAGTCGAGCTGGTGTCGATTAAATAAGTTGGCTCGGGTCGATGGTGCCTGATGCATGACGCCCTAACCCTGTCCTGCCCCCATTGCGGCGAGTCATTCTCACTCGCCCTTGATGTGAGCGAGGGCAGTGCGGAGTTTATCGCTGATTGCGAAGTATGCTGCCGTCCGATGAAGGTTAGCGTGGATATCAAGGATGGCGCCTTAGCGGGTTGGGATGTGGTCGAAGAATGAGAGATAGCTGCCGACCTAGCGTTGACGGCAGGCGCGAGAATCGCGTCACTCTCTCAGCACCTCTTATTGCCTCTACCCCATGAATTGGCCTAACGAAATTTTTTATCTCGGCTACTTGGTTCTGTTTGGCGGCTGTATTGCCGCGATGTTCGGTTGGCATCGCCAGCAGCGAAAGCAACGTCTGCCGTTTGCTACTGACCTCAAATTGCTGCGCGCGCCAGGCGAGACTCAGCTCCGCTGGGTGCGTCAATTTGAGGAAGAAGGGTTTATTGGTATGATCGCCGCTGCCGTCGTGCCTGCAGCGAGTGGAATGGTCTTGTTATTGATCACGGTTCGTTTGCCGCGGGAACTTCAACTTGGCGGAGCGGCGATAACGTTGGCCGCTTTCGTTGCTACTTTCTATTATTCTGCTCGTTGGTTTTCACGGCGCGCGCAGGAAAGTAGTAATCGCTATCTCGGTTATTTTGGCGAACGCATCGTCGCGGAACAACTTGAGCCATTAAAAGCTCATGGCTGGCGGGTTTTCCACGATGTCCCCGGAACTGCGATGGGAGATCGTTTTAATCTCGATCATCTTGTGGTTGGTCCAGCGGGAGTTTTTGTGATCGAGACGAAGACTCGCCGCAAAGGATCCGCTCGCCCCGGCTTTGATGCGGGCACAGTTTATTTTGATGGCCGTTCCTTGGTCTGGCCTTGGGGCGAAGATAATCATGGCCTTGAGCAAGCTGAACATCATGCGCTCTGGTTTACAGCTATGATTAAAGCTGAAATCGGCGAGCAGTTGACGGTGACGCCAGTGTTAGCACTGCCGGGCTGGACGGTAGAGCTTAAGCCCTCGCAAGATTCTCGCTGCTGTCGCGTCGCTAATCCGCAAGATTTAGCGCAACAACTGCTGGGTGGTGCAGTGGCGTTGACGGAGCAGCAGGTCAGCCGCGTTAGCGCAAAACTCGAGGCTCGCTGCCGCGACGTCGAGTATTGAGGCAAAGTCCTGGGAACCTTCCGGCTGTCTTTTCCCTCGACCCAACAGTCTAGGCGCATTGTTTGGAGCCTTGCCCGATCTTCTTCCACTACGACCGATAGGCTTTATTCACACGCACAAGCAGGTGAAGTTTCAGGCGCGTCATCAACCGACGGAGAGTGAGCCGGAGCGCAACATTCTCGAATTGCTGCCGGATTGTGATTATGAGCAAGCGCTGCATGATGTAGCCGGATTCACGCGGATCTGGTTGATTTGGTGGTTTCATCGTAACACGGGGTGGCGGCCAAGAGTTTTACCTCCCCGTGGTCCAGCGAAACGACGCGGCGTCTTCGCTACCCGCTCGCCCCATCGGCCTAATCCGCTCGGCATAACGCCCGTTCAGCTCATCGCCGTAGAGGGTCGTCAACTCATCCTCGGCGCCTGCGATCTGGTTGACGGCACGCCTGTCTTTGACCTCAAACCTTACATTCCGGCTTATGATTCTTTCCCCAACGAAAAAGCTGGTTGGATTGATGAAATGGAGGCGACGCTGGCGGCTCCGCCGCAATTTCGCGTAGAATTTTCTAGCCTAGCGCAGGAACAAGCGGAGTGGTTGCTCCGTCACTGGCAAATTGATTTTCGGCCACGCGTGCACGAATTACTCAGTCGTGATCCCAGCTTGCATCGCACGCGGCGCATCACCCGGCGGGCACCCGATGAATACGTCATCGGCTGCGGGGCTTGGCGGGCCGTATTTAAAAAAACCGGGAATGTTGTATTAATTCAAACCCTCGAGCCAGGTTACCCGCGCCGTTTTCTCGAGGACCCTGCGCGCACCGAAGGGCTGCCGGATCGTGATGCTCAATTGGCTTATATGGCGCAGTGGCCCTCACGACTCAGCGAGATTCTTCCGCCGGAGGCACCATGACATTATCTAGCTTAGAGCTATTTTTAATTGGCTGGTTCGGTTTGGCTAACCTCGTGGTGTTTTTTATTTTTGGCTACGATAAGTGGCAGGCGGGGCGCAAGCGTGGTCAGCGGGTGCCCGAAGCCACGCTTTGCCTCACGAGTGCGCTGGGAGGGTGGCTCGGGGGATTCTGCGCATTACTGTTTCTGCGGCACAAATCAGCTAAACCATCTTTTCAGCTAAAATTTGCCGCCGCTTTTTTTATATGGGCTGCGCTGCTTACAGGTGCGATCGTTTTAACCGGTCGTTGGTAAATCTTAAATGATCGAGTAGGTTGCCTTGATCGTAGCAAGGGGCGTCTGAATTCGCCTAAACTTCAGCCTTCGCTTCTGCATCGGTTTCTGTTCGTTCCTTCTGGATGAGAGAGATGTGCTACCGCTGTTTTTGGCCCCAGCAATTATGCTGGTGTCCGTCATTGCTGCCGATGCTCACACGTACGCGGTTCATTTTTTTAATGCACCCAAAAGAATTTAAAGAAGAAAAAGCTGGAACAGGTCGACTCACCCAATTGTGCCTGCCGAATAGTGAACTGCATATGGGTAAAGGGTTTGATGATCATGCTTCAGTCCAAGCGGTGCTCGCTGATCCCATGAATTATTGCGTACTCCTCTATCCTGGCGTCACGGCGCTTAATTTATCAGAGGTCGAGCGCGCTCCCGCTGCAGCCGCCCAGTTTAGCGATCTTCGCTTAATGCTGACGAATCGGCGTCTCGTGGTTATTTTACTCGATGCGACTTGGAGTGGGGCGAGAAAAATGTTGAGGCTAAGCCCGAGTCTTCAGCGACTGCCGCGCATCATGTTTACGCCAGCTGCACCGAGTCGCTACATTATCAAGCAACAGCCACAGGAGGGCTGTCTTTCAACGTTGGAGGCGGTTCATGAACTGCTGCTCGTTTTAGAGCGTACTGGTCTCGATCAATATCTCCTGCCTGAATTACTTCTCACTATTTTTCAGCGAATGCAGGATTTTCAGATTAAATGTGCCGCGGATCCCAATCGGGCTGGGTATCGTCGCCAACCTTACAGCGATCCGGCCGATCGCCGACTAGCGGCTGGCGATCGCGCAGCGCGACGTGATAATTTTATGCGCCAGCCTGTGCACGCTGATTCTGTGCCGCCTTTGCCCTAAATGAGTAAAGGGCGGGGCTGACTGCCGGCGGGTGGCCTAAAGCAACTTAGCTTGGATGATTTTACTGGCGGCGCCAAAATCAATCAAACCAGCTTCTGGTCTCTGTTTCAGAGCGCCGATTACTTTTCCCATCTCTTTTTTTGAGATGGCACCCGTGGCGCTAATCACTTCAAGAATGAGCGCTTCTAGTTTAGCGGCATCCAGCCCAGCAGGTAGATATTTTTCGAGGATCATTATTTCAGCCGAGTTGAGGGCGACGAGATCAGCGCGACCACCTTTTTCAAATTCGGCGCGAGCATCCGTTAAGTTCTTAACTGCTTTTCGGAACGTTGCCATGGTCAGAGCCTCATCGATCGGCTTGCTGGTATCCATCGCTGCGCGCTGGATGGCCGCATCCATC
The DNA here is from genome assembly GCA_903856725.1 of uncultured Verrucomicrobiota bacterium. Taxonomy (GTDB): domain Bacteria; phylum Verrucomicrobiota; class Verrucomicrobiia; order Opitutales; family Opitutaceae; genus Lacunisphaera. The sequence goes on from CAIOCT010000116.1 coordinate 27,172, forward strand.
GTGCGGAGTGCTGTCGCGGTCGCTGTATCGCGAGCTTTCATTGCACTGATAATATCGGCGCGGAGCTGTTCGTAGGTGGTTGGCATAAGATTGGGCAACAGCCAAACGTCCCTTGCGCAAAGTGCAATCCGTGATCTTTCCGGGGGAGCTAGACGACGGATTCGATTATCACGCTGCGGCGTTTACCGCCAAGATCGATTGCCAAAGTCTCGCCTTGGATTCGGCCCATCAAATGACGGCCGAGCGGTGACTGCGGGGTAATGACGAGCACCGGTTGTTCGCCATGGCTTATTTCCATGCCACCCGCTCGAGGGCCGATGAAATAGTAGTTTCGCTCTGGCCCTTGGAGTGTGATTAGCGCCCCAACGCTGATGGGCTCCGTAGGTAAAAAAGCCCGAGGTACGATCGTTTGAAATTGGGCCAAGGCGAGGGCGGCTTCTTCGGCCGCTTTAGATTGGCCGTGCGCAAGATAAGATGCCTCCAATCCACGCGTGTCGTACTTATCTTCAGCTTTATTTTCCTCGTCCGTCGCTTCAGCGTGGGTCGCTAAGGCGGCCGCGGTCAGCATGCTGAGCTCCGCTTGTAGATGGGCGATGATTTTGGATAAAAGTTCTGGCTTGGTCACGGGTAAATAGTTTTTGGCGTCTTTTGCCAGCGTGGCGCTGTTTGGCTGAGCTCCACTCGGTTGTTAGCGGAAAATGATTTCATGGTTTCATTTCATCGCGATAAATTGCGACGAAGGCTGGCTGTCCAGCGAGGTGAGCAGCGCGGTACATCCCCGGGGAGTTAAACTCCATGGTAATATTCCCTAGTCGATCGATGGCAATGACACCGCCGCTTCCGCCGAGTTTGGCAACTTTTGCGATGCTGGCGGCCGCGGCGACTTGGAGGGTGACGCTTCGATATTCCATCTGAGCGGAGACATCATGAGCCACATTAAGGCGCATGAAATATTCCCCATCGCCAGTTGCGCTGAGGGCGCAAGTTGCATTGTTGGCATAATTACCGGCGCCAATAATGGGGGCATCCCCGACCCGTCCGTATTTTTTATTCGCCATGCCGCCAGTCGAGGTGCCGGCGGCGAGGTTGCCTCGTTGATCGAGGGCGACGCACCCGACCGTGCCCCAACGACTTTGATGATCAAAATAGTCGGAGGTGCGGCGAACACCAGTCTGGGCCGCTTTTTCTCGGGCCTGAATTTTTTTTAACTGCTGGCGCCGAAATTCAGTTTGGAAATATTCATTAGGAACCAACGCATAGCCTAGGCTCTGCGCAAATAGTTCCGCGCCTTCCCCCACTAACATTACATGGGATGACTTGGTCATTACGTCGCGGGCGAGATTGATCGGATTTTTGATATGCTGCAGACCCGCGACCGACCCAGCGGCCAGAGTTTGGCCATTCATGATGGAAGCATCGAGTTCGCATTGACCCGCCGCATTAAGCACCGCCCCTTGCCCGGCGTTGAAGAGAGGGGAGTCCTCGAGCACATTGATGGTGGTAGTGACAGCCTCCAAGGCTGCGCCGCCTTTTTCCAGCACCTGATAGCCGGCTGCGAGCGCTTCGTTGAGTTTATCACGTATTTCGGCTTCACGACCAGGCGGCATATTTTGTCGCTCGATCACGCCTGCGCCACCGTGCAGTACGAGACCATAGCGAGGGGTAGCATCAACCGCGCAGGCGGCGCTTAATCCCACGATGAGGGTAACGGCAAGGCGTGAGTATTTTTTCATATGATCTTGGCGGCATCCAGCAGTGTTTGGGCTAGGTCATTGACCACGAGAGCGTCTATTATTGATTGCGGCCGAGCGCCTGCAGGAAGAATGCGTAATTACGGGCGACATCGTGCAAAGCGTCGTAGCGTCCAGCCGCACCGCCATGGCCTGCCCCCATCGTGGCATGGAGCAACGTGGCGTTGTGCCCAGTATCAAGGGTGCGTAATTTGGCCAAATATTTAGCGCCTTCCCAGTAGGGAACTTGGCTATCATTATAGGATACAAGTACGAGCAGATGGGGATAGGCGGTGGTCTTGAGGTTATCGTAAGGGCTATAGGTGCGCATCCACTGATACTGTTCTTTGATGTTGGGGTTACCCCATTCGATGTATTCTTCAGTCGTGAGCGGCAGGGTGGCATCCAACATCGTGTTAAGCACATCGACGAAGGGAACTTGAACGATCGCCGCATGGAAAAGATCGGGGCGTTGGTTTATC
>CAIOCT010000117.1 GCA_903856725.1 uncultured Verrucomicrobiota bacterium
ATTCGTGACACGAGGCTCTGCCACCAAAGTTGTCTTAGTGGATGGCGAAATGCTCATCGATCTCATGCTACGGCATCGAATTGGCACTCGAGTGAAGGAGGCCTACGAGGTTTTTGAGATCGATCAAAATTATTTTGAGGAGGAGTAATCCGCTCCTCCCTGACCCATCTGCAAATTCTTTATGCCTAAAAAGCAACCCAGTCCTCAGCTCCTACTACTACCGGAGAAAGCACCTGATATATGTGAAGAAATTGGATTAAAATGGTCGGGAGCAAAGGCGCTCTTTGCCGCAAAGTTGCTAAGCTTTAACCCAAGTACTTCGCGCGTACTAACCGAGCAGCAGAGTGATGAACTTCGTTTTGTTGGTAATCTGATGGCTATTTGCCCTAGCATAGAATTAGTAAAAAAAATCCTGATATCACTTGAGCCTCCTTACGCATACTCAGCTGCTAAAATCTATTATTCATGGCATCGACGTGAATGGCTACAGATCCCTGAAGAATTTTCTATAACCAATGAAATCGTTTCAGATTACTTACAGAAACTTGCTCATTCGGGTGATCTAGAAGAACTGCTTGAACACAAGGCCACCGCATCCACAGCAATTAAGATTGCCAGGGAAGCGGCCCTCACTCGACGACGCAGCTGATTAACGAATCTGTGGAAAAGATCAGGCACTTGTTAAAAGTGTGCTCCGCCCGCCCTACCAGCGATCTCATTTCGGTTTGCGCGCTGGGCATGCTAAGTAGCTCCCGCAGTGCGAATGAGCGTTGGCGGCTCTCCACCCGTCACTCATATCTTAATTTATGAGTGGCCCAAAAAATTTATCCCGGCACATAGGCCTCGTGCAAACACTACAGCCTACCCTCCTGCACCCCCTCGTTAAGTTGCGCCCGCTTCACGTGAACGACTGGGCAGCGCTCTACGCCGTCGCGAGCGACCCGCTCATCTGGGCCGTCCATCCGGCGAATGATCGTTGGCAGGAACCGGTATTCCGCCGCTTCTTCGATGATGCGTTGGCCAGCGGCGGCGCCTTAGTGGCAATCAATCCCGCAACGAACGACCTCATCGGCTCGTCACGCTTTGATCGTACGCGGGCCGATCCCGGCGAGATCGAGATCGGCTGGACCTTCCTCGCTCGTCGCTATTGGGGTGGCCCGACCAACGCTGCCCTAAAATTCCTGATGGTCGGTCATGCCCTTACGCAATTCGATCGAGTCATTTTCCTAGTGGGCGAAAACAACCTCCGGTCACGGCGCGCCATGGAAAAAATCGGCGGCCATCTTACCAACCGCGAACACTTCGCCGAAATGGCCGGCACGATGGTGCGCCATGTCATCTACACAATCGACCATGCCAGCTTTGCCAGCGGCCCCTTGGCAGTATCCGCTAACGCAACTGACGACGGGGCTCGTTCATCCCCTACCGACTGATTCACGGATGGCCTCGAGTGAGCGGAGCCATGCCAGGCACGTTAAATAATTCCATCGACGTAAATGGGCACGATGAGGCCTAAATAGGGTGGAAGTGCCCGGAATCCCCGCACCGGATCCAGGCTCCCGAGCTGAATTTTAACTAAAATCAGCTGAGCAACTAACTAGCTTATCTGGCAAAATATTTGCCAGGGGGCCTAATCGCAGGGTTATTAAATAATATGATATTATATAAATAACTCATCATTAATATTATATGTCTACATTGAAAAGGATTTAGAATTGTTCTAAATCCTTGTTGCAATTCAGTCTTATTCCAATTCGTTTTGAAATAATCATCTCATGAGTACCCCCAGCGAAAATTCAGCCACCCTTGCCAAGCGTCTTATCGACAGCGGTCTTCGGCCTACCGCTCAGCGCGAAGTGGTGTTTAAAGTCATCCTAGAAAAGCGCGATCATCCGACGGCCGATGAGATTTTTGCCCGAGTAAAATCGCAGATGCCGACCATCTCACTCGCGACGGTCTACAACTGTCTCGAGACCTTGGTGCAGTGCCAGCTGATCCGCCAAGTCAACCTCGAGCGGGCCCCCACTCGCTACTGCCCGAATCTCCATCAGCACGCCCATTTTCATGATGAGACTACGGGGCAGATCCATGACATCGACCTGCCGATCGAACTCATGGCTCAACTGCACGACGTCCTGCCAGCTGGCTTTAACGCCTCCAGTATTGAACTCACTTTCCGCGGCGATGCCGCCGGCACCGCGCAACCCACCGTCGCCGCAGATTGTGCGCCGACGCTGACCAGCCCACACGGCACCAACTGAGCCCGACTATTTCCCATGAGCCTACTCGAAATCAAAAACCTGCACATTAGCATCGGGGATAAAGCCATTGTTAAAGGCTTTAATCTCACCATTAAGCCGGGCGAAGTGCATGCCATTATGGGGCCCAACGGCACCGGTAAAAGCACCCTCGCCAAGGCGATCGCCGGCCACCCGAGCTACACTATCACCGGGGGCGACGTAATCCTCGACGGCAAGTCCATCTTAGCGATGCAGCCGGACGAACGCGCGCGCAGCGGCTTGTTCCTCGCCTTCCAATATCCGAGCGAAATCCCCGGCGTCTCCATCGCCAATTTCCTCCGTGCCGCCGTGCAAGCCCGCATGGCCGAAGGCGAAGAGCTCGATGCGTCTGGTTATTACAAGAAACTCTATAGCAAAATGGACCTGCTGAAGATCGATCGGAAATTCACTTCGCGGGCCGTCAATGATGGCTTCTCCGGCGGCGAAAAAAAGCGCTGCGAAATTCTGCAAATGGCCATGCTCGAGCCGCACTTTGCGCTCATGGATGAAACGGACTCAGGTCTCGATATCGATGCCCTGCGCATCGTGGCCGACGGCGTCAATACCCTCCGCAGCGGTCCGCTCGGCATCTTGCTGATCACGCACTACCAGCGGTTACTCGACTACATCGTCCCCGATTTCGTCCACGTCATGTACGACGGCCGCATCGTCAAGAGCGGCAATAAATCCCTCGCCCTAGAACTCGAGGCCAAGGGCTATGATTGGGTAAAACAGGAATTCGCCGCTGCGAATGCCTAAATTTAATCCACGCCGCTCTTCGTTGCGCCACGCCGCCTCCCCTTTTTGCCCATGAAACCTCTCACTGAAATCGACGGAGCGCCCGCTCCCGCCAGCCCCGTCGTCGGCATCGACCAGACCGCCGGCAACTTTAGCTACAAGGTCGACTACGCTTTCGACGCCGGCACTGGCCTGAGCGAAGACACCATCCGCTACATCAGCTCTGTCAAAAAAGAAGCGCCGTGGATTCTGGAGTTTCGCCTCAAGGCTCTCAAAACTTTTTGGGATAAACCCATGCCCACCCATTGGGCGACCAAGGATCTGGAGAATATCGATTTTCAAAAAATCCGCTACTATCTCTCGCAAGGCCAAAAGCCCAAACGCACCTGGGATGAAGTGCCCGATGACATCAAGAAAACCTTCGAGCGACTCGGCATCCCGGAGCAAGAGCGGAAATTTTTAGCGGGAGTCGAAGCGCAATTTGATTCCGAGGCCGCTTACTCCAACATCAAAGACATCGTCGCCAAGCAGGGCGTCATCTTTGTTAATTCCACTGAGGGTCTTCGCGAACATCCGGAGATTTTTAAGAAATTCTTCGGCAAAGTTATTCCCACGGGTGATAATAAATTCTCCGCTTTGAACAGCGCCGTATTTTCGGGTGGTTCCTTCATCTATGTGCCGCCCGGCGTTAAAGTCGCCCAGCCGCTGCAAGCTTACTTCCGCATCAATGCCGAAAATTTCGGCCAATTCGAGCGCACCCTCATCATCGCGGACGAAGGCTCTGAAGTGGTTTATATGGAAGGCTGCACCGCACCCAAATTCTCCACCTCCACTCTGCACAGCGCCGTCGTAGAACTCGTCGCCCTCAAGGGTGCGAAAATCCAATACATCACCGTCCAGAATTGGGCTAATAATGTTTTCAATTTAGTCACCAAACGAGGCGTCGCCCACGAGGATGCCGAAATTAAATGGATCGACTGCAATATCGGCAGTCGGCTCACGATGAAATACCCCGGGGTGGTTCTAAAAGGTGAACGCGCCCGCGGCGAAGTCCTCTCCATCGCTCTCGCCAACGATGGCCAGCACCAGGATACGGGAGCTAAAATGGTCCATGCGGCCAACAACACGACGTCGAACATCATCGCCAAATCTATCTCGGTCGGCCAAGGCCGCTCCACTTACCGCGGCGTGGTGCACATTCCTAAGCACCTCAAAGGCTGCAAAAATAACACCGAGTGCGATGCACTGCTGATTAATACCAATAGCCGGACCGACACTTATCCCGCCATCTCAGTGCGCGGCGATCGCAACGCCACGCAGCATGAGGCGAGCGTTTCGAAGGTCAGCGAAGATATGATCTTCTACATGCAATCACGCGGACTCACGGAGGCCCAGGCGATGAGCCTCGCGGTCAATGGTTTCATCAATGACCTCGCCCGCCAATTCCCGATGGAATATTCCGTCGAACTCAAACGCCTCATCGACCTCGAAATGGAGGGCTCCGTCGGTTAATCAACTCCGACGAGGAGGAACCGCTTTACGCCGCCACGATTCTGATCGCGGCCTAAACCCTCCCCGACCACCAGACAATCCCATGGCCTCTCTCACCTCTCATTCTGCTACTACCGTCGGCGCCTTTACGGCCGAAGTTTTTGCTGCGCATCTGGCGCGTGTTCAACACCTGCCCGCTTGGTGGCTGGACCGTAAACGCACTGCCTACGCCCGCTTCGCGGCTCTGCCATTCCCTAAGCGCACGGATGAGGGCTGGCGCTTCTCTCATTTAAGCGGCCTCTCCCTCGATGGTTATCAATTGGCTGCGCCAATCAATCATCAGCAAGTCACCAAACAAGACCTCGGGGCCCCCGGGGCCGGCACCTTGCTACTCGCCAACCACCAAGTCGTTTACGCAGAACCGCTCGCGGCGAAATTCGCCCAGCAGGGAGTCATTTTTACCACGCTCCAAGAGGCTTTGCTCAAGCATAGCGACCTCGTACGGCCGCACCTTCTCGCCCAACCTTCTAAATTAGGGTCCGAAAAATTTGTCGCCCTCCATGAAGCCTTCTTGGAAAACGGTGCCTTCATCTACGTGCCCCGCAATGTCACGGTCGACCTGCCCTTGGGCGTGTTCCACTACGCCTCCGGCACTGGCACGGCACTCTTTCCTCATACCTTGGTCGTCGCTGAGGAAAATGCGAAGGTCACCATCGCGGATTTCTTTCGCTCCTCAACTGGCGCCGGCGCTCAATTCGCCTGCGGAGGCAACGATCTCTACGCGGGCCACGGCGCCCAAGTCACTTACCTCGCGATGCAGGATTGGAGCCGCGAAACTTTGTCGTTTCAATTTAACGCCACGGTAGCACGGCGTGACACCCGCGTCCTTTCGATCAATCTTCACGCCGGTGCGCGCCAAGCCCGCCACGAAAGTTTTTCGCAACTCCAAGCCCCCGGGGCCCATTCCGAGATGCTCGCCCTGACGATTGCCCACGGCACGCAGGAATTTGATCAACGCACCCTGCAGATCCACCAAGCGCCCAACACCAGCTCCAATCTGCTGTATAAAAATGCGCTGCTCGACCAAGCTAAGACCATCTTCTCCGGCCTCATCGTCGTTGATCCTGATGCTCAAAAAACCGATGCCTACCAGAGCAATCGCAATTTAATGCTCAGCGATGAAGCTGAAGCAAATTCACTTCCCGGCCTCGAAATTCAAGCGAACGACGTACGCTGCACTCACGGCGCCACCTCGGCCCGCATCGATGCGGAACAAGAATTTTACCTCGAGTCTCGCGGTATCAACCCTACTCAGGCCCAAGAACTTCTGGTGTTCGGCTTTTTCGAAGAAGTCCTGGGTAAAATAGAGAACTCCCAATTGCACGATTCGCTGGCTGAAATTATTCGTGAAAAATTTAAAGCCTAAGCTTTAGCGCGGTAACCCTTTAAGATTTCCCTATGACCGATAAACGTGACCGCATCCTTTCTCGAGAAATCACCGTCACCCAAATCCCCAGTGGCGATAAGCACACGCTGTTCAGTGGTGACACTGTGTTCATTCATCAAGTTCTGGGCGGCAGCTTCACGGTACAGACCTCGACCGGACTTTTTCGAATCGATGCTAAAGACGCCGATGCGATTGGCGAAATCGTCGCGGTACAGACGGTCACCGCCGCTACTCTGGCCGACGGAGCTCCTGATCCAGCCGCTATCTGGGACCAGCTGCGCAAAGTTTTTGATCCAGAAATTCCCGTTAACATCGTCGACCTTGGTCTCGTCTATTCCATGGACGTTGCCCAAACGCCGGAAGGTGGCTTTCAGGTCGACGTTGCCATGACCCTCACGGCCCCGGGTTGCGGGATGGGGCCAGCAATCGCCGAGGATGCCAAAGGGAAAATCTTGCTCGTGCCTGGCGTGAGTGCGGCTGACGTCCGCATCACCTGGGAGCCCGCATGGAATCAATCGATGATTTCAGAAGAGGGGAAAATGAAGCTCGGGCTGATTTAGGGCCGCGCTTTTCATGCACTCTACTCGCGCGATCTTAACCCTATTAGCCCTATGGGCGGGGAGCACCGCGACGGCGGATGAGCTTTTTAGCCGCCCTCATTTTGCAGGCTGGGAATTTATTTCTAGCCCAAGCAGCCCCATCGACGCCGTCTGCCATTGGCAGCCAGACGGGAGTCTCGCCGTCACAGGCCGACCAGTCGGCTATATTGCAACCAAGGCGAGCTACAAAAATTATCGACTCCACGCGGAGTGGCGCTGGCCGAACCAGCCTGGCAACGGTGGGATCCTGGTCCACATGAGTTCCGGTCCACTCGACCGCGCCTGGCCTCGCTGCCTTCAAATCCAATTAAAAAATAAAAATGCCGGCGATTTGCTCCCTATGGCTGGAGCCACCTTTGCTGAAAAACTTTCGAGTGCACCCGGGGCAAAACCCGCCCTACTGATCCACGCTGCAGCCGACAGCGAATATCCTGTGGGTGCCTGGAACAGCTGCGATCTCACCTGTCGCGATGGTCAAATTGAAGTTACCATCAACGGTATCCTCCAAAATAAGGTCACCCAATTTACCCCAGCGGAAGGCCAGATCGGATTTCAATTGGAAGGCGTGCCTTTTGAGCTCAGGCAAGTACGGCTTAACCGCCTCGATTAAGAGACGATTAACTAGCCGTCAATGGATCCCCTTCCCTCCACCACTCCAGATTTCTGGAACTCACGTTATCTAAGCAACCAGACACCGTGGGATTTTGGCGGCGTGCCGGCTGATTTAAAGGCTTACCTTAAAACTCACCCACGGGGCGGCCGCGTGCTCATTCCGGGCTGCGGCTCAGGCTATGAAATCAAAGCTTTTGTCGACGCCGGTTATACGGTTACGGCCCTCGATCTCTCAACGATCGCCATTGATCGCGCGCGTCAGTTGATCGGGCCCGATTCGGCGCAGCAAATTTTTGCCGGTGATTTCTTTCAGCATGATTTTGGCCCCACCCAATTTGATGTCGTCTACGAGCGGACCTTTATCTGCGCCTTATTGCCGGAGCAACGTAACGCTTATCGCGACCGCATCGCGGCTTTGCTGAAATATCGCGGTGCCTTGCTCGGTTATTTTTATTATCAGACCCCTGATCTCCAAGCGGGCCCACCCTTTGGCTTTGCTTGGGGCACCGCTGATGAATTGTTTGCCCGCTATTTCTTATTGGTAAAGGACACTCCGGTTACTGATTCCCTGCCTCTTTTTGCGGGCCATGAACGCTGGCAGGAATGGCATCGCACCTCCTTTGGGGCGACCCCCACGAGTGTTTTAAAATAGCGAGAGAGTGGCCCCGCCGTATGCCTCTATTTATTGAGCGAGTACTGGCGTAAAAGCCCAGCGCCGCGCAGAAAATAAACCTCGGTCACTCATCTTAAGATCGGGGATAACCAAAAGCGCCATGAAGGACAAGGTCATGAACGGCGCATCAAGTTTAGAGCCGAGGCGCTTCGCTTGCCGGTCGAGCTGCGTGTAGCGCCGGGCGACCGTGCGGCCATCAAGCCCCGACATCAGACCAGCGATCGGCAACGGCAAAACTGACGACTCTCCACGCCCGACTACGCTGATTCCGCCACGCGACTTGAGCACGAGATTAATCGCCGCACACAGGGCAACATCGTCTACACCCACAGCGACTACGTTGTGCGAATCGTGCGCCACAGAAGACGCTAAGGCCCCTGCCTTAAGCCCAAAACCATGAATAAAACCGAGAGCGATCGGAGCCTGAGTCTTGTAGCGATTGACTACGGCAATTTTGAGGATGTCGCGCTTAAGATCTGTCACCACCATACCGTTGATCATGCTCGGAATTTCGCTCCGATGCCGGGTGATGAGCTGTCCATTAATCGCCTCAATCACCTGCAAAGCGGGATGAGTTTTGGCTTTAATCGGTGACCTAGCCGGCACCACAAAATCTGCCGGTTTTCTCGCCGTCGCTTTGAATTTATTGGGCCGAGGCGAGGGTTGCCGCGACAAACGACTGCGCCCCTCAAGCGCTACTAATTTCCCGCGCAAATAGGTACGCCGCACACGCAAGTTTTTCCAACCCGTGAAGACCATAAAATCGGCCGCATCACCCACTCGCAACAGGCCCACCTCTAGACCATAGTGTTCGACTGGATTAACCGAGGCCGCGCGGAGCACATCAAAACGATCTGCGCCGGACTGCAAAGCTCGCCGCACATGCTCATCGAGATGACGCTGCATCAGCAAATCAGGATGCAAATCATCACAGCAGAACATCACCTGCTCTGGATGTGTCTTCAGTAAAGAAACGAGCGCCGCTAAATTGCGTGCAGCCGAGCCTTCCCGAATTAAAATCTTCATCCCTGCAGCTAATTTAGCCAAAGCCTCAGGCAGCGTAAAACATTCATGATCCGTCGTAATCCCGGCGTCTGCATAACGCGCCGCCATTTTACCGCGCAAGCCCGGCGCATGCCCATCGATTTTTTTACCCGCTTGCTGAGCGGCCGAAATCATCGCCATCAGTGCAGGATCGCGCGCTAGTACCCCAGGAAAATTCATGACTTCACTCAGAAACTTAATGTCTCGCCGCGCTAGCAATCGAGTCACTGCGGTAACACCCAACCGTGCACCGGCGGTCTCAAAAGTTGTCGCCGGCACACACGAGGGCGCGCCAAAGTTAAATTTAAACGGCGTCCGCGCCCCATCGCGGATCATATAATTCACCCCGGCCACACCCAGAACATTAGCAATTTCATGGGGATCAGAAACGGTCGCCACCGTGCCATGGCACACGGCCCAGCGCGCAAATTCTGCCGGCGGCAAGAGCGAGCTCTCGATATGGATATGCGCATCAACCAATCCAGGTGCGATATAATGCGAGTAGCTTTTCCCCTCCTCAGCCTGCAGCCGCACAATCCGCCCATCTGCCCATTCTACGGTACCAGGATAAATACGCCTAGCATGCAGATCGACGATATTGCCCGAGAGGCGTTGCCTGCGATTTTTCACCACAAGCAGCCTGCCCCATCCGCCCACCCGTTGGCAACCTTAGTGAGCAAAAACTACTCGCAAAACGGCCACAGCGGTGCACGTTTCGAGTCCATGTCTGCCTATAAGCCTACCCGCGATTACCAGAACCCGATTGTGCCTCGCTGTGATGACGATGATGAGGACGAGGATGCCGTTAAAACAACGCCCACCCCCGTGGGCGCCATGATCCAGAAGAAATTCCTGGAGCAGCGAAAAATTTTCCTGTGGGGCGCTGTCACTGATGCGACCGCGAAAGATCTCACGGAAAAGCTGCTCTATCTCGAGACCACAGGACCGGGTAAGGAAATCATTTTTTATATGAACACCCCGGGTGGCTCGATCACTGCAGGGATGGCCGTGTACGACACGATTAAGCTCATCACTTCTCCCGTTACGATCGTGGTCACAGGCATGGCTGCATCCATGGGTTCTATTCTCCTCAGCGCCGCCAAAAAGGGCCGCCGCCTGATCTACCCGCACGCGCGCGTGCTAATCCACCAACCACTGATCACCGGCCGGATGGTGGGCCCCGCCTCCGATATTAATATCCAAGCCCAGGAAATGGAGAAACTGCGCAACGAGTTGAATCAAATTCTAGCCACGGCTTCGGGCCAATCATTCGCCAAGGTCGCCAAAGATTCGGACCGCGATTTTTACCTCAATGCCGAAGAGGCCATCGCCTATGGCCTAGCGGATAAGATCGTGGATAAAGTGTGACCCCCCCCCACTCATCCCGTCGCACTCAACCCGCCTTCCGGCGGGTTTTTTTTGGCCAGCCTTTCACGCGCGGCCCAAGCGAAAACCCACCCAGACCGCGATCAAGGATAGCCCGACGGAGAGAAGCACGTTCAGTAGTGCCCCAGCCCACTGCCCTTTCTGCATTTGCTCCAAAGTCTGCCAACTGAAGGTAGAGAACGTGGTGTAGCCGCCACAAAATCCCGCGATCAAGAGGCTACGCAAGGAAGCTGAAGTGGCTGTTTCCCCTGGACCCACTCGGGCCATTAACCAGCCGATCAACAACGACCCACTCACATTAATGACCAAGGTCGCCCAAGGAAAACGGGTGGTACACGCCATCCCCACCAAAGTCCGTACGACGGAGCCTAAAGCGCCACCCAGCGCCACCCAACAAAGAGTAACCAGTGTGGTCATGGCGTTGCCTTGGCGCGTGCCACTGAGCGCTTCAATAATTGGGCACGCAAATAAACGTCCGGCCCAGCCTGCTGCCAGGCGGTTAGCCAGATACGAGCAAGCATGTCCCCGCCAACGAGCAAACGGTCCTCAATAAACTTCTTGGCTTCAGCATTCGGCCCGGCTCCATCAATTTTTAGCGCCCCTTTTTTCTCCAGCGCATAAAGGGGTTCTACTAACTTCTGTTGCGTAACCACGTAAGTCATCACCGCGGAAAAAACAGGATCTCGCCCCTCGGGGCTCGACGCTAAAACAAGCGGGGTCGCGACCTCTACCCGCGGGGCAAGTTGGGCAAATTTAATCCCTGATCGGCTAATAAAACCGCTGTCGATCCAGCTATGTAAGCCCGCCCACTTCGTGTAACCCTGAGGATTTTCTCCCACCCAGCCATTGTGATGCTTAGTGGTATGCAGCGGCTGCGCACAGTCACCGACGTAATGGCCCATAATACCCATTACATAAATAATATCAGCCTGAGCATTGGCGATTTCATCAGGCGAACCCGCTTCCTGAAATGCTTTCCAATACGAAAATGCTGATTTCAGTTTTCCATAATATTCGGCAATCGCCCACGGCGCAAAACCTGGCCACTCGCGAGTATGATCTTGGTTTTTAGTGGAATCCAGCATCGGAAAGTTACCGGCGTGAGCGGCACGCCCCGCGGCAAATTGCAGGGCAAATTCATAACGCAGCGCCGACACGGTCGCCGGGGTCAGCCCCGCTTCCGTCAACTGCTCCAGATCGCAATAATGATCGACCCCGTTGAAATGTTTAATCGGCAAATCAGCGGTGTTGCGCCAGCGGTCTGGTTCCCCCGCAAGAAAAGCGACCCGCTCAGCATTAGCCGACTCTCGAACAAATATCGGAAAATCTGTCGGGAGCGCTGCCAACGCTAATTGGTTAATTGTGCGGTGCCCCTCATAATCCCAGGCAGATGCCGCCACGGTCATCAGCAGCGAAATAGAGAGAGCGAGCCAAGAGCCGCGATTGCATATTTTCATAGGAAAAGATTAGGGCGTAGCGAAACCGGCGTTCGTGCGCAAGGCTGTGAGTGCAGCCGCATAATTATCTAAACCGGCGGCCAAGGCTTCTGCGATCTGCTGCCGGAAAGCAGGGGTCGCCAGCCGTCGAGCCTCCATTTCATTCGAGAGATAACCGCATTCGACCAGCACACCAGGGCAGTCGAGCATGCGCAACACGGCGAGCCGGCCCCGTTTATAACCACGGTCAGGGGTCTTCAGCGTTGCCCGCAGTGCCCGATGTATTTCTGCTCCAAAGAGCAAGTTGGCGTAATCAAATCGATTACTGGGATAAGCAACTTTGGTCATCTCATCACCGAGCTCGTCGCCCGTAGATCGCATCGACCGCGGCGCCATTGCGTAGGTTTCAATCCCGGCAATATGATCTGGGGCGGAATTAAAATGAATACTTAAAAAAACGTCCGCCTTTTGCCGATTAGCGAATTCGTTGCGCAGCAGTAGGTCAGTTTTTTTATCCCTTGAAAGCTCTCGGTCTTCGGTGCGAGTTAACAAAACCCGCCACCCGCGGGCCTCGAGCAGCGGCTTCAACCGCAACGCCACCTCGAGGGTTAAAGTTTTTTCATTCAACCCGAGTCGCTTACTTTCCGTGCCGGGATCGATGCCCCCATGCCCAGGATCGAGCACGATAGTCTTGGGCGCCTGCTGCGGCAAAAAAGCGAAGTGGTCGGCTGGCCGAAAAAGGGGCGCCACTATTTTAATCGCATCGAGTAAACTGATCCACAGGCCATCCTTATAATTCAATACCGGCGCGCCTAGAAAGATCCGTAGATTATCAAAATAAAAATCGTGCTGATTGCCCTCAAAGGCCAAACGAACCCCTCGCGCGTCACTGAGGGTCATGGCCACTTCCGGCTTGGCCCACGCCGCTTTGAGGGCAAACCGTTGTGCCACTTCACGTAGACTAACGTAGTCGGTATTACGTAATGAGGTCACCGCCCACAGCACGGGAGATGGCGCCGGCCGAGTGGGGGCAACCCGCAATGGAGCCGACTCAATTCGAGCAGCTGGCGCTACCAGCGATACCGGGACAGGGGCAAGTTTAGCGGTGGCTGAGGATTCCTGCGCTGAGCTACCCCCAGCGCTCAAACCGATCAACAGCGGCACTAGCCCGAAAGCGGGGAGCCGCGCCATAAATGCAAAGTGAATCAAACCGCGGGGGCCGCCGCCGGGGGCGTCTCGCGAACATGAAACTTAAGCTTACGTTTATTTGGCGGTAAGGCCGAGAGCATGACGTTAATCTGCTTACCGTTCAGCTTGGGAGGCGAATCTGGCAGGCCCATCGTCTCCAGCTCTTTGAGGGCCCGGTTCATGACATCAAAACCCATCTCGGTGTGAGCCATCTCGCGGCCGCGAAACTTCAGACGCAATTTTACTTTATTACCATGATCGAGGAATTCCTCGGCGTGGCGGACCTTCGTCATGAAATCACCTTTCTCGATGCGCAGAGTGAATTCAATTTCCTTAATCTTACTGGCGGTCGATTTGACGTGCGAAGTTTTCTTCTGCTCCTCGTAAACATATTTACCGAAATCCATGATCCGGCAAACCGGCGGGGTCGCTGCAGCCGCCACTTCGACTAAATCCAAATTAAACTGCATCGCGAGAGCGATGGCCTTGGGGGTGTCCAAAATTCCGAGCTGGCGACCTTCAGGGCTAATGACCCGAACTTGCGGCGACTTAATCCGCAAATTGCGGCGAATGGCGGCGAAAGGATCGTTGTTGCGACGGTTATCGCGATTATAAGGAGTGCGGCCAGCGGGCGGAGAGGAAGGAAGTGCCATTCAGGATGAGGGGGTTGCGAGGAAGGGAGGTCGAGGTGTGTTTTCGCTTCTTGGCTGGGTGAAGACAACACCTATTTAGAGCGAAATATCCCCTTTAGACGCTAAAGCTCTCCCCGCAGGAACAACTCGCCTTCGCATTGGGATTAGAAAATTTAAAGCCCCCGGCGACCATTTTAGCCGAATAATCCAGCTGGGTGCCCTTCAGATAGAGTGCAGTTTTAGGATCGACCACTACCGGCACGCCGGCCGTGCGCACCAAGATGTCGCCCTTCCGCGCTTCCGGAACGAAGCGCATTTTATAGCTTAAACCGTTGCAGCCGCCTCCCGTAATGGCGATCCGCAGATAGTCGCCCTGCACTTCACGGGCGATGAGCGCCGCTACTTTGGCGCCCGCCTCCGGCGTGAGGCGCACGAGGTTTTCATTACCTTCGCGAACGCCCTCAGGCGATAAATTGAGAGAGGGAGCAATGGACACAGCGTAATCTTATGCCCCCAACCGCGATTTTATCAAGCGCTGCGCGACGCTCACCGCATTGGTGAAACTGCGGGCGCTGGCTTGACCCCGGCCAGCCAGGCTAAAAGCGGTGCCATGGTCGGGACTCGTGCGAATAAAGGGCAAGCCCAAGGTCACATTCACCGCTTCATCAAAATCAATCACCTTGAGCGGTGCGAGCCCCTGATCGTGATAAAGCGCGATAATAACATCAAATTCTCCGCGCAAGGCGCGGGCAAATAGAGTATCTCCTGGTTGACAAAGCGAGAGTCCCGGAAATTCCTGCCGCAGGGTGGTGAGCGCGGGATTCAGAAAATCACGCTCCTCCGTCCCCAACAAGCCCCCTTCGCCGGCGTGTGGATTGAGTCCGCACACCCCAATACGGGGAACCTTTTCGGGTGAAGAGCAGGCTGCTCCTGAAGGAAAAACTCGCGCCAACTGATCAGCCGCGGCCACTGTGCGCCGCAATAATTTCAGCTCAAGCAATGGGGCCACCGCACTGAGCGGCACATGCCAAGTTGCTAGGACGATCTGCAAGCGACCTCCACAAAAAGCCATCACGGGCTCCCCGCCCCACCGCGCGGCGAAAAATTCTGTTTGGCCCGGAAATTCATAGCCGATGGCGGCCAAGCGCTCCTTGCTGACAGGCCCAGTAACCACACCAGAAAATTCCCCGTTGAGGCAACCGGCGGCGGCTCGTTCCATTGCGGCCCACGCCACCAAGGCGCCAGCGCCAGTCGGCTGTCCAGGCGTTGCCGAAAAATCCTCAAGGCCAACCGCAATTTTTTCAGCGGGAGTATCCAGCGTCGCCAGCCACCCCAGCGGACCGATGACCACGATATCTTTCGCGGCCGCACCCTGGGCAGATAGCCAAGCCGCAACGATCTCTGGACCAACTCCGGCCGGATCACCGCAAGTAAGCGCGAGTTTACCCAGCGTGCTCATCTTTACTTAAAGGACTTCCCGTTGGTCGCACAAAGCCGCGCTTGCCTGCGGCAAAAAAATCAAGAAAGCACCGAGCCTCAGTGCTCGTCACTCCCGCCGCGAGTACGGCCGCGGCTAAACGCCGTGGATCACCCCCGGCAAAAACTGCTCGATAACATTCTTTAAGTTCGCGGATAGCTTCGCGACTGAAGCCGCGGCGCTTAAAGCCGACGACATTAAAACCCGGCACTTCGTCTCGTTCTGCCACCATTAGAAAAGGGGCCACATCACGGGTTAAGCGGGTCAGGCCACTAACCATGACACCTTCGCCGATGCGGACAAATTGATGAATCGCCGCTCCACCGCCGACAAAAGTGAAACCGCCGATTTCTACGTGTCCGGCGAGCATCACATTATTAGCCAACACTACATCATCTGCGACCACGCAATCGTGGCCGACATGCGCACTCGCCATCAAAAAAGAGCGCGCCCCAATCTGCGTCGCCTGCCCCGCATGAATCGAGCGATTAATGGTCACATGCTCGCGCACAATCGTGCCGGCTCCGAGATGCACGCCGGAAATAGTGGCCGGATCAAATTTAAGAAACTGCGGATCGCCGCCGATAACCGCGAAAGAGTGCACCACCACGCCTGCGCCAAGCACAGCATGCTTTTTAATAATTGCATGGGCATGAACCTCACAGCCCGCTCCCAGCTGCGCGCCCGTTTCAATAATTGCGGTAGGATGAATACTCATGCGCGGGCAGCGTTAGCGCGCGCCCCGCTCGGGCGCTCCGCAATTAAGTCGAGTTGGGCGTCTTTGAGCAGGTCGTAGTTTTTCAAGATCCGAATAACCTGCAACGTATCGGATTTTCCGTAGCTTTTGTTAATCTCCACCCGCTCAATAATATCGAGCAACATCGAGCGAAATGAGATGATCCCATCGATGCCATGTTCCTTCAGCATGGCCACGCTCTGTGAGCGAAAGGGCTCGGCCGTCGGGAGACTTGGCAGGACGAGGATTTTGGTTACATCCGGGGCATTGCCAGGCTCTTCTTCATCCACGGGAAAAAATCGCGTGACCTCCTTGAGTACATTCTCCTCCAAAAAGCGGAAAATTTCTGGACTGCTTTTCAACATATTAGGGGTGAATTTTCCGGTGTGCCAGCCCTTGACCACCACGATGGCTCGGTGCACGAAGGCGAGTTCATTAGCGAAAAGGAAGAAATCCGGTTTGCGGGCATTGCGCGCTGAATAAGCGGGGTTATAAACCACCAAATCGACCTCTTCGTCGCCCGTTTTTCGGCGCGCCTGGACTTGATACTTGCGCACTTGGCGGACCAGAAATCCACTTTGCTCGAAATATTCGCGGACAATGCCTTCATCGATGGCTGACATAAGATCAGCAACTTAGTCAGTTGCGCAGGGATAGCACACCAAATTTTAAATCGCCCCCAACTCATGCCAAATGGAGGCGATGAGTTCAGGCGCGATCCCTGAGCGGGTCGCCGCGGCCCCAATGGCCGGGAGAACAATAAAGCGCAGCCCATCGGCCCGATTTTTCTTATCGCGGGACATGGCATCTTGCAGCGCAGTGACGGCGAGCGGGGTGCGCAATCTGATCGGCAACTTATGCGCCAACAGTACGCGTTCTACTCGAGCAATATCAGCTAATGGCCGCAGCCCTAGGCGATGAGATAACCGCACAGCCCCCACTAGACCAACCGCCACCGCTTCCCCATGTAAATAATTGCCATAACCGGTCACCTGCTCAATGGCATGACCAAATGTATGCCCAAGATTGAGCAAAGCGCGCCCACCCTCTGCCGCCGTCTCGCGCTCATCCGCGCGCACGATGGCAGCTTTAATTTCGCAGCACCGCCGGATAATTGCCGGCAAAGCTGGGCTACCAATCTGCATGGGCGCTTCCTCTAATTGGGTAAATAGAGCAGCGTCACCCAGTAATCCGTATTTAATTACTTCGGCGGCTCCAGCGGCGAACTCGCGCGGAGGAAGTGTCGCCAGACAAGAAGTGCCTACATAGACGGCCTGAGGATGATGAAAGGCGCCGACCAGATTTTTCCCAGCAGCAAGATTTAAGCCCGTCTTACCTCCGACCGCGCTGTCCACCATTGCCAGCAAGGTGGTCGGCACCTGCAGATACTCGATGCCCCGCAAATAACTCGCAGCAGCGAAACCGCCCAAATCGCCCGTCACGCCGCCGCCTACGACCCACAGCAAGCCCTGGCGCGTAATACGGTGCTGAGCTAAAAATTCTAAGACCTGCCCAAAAACCTCCAGCGATTTTGCAGCCTCACCCATCCCGACCACGAGTCGCGGGATATCGGCGAAAGCGTTGGCTAGAAATTCCTGCTGCGCCTCCGCCACGCCACGATCGGTCAACAAAACGGAAGCGCGGCCGGCTTTTGCAAAATCTTGGATGGCCAAGCGAATATCAGCCCCCCGCGTGGCCGAAAAATGAATCGGATAACTTTTAGCTCCGAGTTCAACTGTAAGTGGCGTTAGCTCTGACTAGTTAAAAGGGAGCTATTTCCGCAGGTCAATATTCGTTAGACTCCGTGTGCAGCCAACCATGAGCGTCACCCTTTTTTATGGGTTGCGACTTAGAATAACCACTTCCTGCGCTTGCGCTCTCGGCCATTCCTAGCCGAAATATTCGGCCATGTCTTCCTCCCCTACCCCTCACACTGCACCATCGGCCTCCTCCGTCATGGACACCGGTGGTCTCGGCGGTCACCCCCGCGGCCTCACCACGCTCTTCTTCACCGAAATGTGGGAACGATTTTCCTACTACGGCATGCGGGCCTTGCTCATTCTTTTTATGGTAAAAACGGCGGCCGACGGCGGCCTCGGCTATGATACCAAAAAAGCGGCGGCGATTTATGGCACCTATACGATGAGCGTTTATCTGCTCTCAATTCTAGGTGGGTTTATCGCTGATAATTTTATCGGTGCCCGGCGTTCAGTCTTAATCGGCGGCATCATCATTGCCTGCGGTCACTTCGCCATGGCCTTCAGCGCCCAAAGTACATTTTTCGCTGGCCTCGTTCTCATTGCCCTCGGGACCGGTCTCCTGAAGCCCAACATCTCAACGATGGTCGGCAGCCTTTATAGCCCGACGGATGAACGCCGCGACGCCGGCTTTTCCATTTTCTATATGGGCATCAATATCGGGGCTTTCCTCGCCCCACTCGTCACGGGTTATCTCGCCCAGAGCACCAGCTGGAAAGCACAACTGAGCAGCTGGGGCCTTGATCCTGTCCATAGTTGGCACTGGGGCTTCGCCGCCGCGGGGGTCGGCATGACCTTTGGACTGGTGATGTACGTGCTCCAGCGCGAGCGACTCGCCCAAGTCGGTCACGCGCCGTCAATCGAACCCAATCATGGTCGCCCCTGGGGGAAACTAGCGCTCGTCGCCCTTGGTTCGCTGGCGCTGATTGCGGCGATGAAAGCGAGCGATCAATATCCTGCGCTCGTCTATGTTCTCTTCGCGCTGCAAATCGCCGCGATCTTATTTTTTGCGTTTAAACCGACGATCGACAGCAAACGCATTGCCGCGATTCTGGTCTTCTTTTTCGCCGCCGAAATTTTTTGGGCCATCTTTGAACAGACGGGGTCGACTATTTCTCTGTTTGCCGATAAGTTGACCCACAACGAAATCTTCGGCCAGTCGTTTCCTTCGTCGTGGTGGCAATCGGTTAACTCTATTTGGGTAATCTTACTCGCGCCGGTCTTCGCCTTTCTCTGGATCTCCCTCGGATCAAAACAACCATCGAGCCCGATGAAATTTGTGCTCGGGTTACTGTTCGTAGCCCTCTCCTTCGTCCTGATGGTACCAGCCGCCAAATTGACTGCCGAAGGAAAAGTCGGACCGCTTTGGCTCGTCGGTCTTTTTTTCCTGCAAACGGTGGGTGAAATGCTCCTTAGTCCGGTGGGTCTATCTACGATGACTAAACTCGCTCCCCAGCGCCTGCTTGGCATGGTAATGGGCATTTGGTTTCTTGCCGCTGCATTAGGCAACAAACTCGCCGGGGTCCTGGCAGGGGAATTCAAAAGTGATAACGCCGACCAACTCGCTACTTTTTTCTGGCACCAAGCGCTTGCCGTGGGCGTCTGCACTTTGGTGCTCTTTGCCTTAGTCCCTTGGGTTAAAAAACTCATGGGCGGCGTTCGTTGAACGAACCTCGATCTTAAAAAAAGGCGCAGAATTTACTGCGCCTTTTTTATTGAGTAGCCGGCCTCCTGCAAAAATATCGGGGTTCGCGTGCACACAACGGGCCAGTCAAGTACCCGCGAACCCCTTTGAGCAATTTTCGTCTTTGTTGCCAAAGTCGATTACTGCACTGCCATAAAACCATATTTTCGTTTTTTAATAGATCTCGCAAAAAGCCTTATTTTAGGTGCCGCAAGGACCTGAATAATCTCAAGCGATCACGGCCATATGAGGGCCAACGTAACCGCGGGGCCTCCTTAGTTTAATCAACCCAGTTCTCAGGTTGAGGTCCGCACTTGACGAAGAGCACGAGATAAGAAAAGCACGCTTACCGCCATGGCAGCCTCTGTTTCTCAGTCCGACCCGCTCCCTACGCCAGCCGCCCGCTGGCTCGCGGCGCTCTGCGCTTTGGCGATCTGGCTGCTCGGTCTACTTAATGCCAGTCCGCAACTCCACGGATCACTGCACCACGACGGCAATCAAGCTGATCACACGTGCGCGATTACTCTTTTTAGCCATGGCGTCGAAGCGACTGCAGTCCAGGTTGATTTAACCCTTACTCCGCAGCTGATTTTGCTGGGAGCGCCGGTCAGCCCGTTGGAGCGATCAGGGGTGAACCCTGATCGCTTGCCGCCGGCCTGTGGTCCACCCTCTGCGCTCAGTTAAGTTCGTCCCG
>CAIOCT010000118.1 GCA_903856725.1 uncultured Verrucomicrobiota bacterium
AAATAAAACCAACGACTACTGAGAATACTTGCTCACTTGATAAAAAGGAGCGATTCCGCAGCCTCGCCCATATCTTTGATACATCACAGTTAACGATCACGCGATAAAACTACGCAGGTGATTCAGCATAAAAAGCATCTGTTTTACGTAAATTAAGGCGTCACATATCCGCGATAGGCTGACTCAATTATTAGTAATAAAATATGCGGCCTAAATTTTTTCCGTGTGTTTATCGTGGGCACCGTTAACGATTTTAGCGCATGCGCTTCTATAAATACCACGCTCTGGGCAACGATTACATTGTGCTGAACCCCGCGGATTTTCCCGGCTGGTCGGCTCCGAACCGCGAACAGATCCGCGTGATCTGTCACCGCAATTTTGGCGCAGGCTCCGATGGCATTCTCTGGGGTCCGCTCCCATCGAAAAAAGCGCAGTTTGGTTTGCGCATCTTTAATCCTGATGGCTCCGAAGCTGAAAAATCTGGCAATGGCCTGCGGATTTTCTCCCGCTTTCTCTACGATCAGAAGCTCGTCGGCGAAGCACCGTTCACCATCGAGGTTCCCGGTGGCGTCGTCGCTTCGCACGTGGGCGCGGCCGGTCAACGCATCATGGTGGAAATGGGCCGCGTTACTTTTCAGAGCGACCAAATTCCGGTTGCCGGGGCCGTCCGGCCCGTCCTCAACGAGAAATTCACCATTCACGATCGTGAGTTCATTTTCTCCGCGGCGGGGATCGGCAATCCTCACTGTGTGATGATTCTGCCAGAAATTTCCGCAAGTCTCGCGACCACCTACGGGCCCGCGATCGAAATTCATGCGAATTTTCCGAATAAGATTAATGTGCAGTTTCTGAAAGTGATCGACCGAAAGAATGTCCAAATTGAAATCTGGGAACGCGGCGCAGGTTATACCCTCGCTTCGGGTAGCAGCTCGAGCGCATCGGCCGCGGTTGCGCATAAATTGGGCTTGGTCGATGCGCAATTAACCGTGCACATGCCGGGCGGGCAAATCGCGATCGAGATCGCGCCTGATTTTTCGATCAAGATGAGCGGCCCCGTCACGCGGGTGGCGGAAGGCGTGATGCACGCGGAGTTATTTACAACGAAGGTCTGATCATTCCACGGGCTAACTCCGTCGTCATGAATGCCAGCCCAGTCCCCCGCGCGCCGATGCGAGGTTGGCCCCGCGGGATGATCGGGGCTCTTGGCCTCGTCCTGCTTGGGCTGGTCGCTAGTTTTACCGGGCTACTCTGGCCGCAGTGGCGCGATAATCCCGATCTCGCGCATGGGTTTGCGGCCCCGTTAGTTTTTCTATTATTAATTACGGAAAGTCGCCGCCGAGGGCCGTGGCGCTGGCTCGCCAGTTGTCAGTGGTTAACGGTGGGCTTAGTGGCGGCAATGGGGCTTGGGATCGCCCTTTTTGCTCTGGCCGGCTTAGTTGCCGCATCCCTTGCTTGGTCGCATGCCTTGGTGCTCTTTCTACTGGCCAGCGCGTTGAGCTGCTTTTTGTGGGGCGGCTTATTGATTTTAGCCGAGGTCAACGTTCGCGTGTTACCCATTAACTGGAGCAGCCTGACGGCTATTTTGTTATGGGTGCTGGTGACCCCGTTGCCGAATGGCACTTACACGCGAGTGACGTTAGCTTTGCAGAGTGGAGTTACGGCGAGCGTGATGGGGACGCTACATCTACTAGGCAGCGCAGCGCGTCAGCATGGTAATGTAATTGAATTAGCGCGGACGACGGTTGGCGTAGCGGATGCCTGCAGCGGGATTCGCAGTTTGTTGTCGTGCTTATTTGTTGGTTTTTTCTTGGCAGCGTGGCAAGTGCGCGAGCCGAAACGCCGGTGGGCGCTGATCGTGATCGCTCCCCTACTCGCGTTAGTGATGAATTTTATCCGTTCCCTCATCCTGACGTTGCTCGCAAATTCAGGGACAGCGATCGGCGGAACCTGGCATGATGCGACTGGCTACGCCATTCTTGGCGTGACGACTATTTTACTCATTTGGTTAGCGCAACGGTGGGAAAGCAAAGAACCGAGTCAGGCGCCTGCACTCGAGTCGACCGGTCTTCGCAATCCGCCGCGGTTGGCCTTAGTTATTTTCTGGATTGGCCTCGGTGCAAGCAGCGTGCTCGCGGTATTTTATGGCGCGAACTCGCGGCCACCGGTCAAATCAGGGAACGCGCGGCCAGATTTGAAGGCGCTCCTGCCCAGCAAATTTGTGGGTTGGGAAACTGCTCCTGCGAATGAGCTTTATCAATTTGCGGATATTCTCGGAACCAAGCAGCTACTCGAACGCACCTACGTGCGTTCCATTGGGAATGGTCGTTTTCATGAATTTAGCGTTTACGTCGCCTACTGGGAGCCCGGTCAAGCGTCCGTAAGCCGGGTGGCAGCGCACACTCCCGATGCCTGCTGGCCCGGGGCGGGCTGGGATGTTCAGCCAGTCATGGCTCGACCGCAAATTTCATTACTACCAAAGCTTAAAACGGTAACGGCCGAGCAACGGATTTTCAAAAACTCTGAAGGCGTGGCTCAGAACGTATGGTTTTGGCATGTTTATGACGGCCAGGTGATCGATTATCGGGATCCTTATTCACTGACCGCGTTAGTTAAGACGGCGCTTCAGTACGGCTTTCGACGACAGGGGGAGCAATTTTTCGTACGTTTAGCCAGCGATCAGACGTGGTCAGAACTGGCCCAAGAGCCGCTAGTGCGAGAGATTCTCGCACGATTTTCCGCGGCCGGACTTTGATTTATGCCCCTCGCCGTGACCAAACAAGAAAAGCGGATCCTCGCCATCGTGGCAGCCCTCATCGTACTCGGACTGATCGGGCAGCTGGTACTGTGAACCTGCATTGCGATTGCTAATAGCAGGAAAATCAAAAACGTGGGCATCCCTGCTAGTCGCAGGGACGTATAGTATGAAATGTTTTTGGCCACGTTTCCTCGATTCACGCTACTTGCGTTATCTGCCCCAAGAGCGGCAGAAGCCTCTGGCTATATGAGTGCGGAAGTGACCAATTTGACAGGCAATGAGGACCAAGCTCACGAGCAAGCGCGGCTGCTTGCCGCGATGGCGTTGGGTAAACAAGAGGCGTTAGCGCAGCTCTATGATTCGCTAGCCAAGCCCTTGTATTCGCTTGCGTTTCGCGTCCTGAATGACGCTAGCGAAGCCCAAGATGTAGTGCAGGATGTTTTTGTGCAGCTTTGGAAAAAAGCATCCAGTTACGATCACAGCCGCGGATCTGTTTTTAGCTGGGCAGTCACCTTAACTCGCAATCGCGCGATCGATCGCGTACGCATGCGAAAGCGGCGAGCGGAATTACTCACGCAGTCAGCGCCCGACATTCAGCCGATGACTTTAGGTGGCGGCCACGATTCGGCTCACTCGCTTTGGTTGCAGGAAAAAGCCGAGGCAGTCCGCGGTGCCCTCGCCCAACTGGGACCTGATCAGCAGAAGGCCATTGAGCTCGCCTACTTCAGTGGCCTCACCCAGCAGGAAATTGCAACCGCCCTCAACGCGCCACTAGGTACTATCAAAGCACGGATTAGGCGCGGCCTGCGGCAACTTCGGGAAATCATCCCATTTCGTCTATGATTACCGAGCGCCAAGAAGAATTAGCTGCCCTCCATGCCTTCGATCTGCTCGAAGCCGCGGAGAAGTTGAATTTCATGGCAGAGCTCGCTGCTAATCCAGAGCTGCAGGTACTGGTCACGCAACTCGCGGCCACTGCGGCGACGCTCGCACTGAGTGGAATGCAGCTAGAACCACCGGCTAAGCTCAAGCAGGCGGTTCTCGCCGCGTGCTCGCCGTCTCTGTCAGTTAAGCATGATAAATCCATGGATCCTAAAATCGTCTCATTCTCATTTTTTAAATTAATCCCTTGGGCGGCAGCCGCCACGCTTGCCCTAGCCACCGCTTGGTTCGCTCGCGAAAGCATGATGCTACGCGATGAAAATAATGCCCTTCGCACTCAGCACCAACTGGCAGAAGTGGCTTATAAAATGGCGCAAAATCAGTTGAGCACCCGTTCCCTACTCGCGGAGAAGATGATCGCAAGCCTCGGTGATAAATTACACCGAACGGAAGACCTGGCTCGGCTCAAAGTGACGGCGCTGGCTTCGCTCGCAGGCAACACCAAGGAAGCTCAAGTCATCGCAGTCTGGGACCCAGAACAGCAAATGGGTCTACTGACCATGGAAAAACTTCCCGCCATTGCTGATACTCAGGATTACCAAATCTGGATCGTGGACCCAGCCTACCCCAACCCAGTCGACGGCGGCGTCTTTCACGTCGGCCAAGATGGTCGCGTAATCCTCCCCTTCAAGCCAGCGCAGCCCGTCGCTCAAGCGGCAGCATTTGCCATCAGCTTAGAACAGAAAGGCGGCGTGCCCAAGGCGGTTGGACCGATCGTGCTCTTAGGCAAATAAGCCCCTCCTAGCGAGGACACGGACGCTGTGCCGATGAAAAATTGCTCGCTGGCTGTTACTTGACACCCGTCGCCGCTCCGCAAGGATTTGGGGCCATGATTATCAAACCGAAGGTCCGAGGTTTTGTCTGCGTAACTGCCCATCCCACTGGCTGTGCGGCGCATATCCAGCAGCAAATCGACCACGTTATATCAAAGGGTCCTATCAAACAGGGGCCCAAAAATGTTTTAGTAATCGGTGCGTCGACCGGTTACGGCCTAGCCTCCCGCGTCACTGCTTCGTTCGGTTCAGGCGCGGCAACCTTAGGGGTTTTTTATGAGCGCCCCTCCGAAGAGGGTCGTCCGGCTACCCCGGGCTGGTACAACTCCATTGCTTTCACCCGCGCCGCGCGCGCTGCCGGTTATTATGCTGAGAACATTAATGGCGACGCTTTCTCTGACGCCATCAAACAACAAACCCTTGCGACCATCGCACGGGACATGGGGCCGATTGATCTCGTCGTTTACTCCCTCGCCTCCCCGCGCCGCACGCACCCCAAGACGGGTGCCGTGCATAAATCTGTTCTGAAGCCACTCGGCGCACCCTACACCAACAAAACCGTCGATACGGACAAGGGCATCGTCAGCGAAGTGACCATCGATTCAGCCAACGAAGTGGAGGCGGCTGATACGGTTGCTGTCATGGGCGGGGAAGATTGGGAGATGTGGATTCAAGCGCTCGCTGATGCCAAGCTTCTGGCGCCTGGCGCTACTGCGGTGGCCTATTCTTACATTGGACCTGTGCACACCTGGCCGGTTTACAAGGACGGCACCATTGGTGCAGCAAAAGTTGATCTCGAGCGCGCCGCCACCGCCATCAACGCCAAACTCGCTGCTCACGGCAACGGGCGAGCTTTCATTTCCGTCAATAAAGCACTCGTCACCCAAGCCAGTTCGGCCATCCCCGTAGTACCGCTGTACATTGCTATTCTTTATAAAGTAATGAAAGCCAAAGGCACCCACGAGGGTTGCATCGAGCAGATGCAGCGACTGTTTGCCACCCAGCTTTACAACGGCAGCAAACTCCAATTCGACAGCGCGGGTCGCGTGCGCGTCGATGACTGGGAAATGCGTCCAGAAATCCAGGATGCGATTTCAGCAATCTGGCCTCAAGTAACGACCGAAAATCTCGCAACGCTGACTGATATTGCCGGCTACCAAACTGAATTCCTCAAACTCTTCGGCTTCGGTTTGCCCGGCATAAATTACGACGCTGACGTTGAGCCACATATCGCCTTCTGAGCTATCCGTTGATCAAAAGCTACGTCGCAGGGAGACGCAGGCCAAAGTAATCAATTTGCGCCGGGGGCAAAATCAACTACCATAGATTTATGAAAACCTCCGCGTCTCTCCTCATCGCTGTGGTGCTCGCGACCAGCAGCTGCCAGTTGGCGGCTCCCTCCACAAATGCGCCGTTAATCAATAACGTCGCTGTTAGTTTTCAAGATCCGGACAAATTCACAGACGTCAGCGATTCCTTTTCTGGCAGTTACAGCCAATCCTATCTCGATCTGCTCAGTGAGCATCTCAAAAAAACTGCCTCAAGCCGCCTCGCCACTGGGCAAAAGCTGAGTGTTGCTTTTACCGATATTGATTTGGCTGGTGATATTCCTCCAGGACGAGCGGACAGTGTGCGTTTTATCCAATCCATTTATATCCCGCGCATGCAGCTCAATTTTGAATTAAAGGATGCCCAGGGAGCTATCTTGAAAAAAGGCGAACGCCGCCTCTTTGATCTCAATTTTCAATCCAAATTGATTTCGCCCATGGAGCGAAATCAGCCGCTCAGCTACGATAAAGAAATGCTCGCAGACTGGGTGAAGCAGGAATTTCCGCTAAAGAACTAAGGCTAGCAGTCTGGCACACTCAGCGACTGGCCATTGTTGCGTGCCGTTAATCCCAAAATAAAGGGTGCCGCTATTTTAGCCCAAGCTTCGGCTTTGGGATGACTACCGGCAGCTGCACCCCAGGCTAGCCTCAGCATATCGGTATCAATAATTCCTGGATTCAGTGGTACGGCGGCCATGCCGGCCGGTAATTCTTCCGCCAGTGCTTGGGTCAGGCCCTCAATAGCATATTTACTAGCGCAATAAGGTGCCACACCCGGCGAAGTGCTACGCCCCCACCCTGAACTGAGATTAATAATGATGCCAGTTTGGCGAGCGACCATCGCTGGCAAAAAATACCGGAGCACATTTGCCACTCCCTTAATATTGACGTCAATTACCCGATTAAATTCCGCTGCGGGTACCGTCCAAATTGGCGCGGGGGTATTCATTAAACCGGCATTGTTAATGAGTATATCGGGCGCGCCATAGCGTGCACTGACCTTCTCCGCCCAGAGCGCGACGCGATTTTCTTCCATGACATCAAGCGCCGTAAAATCATGCGGTGCTGGATACGTAAAACGAAGATTGAGAATTTCCGCACTACGACCGCAGCCAATGACAGTATGACCATGAGCAATATACCATTCCGCGAGGGCCCGACCGAGCCCACGAGTTACGCCAGTGATCACAATATTCATCGATTAAGCGGGAAGAGTGAGCGACGAATACCGCCAGCACAGCAAAACGCTCAACGCGACTGCAGGCGGATCTTATTTAAACCCTGCTTACGGCAAGTATCCATTGCTTGGGTGACGAAACGCAGTGGGGTGTTTTCATCAGAGCGAATCACGACCGTGACATCTTTGCTAATGCGGCCAATCTCCCGGACGACGGCATCCAAAGTATCCATACTCGCCGCTTTGCCATTAACATCGACCGTTCCTTCCTTTGATAAGCTGATCGTCAGTGAATCTTTGAGTTCGCTCTTACCCGCAGTTTCAACTTTCGGCAGAGTCAAATTCATCGTGGTGGCCTGCTTAAACTGCATAGTCACGAACGCGAAA
Source organism: uncultured Verrucomicrobiota bacterium (assembly GCA_903856725.1). Taxonomy (GTDB): domain Bacteria; phylum Verrucomicrobiota; class Verrucomicrobiia; order Opitutales; family Opitutaceae; genus Lacunisphaera. The sequence continues at coordinate 7,363 of CAIOCT010000118.1, forward strand.
AAGATCAGCATCACGAGCACGTCGATTAGCGGCACGAGATTTAACTCGGGCCGTTTACGACGCTTAACGTATAGACCGCTGCTCATGATTTCTTCGCAGCGCGGGCCAAGATGCGTTCGAGCAGCAAATCAATCTTCACCGCATAATTCTCAATCTTACGGGAAAGATATCCGGCTGGGACCAGCGCAAACATTGCGACCACCAAGCCGATGACGGTCGCGGATAAAGCCAAAGCCACGCCTTGGGTAAAAGCTACCGGGTCAGGCAAACCGGTCTCGGGTGAAATCTGAGAAAAGACCTTCAGCAAACCTGTTACCGTACCGGTCAAGCCGAGCAAAGGCGCCAACGTGTAAATAACATCAAGGTACGGTACCCCCCTTTCCATCCGGTTAATTTGTAAACGAGCGAAGGCCTTGACGGCCTCAGGATCATCTTGGTGGCCTTGCGCAAAGTCGATAATTCGGGCGAGCACTGAGTGACGACCGCCGGTGCCGGGACGGCCCTCGACAATCGCGTCCACGAGATCATCGGGGAGAATTGCGGCGTTACGGAGCGCATAAAGCCGCTCACAGACGATGTAGACGGCAACAAACGAGCAGATGCCGAGAGGCCAAATAAGGAAGCCAGCGCCTTTAAGAATATCAATCATGGGTAAAGATAAGAGTGAACTCGTGTCTTAGACGCCCACAAGCCGTAAAAGTTCACCTAAACCGTAATTTAGCTGAAATATGATGTATGTTGCAGGAGCCAACCCGACTGCAGCCCAGCGATGATCACGCCTTAGAGGTGGCGACAGGTTTTATAATAGCATGAAAGAAAGCGCGACAATCAACGTAGGGACGAGGGCGCCAAAAAATAATCCGAGGGGCGATACGCCGCCGGGGAAATAACGTGACAGAATCGATTGGCCCGCGGGATTCGGGGCATTAGCGATCACGGTGAGTCCACCCCCAGTTACTGCTCCCGCCACGACGGCAAACTTAAGATTCTCAGTCAGCCCTGGCACCAACGTCGCGAGATAAGTGATGAGCGCGTTATCATTAAAAGCCGTCAGGATGGTCGCACCCGCAAACAAGGACTTCTCCCCGAGGCGGCCTAGCACCGGTTCGATCCACCACGCTTGGAGTCCGCCATGAACCACTAAACCCGCTAGGAAAAAACCCACCAGCAAGGGACTTCGTAAATCTACTTTGCTCTGGTGGTGGGCGGTGGCCTGGGCGAAAGCTAAAAAGAAAAGAAATCCACCTACAAAAAGTGCGGGGTGATGCGCCATCGAGACCGTAAAACCCAGAAAACCTAAATGAACTGACGTGACCCACCAGGGGATGCTATCCTCAGTGGACGCGACTGCGGTGGGCGCCGACAGTGCAAGGAGTTCAGAGCGAAAAATTAAGAAATAAAATACATTCGATAGAACGATACCGGAGATCGCATGCCACCCGAAGTGCGTGAACATGTACGCCAGATCCCAGTGCCACGCTGCCGCCACCATCAAAACTGGCGGAGCAGCGAAATGGGTGAGCGTGCCCCCAATTGAAATATTAACAAAAAGTAGACCCAGCGTTGCGTAGGCCAGCCGGTGGCTCGGTCGGAGTTGATAAAATTGTTTCGCCAATAACAGCGCGGCGATCGTCATCGCCGCCGGTTCTGTAATCACTGACCCCAGCAATGGCGCGATCGTCAAAATGGAAAACCACCAGGCCACTGGTCGGCCACCGCCGATCGACGCCACCAAACGCAACCCCTGCTCTGCCAGTCGCATTACTGGACGAGTCGACGCTAAGGCCATAATGATAACCACAAACAGGGGCTCCGTAAAATTAACCGTCTCGCCAATATACTGAACCGCCGTGCCAACCCCTTTATAAGCGATAATCACCGCCGCGAGGGCGACCACCCAGATACCAAAAACAGCCTCAACCTCGCCGAAAAAATGCAAAACCTGTCCGCCGAAACTTACCTCATCTGGCTGGCCATCTTCATCCTGATCACTCAGCGGACGCTGCCGCTGGAGACGAGCGTGATGACGCTCTTCGACGAGTTGCCCCCACTGGCGAATTTTGGGCGCTAAAAAAGTATGCAGCACCGCACAGATAAAGATAGCCGTCGCCGCTAAGTTGAAAGGTTCTGCCGCTGCGCGCGCCTGCAGGACCGACCACAAGCCAGCGGCTGGAGACTGCGCGTATGTCGATAACTCACGAGGGAAAGTGGCTGCCGATGCCGGCGCCGCCAACGCGACCGCGCTACTGCTAGCCAGCACGCTCAGCCAAATAAATAAACGAGTCAAAGCTGTCATGAGAGTAAAGCCGGCAGTTCCGCTAAGCTTTTGATAAATGCATCAGCCTCCGCGCGCACGCGTTCGCGCACCGTGTAGCGACCAAAGCCAACGAAGAGATCAACGACCGGTTTAGTCTCAAGATCGCTGACGCCGTCCCCGACCATCACGATCCGACTCGGTTGCAGCGCCTGACGCAGCGCGGCAATGCGGATGGGCTTGCCCCCGGAGCGCGTAGCAGGAAATTTTTCATCGAAGCCGGCATAGCTGCCGTCGGGCCCAAAATATAAATCGACCGCCTCGATCCGGGTAATGCCGAGGCAAGCAGCGAGCGGTGCGATGACTGGCGTAAAGCCCCCACTAAGAATCAGGGGCGTCCAACCAGCGACTTTTAGCGCGGCAATCGTAGCCCGAGCAGTCGGTTCGATCTGCTCAATATAGAGCTGCCCGATTTGCTGCACTTCAGTGCGATGCGGACGGATCAAGGCGAGCCGCCGGCCAAAAACTTCCTCGACAGGAATTTTACCTTCCATGGCCGCCGTAGTTTGGGCCTCAACTTGCGCAAACAGCGCCGGCCCCCGCAGCCGCGCCAATTCATCAATACCCTCAATCGCGCTGAGCGTTGAATCACAGTCAAAAATAACAAGTTTCGGCGGCGTAACCACGAGAGCTACGGAACACACGGAACCGGCCCGTGGAAAGTACTTTTAATTAAAAAAGGCGGTCACACCTCCAAGCGCGCAAGTGAGGGAGGTATGTTTAAGCTTTCCGACCCTTCGCGTCACTTCGCGCCCTTCGCGGTTTAAAAGCTGTCTGGGCCGAACTTAAAACTTACCCCTTAAATCTTAAAACTAGCACCGGGTTCGCTACGTTTCTAATTTTTCCCGACTGCACCTGCTGTATTTTTTATGCCCCGCCCGAGCCCCCCTCCGGAAGCGGGCATAAAAAAGCCCTCCGCAATGGGAGGGCTTCGGATCGCGCAAGGGGCGAGGTCTTATTTGACCTTCGTGGCGCGCTTGAACTTGTTGGTGAATTTCTCGACGCGGCCGGCGGTGTCGACCATGCGCTTCTCACCGGTAAAGGCAGGATGCGAGTCCATGGTAACGTCACGCACGATCACGAAATAATCGAGCCCGTCGATCTTCTCAGAACGAGCGGACTTCATCGTGGATTTGGTGAGAAATTTCTTGCCCGTTCCAATATCAAGGAAGCAGACGTTGTTGAGAGCTGGATGGCCTTCGGTCTTCACGGTAAAAGTGGGTTTAGGTCAGCCTTGGCGCGCCTTGTAGCGCGGCTCGACTTTATTGATGACGTAGATGCGCCCTTTGCGACGGACCACCTGGCAAGCCGGGTGACGTACTTTGGCGGATTTGATGGAGGAGACGACTTTCATAAAAGATAGGAAAGAAGATGACCGCTGCACCCCCTGTCAAAACAAAAGATTTTGCGCCGTAATCGCCCAAGCCACATCGGGCCAAGGCTACTCCATAAGCTTCACGCCACCTAATTTACTGATGGATCATCCGGCTCATTGGCGAGAAATCGGAGCTCGGGGTCGTGCTCACATAGTAAATTCCGCCAAAGCGTAATCCCATCCGCATCATCAAGTTGCCTGCCCTCAACCCCGGTAGCGAGCCACGTATCCTGCTTCATTTCATTTTCTAACTGCCCCTGGGTCCAACCGGCGTAGCCCAAAAATGCGCGGATCGTCAGACCGGGAGTGCCGATGAGTTCTCCAGCTTTTTCTGGGTCGATCCCGAAATGCAGCTGGAAGGCATTTTCCTCTTTGAGCCATTGCCATGAAACAATGATCAATTGCTCCGGTTCGACCGGACCACCGCAATAAAGAGGAACTCCCGCGAGCGGCCCGCGAGCGAAGGCCTCATTCAATTCCGCCAATTGACGCTTGAGTGGTCGATTAAGCACCACGCCCATGGCACCCGCAGAGTTATGGGCCGAAAGCAAAATGACACTGCGCTTAAAATTGGGGTCACGCAGCGCTGGCGCCGCGAGCAACAACTGCCCGGCGAGGCACGGTGACTTTCGTCCGAGGCGACGTTCTTTCATGACGATAATCGAGAGAGGACTAAAATTTGCTGAGACATTTTAACCATGCCGACCTGGGCAGGCCCCTAGACCAAGATCACAGTTTTTTGATTTTAACGCCGGCATCTTTTAAGATGGGTGCGACCAAAGGATCATTGTGATAATCCTCATGAAAGCGAATCGCCGAGATTCCCGCGGCCGCGAGGATCTTGGCGCAATTAATGCAGGGGTAATGCGTCACATAGGCCACGCAACCCTCAACACTCGAGCCGCGTCGCGCCGCATCCGCCACCGCATTCTGCTCGGCATGAACCGTCGCCTGCTCATGGCCATCGCGCACTCGAGCTGTGTGCGGGGTCCCCGGCAGATAGCCGTTATAACCTGCTGCCACGATGCGATTCTTGCGATCGCCACCCGTGACGATGACGCACCCGACATTGAGGCGTTCGCAATTTGAACGGGAAGCAATCAGCTTTGCCGTTGCCATAAAATACTCATCCCAGCTCGGGCGATGCGGAAAAGCTTCGGTGGCTTGAGCAATAAGATCGATCGGACTTTTTTTACTAGCTGCCATGGTGTTAACGGTGAGAATCATCGCGCCACTGGCAAGGGGGAACAGCAGCCGCCCGCACCGACGGCTTGCACGCGGCCTACTCGCCCCTCAATCTGGGATATGGCTTCGCTCAAACAACTCGTCGATTATTGTGACAAACGCACCCGGCGGGTGGCTTTCAAAGATTTCCCTGGTTCGCACAATGGCCTGCAAGTGGCCAACGATGGCCGGGTAACTAAAATCGGGGCGGCCGTTGATGCTGGCCGAATTCCCTTCGAGCAAGCAGTTGAGAGCGGTGTTGATTTTCTGATCGTGCATCACGGTATTTTTTGGGGCGGCGTGCAGCCGGTGACGGGGCCCGTTTATGAGCGTTATGCAGCGCTCATCCGTGGCAACTGCGCCGTCTACTCAAGTCACCTGCCCCTCGATGCGCATGAAGAGATTGGCAATAATGTTCTGCTCGCACGGCAGCTTGGCTTAAAAGCCCGCCGGCCTTTTCTTTTCCAAGAGGGCGAACCCATCGGCTGGATTGCGGCTAATAAACTCAAGCGCTCCCAACTTTGTGCGCGACTGGAAGAACTCTATCCACGCGTCGTCACGATCAACTGCGGACCAGCCGTGCCAAAGCAGGTGGGCTTCTGCTCAGGCAGCGGCAATAGCGCGGTCCCCCAGTTAATTGCCGCCGGCGTCGACACCCTCATCACTGGTGAATTGCGCGAGGAATGGTTCAATTATGCACAGGAAAATCATCTCAATTTAATTTGTTGCGGCCATTACGCGACCGAGATGCATGGAGTGAAAGCCTTGGCGGCCGAACTGGCCAAAAAATTTCGTCTGCCTTGGGAATTTATTGAAACCGACAACCCGCTCTAAAATCAGCAACGCGCCGTCGCGTGAAAAGAATCTTCCCCTTTAGCTTATTCGCACATTTTGTAACCCACTCCATCGATGAAAAAAATCGCTATTCTCCACGGCCCCAATCTTGACCGCCTCGGCCGCCGCCAGCCGGCTATTTATGGCACCGCTACGCTCAAAGATCTCGAGAAAATGATCCGGACAGAGGCGAAAAAAATCGGTTTCACAGTTACCTTCTTTCAGTCCGCCCACGAAGGCGCACTCGTCGATAAAATTCACGCTCTCACCGATCGCAGCATAGAGGCCTTCGTGGTCAATTTTGGCGCCTACTCACATACCAGCATCGCCTTGCGGGATGCTCTCGCCGCTAGCGGACTACCTGCGGTGGAAGTGCATATTTCTGATATTAAAAAACGGGAGAAATTCCGCCACCACTCCATGACCGCAGGGGCGTGCATCGGCATGATCTCCGGCCAGGGGTTTCCCGGCTACCTCAAGGCGCTGCGACTGCTCGCTAAATTATAAAGCGCCCCCATCCGCGTACCTCGCTGATCAGAGTTTTCGTCGATCAATTTTTTTCATTCAATGGGCCAACACCTTCCTGATTTCGCCGAGCCCCGCTGGTTCGTCTGCCACACCAAACCACGGTGTGAAAAGAAATTCGCGGCTTTGCTCAAGGCGGAGAAATTTGCCCACTACCTCCCCCTACTTCAGAGCATCCGGCACTACGGCACGCAGAAAAAAACATTCACCAAACCGCTGTTTGCGGGCTACGTATTTTGCCAATTATCACCCGAACGCAAAGATCGGATTTATCAGCAAGATTTGCTGGTCCGCGCCATGTGGGTGGAGAACGAGGCAGCCTTCCTGAGTCAGCTTGAGACGGTTAAATTAATCTGTGCCTCAGGACTGGAAGCCGCGTTGCACCCCTTGATCAAAAAAGGGACGCACGTTCGTGTTCAAGGCGGCCCGCTCCATGGTTTAGAAGGTTACGTTGACGATCCGTTGAACCCCCAGGGAATTGTGGTGTCAGTGGATGTTCTGCAACAAGGCTTGCTCGTGCGCCTACCGTTCGACCGCCTTCTGCTGCTGCCTTAACTACCATGCGTCTATGTCTGTGGATTATACTTGGTCTCAATACCCTCGCCCTCTGCACCTGGGCGCAGGAACCCGGGTTGACCAACACTGGCTCGCCAGCACTAACGCGTCCCTTTCTCTCACGGATCCGCGGACTGTTTGATATTGAGCTGCCGCAGCTCGACCCGCCCGGCACGGTCAAATTTATCCTCTACCCGCATATCAGTGATTTGGTGCGACGTGATTACGTACGCACCGACGTGGGTTTTCGCTGGACCTTAAATGACCATTTTGAGTTTAGCACGGAAGGCGCCGCCTTTATCGCGCACGGCTTTGGCCAGCAAGCAACTGGCAGTGGTATCGGCGAGCTTCGCTATGGCCTAAAATATCTAATCCACGAATGGCTGCCTCCCGATTTTGAAGCGAGTGCCAACCTCAGCGTCACGCAACCGCTGACCCATCGTCCCTTTGATTTAAGTGACGGTAACCAACACATCACCCCGAGCGTAATCATTCAGCGACACTCTACCAATAATCGGCATCTCACCGTCTTCAGCGAACTCTCGCTCGATGTCATTAGCCCGAGTGGAAAAGCTGGGGCAATGCAGATTAATCAACCCCACGATGATGCCTGCTCAGTCACCCTGGGCGGGGTTTATGATTTAGGCCAAATTAAATGGACGCTCGCGGGCACCTACACCACGACCGCCCTAATCGGTAGCCACACTGAGCATTTCTTCTATCTCCGACCCGGCGTACTCTGGTACGTACCAAAAAAATTAGTTTTTAATACCAAAACCCAATGGCTCATCGGACTCGGGACCCCGATGTCCTGGGGCCCAGACGGCTATGATATCACGCTCAATTCGCGAGTACGCGCCGAAATCACCTTCCGCCAAGTGATTGCCAGCGTGCGCAACCACACTTTTAAATAACGTCTGCATTTTCTCCAATCATCCGCAGAGGCTATTCTCATATTTAACCGCCATGCCCATCCTTGTTCCGAAACAGTGCATAAGCCTGCTGTTGCTCAGTTTGCTTATCAGCGTAAGAATCCACGCCCAAGATGCGTCAGCGACCACGCCTCCCAACGGAGACGACCAGCAAGCCATGCGCAAGATCAGTGGAATTTTTGATACCGACCTGCCTAAGACTGAACAAAAAGGCTCCGTCCGTTTTATTGTACACCCCCACCTCGGCGATTTCAGCCGGCGAAGTTACGTACGCCTTCCGCTCGGGGTGCGTTGGGGAGTAAATAACCATGTCGAAATAACTGCCACCATCGAGCCGTATCTCCAGCACGGACTCCGCAGCGGCTCACCGGGCAATGGCATTGGCGATGTTCAATTCGGCGGCAAATATGCCTATCGGCATTGGCTGCAGACAGACTACGACGCCAGCATCGGTCTCAATGTTCGCTTGCCGGTGGGGGCCCCACCACTCGACATGACCGATGGCTACAACCACTACACCCCCTTCTTGGTTGTTTCGCGCCCAAGCGAGCGCACACCCGGTCTTAATTATTTTTTCAGTGGCACCGCCGACCTGATGGCGAAATCATCAGTCGCGGGTAGTTTTCGCCAAAATGACGCCCACAGCAGCTCACTGATTTTAGGCACAGGGTTCGTTCTCGACCGTTTCCCCTACCATTACACACTGGAAACAGGCCTCCAAACGACCTCATTCATTGGGCGCGATCATCAGCAATACGTTTTTGTGAAGCCCGGCTTCGCTTGGGATTTGCCTCGCCGACTCACTTTTAATTCACACGGCCGCTGGCTATTCGGCCTCAGTGTTAAAATCACCCAAGGCCCAGATGGAACCCGCATCGACAGCGGCGGGAAAATCCGTGGTGATTTTAGTCTCAGTCGCTGGTGGCGCGGGAAAAAAGCATCCAACGCCGCCGCCGAGAAATAAAATTCTAATCCAGCAGTGTGCTTGGCTACAAAAGGGGCAAACTCGACCAAGGCACTTTTTAACTGCGAAAGGCGCAAAATAACGCGGAGGACTCGGACTTAAACTGGCTCCGCCCCGCGCGCGGAGGATCGGCCCTAGAACCGCTGACCTCTGACCCAAACCCTAGGTCTTTGTATTTAAGCCGGATCTAATCCGCGTAATTTCCCATCAGCGCATAAGCCACGCGCCGAGATGCAACGTCGCGCAAGTAGCGAGGGCGGCGGCTACGTCGTCCACGACAATCCCCCACCCGGCCGGCCAGCTCTGCAGTCGGCGTATGCCGAAGGGCTTCGCAATATCATAGAGCCGAAAGAGCGCGAACCCAGTGACAAAAATAAGCCAAGGCGACCCACCGAGAGTGCGCCACCCGAGAAAGCACAACGGCATAACCGCAAATTCATCCAAAATTATTTCACCCGGGTCCTTCCGGCCCATGCGTTCAGCCGCTTCACCGCAAAACGCTACTGAGAAATAAAGCCCGACGACTGTCAGTAGCAGCGTACTCACTAGGCCCAGCGGATAAAAAATAACGGTGAAGTAAAGTAAGCCAGCCAATGAACCCCAAGTACCAGGGGCCGGCAGCTTCATGCCGAGCGGACCCAGCGTAGCGAGGCCGACGACCAAGCGGGTCGGCAAAATTCGCGGCCACTGCGGCGAAGATAATTTCATCAGCTTATTCTAACACCACGTGCCCGTGCCGACGAAAATAAGAAATCCCCGAAGTAATAGTCAGTACGGCTGCCAGGCCATAAAGCCCCATGCCAATCCAGTGAATTCCACTGATAATCCAACGATCGTTAGCGGTAAATAGCTGGCCATAATCTTGGCTCATCATCCGCGCTCCCAGTAACCACCCGATCGCATTAAGCTGCACGAAAGTCTTCACCTTGCCGCTTTGATCGGCCTCGATCACGAGACCCTTGGTAGCCGCGGCCATGCGCATACCTGAAACTAAAAATTCACGCCCCAACATACCGAGCAGCAGCAGCATCGCTAAATTCTCGTAGCCCATAAAATAATTTCCAACGACCAGCGCGATCATCAAGCCCATCACCATCACTTTATCGATAACCGCATCCATAAATCGTCCAAAGGACGAAACCTCGCCGCGGGCGCGCGCCACCATGCCATCAAACCAGTCGGTCAGTGCCGCCGCAATAAAGAGCCAAAAAGCGACCGTCGCGCCCCACCCAGAATCGCGATCGACGTTCATTAACCAAACGATCGCAAACATCGCCGGAACGCGGGAAAGTGTCATCCAGTTAGCCACAGTAAAACGCATGCCGGCAGTCGATACACCCAACCTCCGCTTGGCAATACCTTGATGCGATCTAGCGGGGCCCTCCCCCCCTGTGCACCATGCAAAACTTACTCGCCATCCTCTCCAGCTCTGCAATCTTAGCTTAGTCGACGCATGAAACTCTGCATTTACCCAGGAACCTTCGACCCCTTCACCAACGGTCACCTCGACGTGCTGGCGCGCGCCGCGAAACTTTTTGGCCACGTACGCGTTGCCATTGCTATCGACTCCACTAAGGCCCCGCTGTTCACCCCGGAGCAGCGGGTTAAACTCATTAAGGACAATTTGCGTGGCCTGCCCAATGTCGATGTTGTGAGCTTTGACGGCCTGCTCGTAAAATTCGCCCGCAAACAAAAAGCGCACGCCATCATCCGCGGCCTTCGCGCCCTATCCGATTTTGAATTTGAATTCAATATGGCCCTAATGAATCGGCATCTCGAGCCCAAGGTAGAAACGATTTTCGTCATGCCCAACGAATCGTACAGCTACACAAGTTCCTCGCTCGTTAAACAAATCGCCAAGCTCGGCGGCGACGTCAGTAAATTTGTGCCCCCAAACGTGGCCAAAGCGCTTCGCGAAGTTTACCCCAGCGCCTAAGGGCTCAGCCTAAGGGGATGACAATCCGGCCCGCCGCGCGCCGCGCCGAGTCGAGTTACTAGCGGAAACACTGCCGGCATGGCCGCCAGCGATCTCGCCAAGGACCGCGGCGTGCGAACAGGCACCCCCATCGGCGAAGCCCGCCCATTGTGCCCCGAGATTCGCCTCATCGCGCAACGCCCAACCTCTCCATTGATTATTCGCGCCAACTGCGTGCGATCATCGAGTCATGCAGTTTTTAACTGCGTTGGCCTGATAAGAAAGAGCTAGGTGATTTGACCTGCCTGCTAATTGTGAGCCGCAACTTTTTTGCTAGATCATGTCTATCAATAATTAATAAAGTTAAATCATTTTTAAATGCGTGCGTAATAGCTCGAAAAATCCGCCAAGGTTCCTTCTTGCCAAGCGGGAAACCGGCTTACAGCTTTTCCAATTACGCAACTTTCAAACGCCACCGCAGAAATGAACCAGAACATCCGCAATATTGCTATTATCGCCCACGTTGACCACGGCAAAACCACGCTGGTCGACAAATTGCTCAAGGAAGGCGGCGTTTACCGCGCCAATCAACGCGTTGAAGAGCGCGCCATGGACTCCATGGACCTCGAGAAAGAGAAGGGCATCACCATTAAGGCTAAAAACACTTCCGTCCACTGGAAGGATAAGACGATCAACATCGTCGATACTCCCGGACACGCTGACTTCGGCGGGGAAGTCGAACGCGCCCTTCGCATGGTCGATGGCGTGCTCCTCCTGATCGATGCCTATGATGGTCCCCAGGCCCAGACTCGCTTCGTGCTCCGTAAAGCCCTCGCCCACGGTCTCAAAGTCGTTCTCGTCATCAATAAAATTGACCGCGAAAACGCTGAGCCGGCCAAGATGTACGACAAAGTGCTTGAGCTCCTCATGGAGCTCAATGCCACCGAAGAGCAATTTGATGCCCCCGTCGTTTACGGCTCAGGCCGTGACGGTTACATGATGCTTCATCTTGGCGACGAGAAGAAGAACATGAGCCCACTCTTCCAGACGATCCTCGATCACGTTCCGCCTCCTTTTGCTAAACCTGATGAGTCGTTCCATATGCTCGTATCCAATATTGATTGGAGCGATTATGTGGGTCGTATCGCGGTTGGTAAGATTCTCGGCGGCACCGCCTCGCTTGGTGATACCATTTTCGTGGTACGTCACTCTGACGGCAAACGCGTCCGCGCTAAAATTAGTAAGATTTTCGAATTCACTGGCCTCGGCACCGCCGAAGCCCCGAGCGCGAGCGCCGGTAACATTGTCGGCATCGCCGGCGTTGAGGACATCGATATCGGCGACACCATCTGTGCCGATGAAGCTGGCCACGCCCTGCCCTTCACCCAGATCGATCCGCCGACTTTGGAGATGCAGTTTTGCGTCAATGACGGCCCGCTGGTCGGCCGCGAAGGTAAACTCGTCACCTCGCGCCAACTGCGCGAACGCCTCATGCGCGAGTTGAAGACTAACGTCTCAATCAATATTGAGGATAGCGACAAAGCAGGTATTTTCAACGTCAAGGGCCGCGGCGCCATGCAGATCGCTGTCCTCGTTGAGACCATGCGCCGGGAAGGCTTTGAGTTGCTGGTATCTCGCCCTACCGTAATCGAACGGCAAGTCGACGGGGTTCGCCAAGAACCCTATGAAACGGTTTGGATTGAAGTGCCCGATGAATGCGTCGGTGCCATCATGTCGAATCTTGCGAACCGTAAGGGTCGTTTGACGAACATGGAAAAACTACCGCACACCACCATGATGGAAGCTACCATCACGACGCGCGGCTTGATCGGTATGGAAATCGACGTCGTCAATGCCACCAGCGGCCGCGGCGTACTCAGTCACCTTTTCAAAGAATACGGTCCCTACGCCGGCGAAGTGCTCACGCGCATCACGGGCACGATCATTGCGACCGAAGCTGGTACTACCACCGGCTACGCGCTCGAAATGGTCCAGGAACGCGGCAAACTATTCGTCGACCCAGGCGAGGAAGTTTATGAAGGCATGATCGTCGGCGAGAATCCCCGCAATGAAGACATCGCCTGTAATGCCGTCCGCGCCAAGCAGCTGACCAACTTCCGTTCACAAGGTTCCGGTGTAGCCACCGGACTTACCCCAGCCGCAAAATTCTCACTCGAGCGCGCCATCGAATACATCGCATCTGATGAATTCGTGGAGGTGACTCCGAAGAATCTGCGGCTCCGCAAGCGCATCCTGAACTCAGGCGCTCGCGTTAAGGCCACCAAAGCCGGTAAGTAAACGTCGCCTGCAAAGATCTCAGCCCGCGCACGATCTTTCGTGCCGCGGGCTTTTTTATGCCCTTAGAGAACGAGGGAAGCACGGTAGCTCTGCCACCAGAAGCACGGGGCCTTGCCTCGGTATACGAAATGCCAATAAATCAAGCGACAGCGAGTGGTGAAAGAGGATCACTCGCCGCCTATTCCAACCGGCAGGCACTACAAGCCGGCACGTTAAAATCAGCTAGGCGACCTTGCGTTGGTTTCGTCGGCGGCGTTGGTTTCGCGCTCGATCGTAGCAGCCTCAACGAGACCATCAGCGCTCGATTTGCCGGTGAATTTTACGCACCAACGATCCATGAGCACGTAGACAATAGGAATAATATAAAGGGTAATTAGCGTCGAAAGCATCAGCCCACCGACGACAACGATACCCATCGGATTCCGTGTTTCGGCCCCAGCTCCATGCGCAAAGGCAATCGGCACGGCCCCTAAAACCGTCGAAATTGACGTCATTAAAATGGGACGAAAGCGGATGGTCGCAGACTCAAAAGCCGCCTCCCCAGCACTGACCCCTTTTTGCACTTGGAGCTGGTTAGCAAATTCAACAATCAAAATGCCATTCTTGGCCACTAGCCCAATAAGCATGATGAGCCCAAATCGAGAAAAAAGATTGTCCGTCATTGCCGGCCCCCAGTAGCGGGTCCCATAAAGCACTAATAAACCGCCAGCTACCGCGATAAAAATTCCGGTGAAAATCGTAATCGGATGAATCCAGGATTCAAATTGAGCGGCCAAAATCAGAAAAGTGAAGATCAGCGCCAGCCCAAACAGAACGATGGTATCGTTACCACTCTCGACGAATTCACGGGTTTCCCCATCCCAAGCATAGGTGTAGCCCGCAGGTAATTTTTCGCGACTCAGGCCTGTCAGCAAAGTAACCCCATCGCCAATGGTACGCCCCTCTGCTAATTGCGCTGAGACCGTGACAGAACGCAGCCGATTAAAATGCGGATAGCTCTCGGGTACGGTATTTTCAGACCACGTCACGACATTACTCAACTGCACGAGCACGCCATCGTTCGAGCGAACATAGAGTCGCGAAAGGTCACTCGGCGTGGTGCGATTCTCGTCCGTTACCTGAACAATTGCATAATATTGCTGACTACCGCGTTGAAATTCCGTGACGCGACGCCCGCCGAGCAATGATTCCAGCGTCGAGGCAATGGCACTGACCGGCACGCGCAGATCCGCGGCTTTCGCGCGATCAATTCTGACGTCTAATTGCGGCTTAGTCGGAGACGGATCGAGGCGCGGCTGAATGAACTGCCCGCTTTCACGCATCGCCACGAGAAATTCACTACCGATCCGTTGTAATTCGTTAAAATCGCTCCCCAGTAAAACCAATTGAATACCCCCACTACTCCCGCCGCGACCACTACTGAAAGGGCGGACCGGATTGGCGACCGCTTGGCCGCCGGTTACTTCTGCCTGAAATTTACGGCGGAGTTCAGCCGTTACTTCCTGCGTCTTACGCGTGCGATCTTCCCACGGTTTTAAGGTCGAAAAAATGTAAGCGCGCCCGCCATCGCCGGTGCGATGAAAAGTCCGATCAATCTCCGGAATTTTAAGAATCATCTGCTCCATATCATAGG
>CAIOCT010000119.1 GCA_903856725.1 uncultured Verrucomicrobiota bacterium
TCTTCACGGGCGATGCTGGCCCCAAATTAGGCGATTATCTCGTCCGCAATAATTTTGATCTCAGAGCTGATATCATCAAAACCCCCCATCATGGGGCAGAAGGCGCGCCCAGCGCAGAATTTTTTGACCAGGTAGAAGCTAGAGCCATGCTGGTCTCTTGTCCCAAATCTCTATGGAGCTCACCGCGCAACATGCGCATTCGTAATTACTACATCGAGCATGCCATCCCCAGTTATGTCAGCTCCATGCGCGGTAACGTCACCGTTAATTTAATGAATCAGGGCTTTACCATTGAGACCGAGCGCTAGCTCCCACTCTGCTCCCGCCGTGTTTACGCTCAATTTCACCCACCAGCAAAAAAATCACGCCCTCCCGGCCGGCCAGCGCTACGCCGCGCCCCGGGCGGAGGGCTTTCGCGATACGCCGGCGACGGAATTGCGTAGCTTGATTGCGGAGTTGGACACTGGCCGACCCTGGCGCGAGGCGGTGGCGGCGCGTTATGCGGCAACGAATCATTGGCTGTACCGCATCGTCGCCGATCCCAGTCGCACCGCATTTTTTGAGCAAGTGCTGCCGCGCGGTCAGGGCCCGGTGCTCGATATCGGTGCGGGTTGGGGCCAAATCGCGCGACCCCTGGCCAAAACGCGACCCGTCGTCGCCTTGGAGCCGGTGGCGGAGCGCCTCGCTTTTATTGAAGCCGCGGCCCGCCAAGATGGCGTGCATGAGCAGATCGCCTACGTCGAGGCTGACTACCTCGAGGTAGATTTCACCGACGGCTTTGAGGCTATCTGCGCGATCGGAGTGCTGGAGTGGGCGGGCGCTTTTCAAAATCACACCGACCCTCAACAACGGCAGTTAGATTTCCTCCGCAAAGTTCGCCGCGAGCTTATCCCCGGAGGCGCCCTCGTGATCGGGATCGAGAATCGGCTCGGTCTAAAATATCTTTTGGGGTGTCCGGATGATCACCTCGGCGTGCCGCATATTGGCTATCTCCCTGCCGCGTTGGCCCGCCAGCGCTGGGCGGAGCAAGGCAACACGCTGCAAAGTTTCACCTACTCCCAAGCGGAGCTCGAAAAAATCCTGCGCTCAGTCGGATTCACCCAAATCGAATTTTACGCCGCCTGGCCGGACTACAAATTACCCACGCAGATTATTTCCTTAAAGGACGAAGGCCGGCCACTGCACGATTGGCTGCAACACCAGAACCCACCGGCCGAGCACAACGGCTACGACGGCAGTCCCCTGGAGGCACGCTTCCAGGAAAATCTTACCGCGCTGTATCGGAGCCTCGCGGCCGATGGCCTCGCGCGGAATTTCGTGCCGAGCTTTTTCATTCGCGCGAGCTAGCGTGGAGCTGAGGCCATGGCCGATTCATCCCTCATTGAAGCGCTGCATGAATTGGTGGCCCGAGGCCTGATTGCGGCCGAGCCAGCGCCCCAACGCTTAGCCGGCGGCAATCATGACCGCCAAGCGCAGGCGACCCGCAGCGCTTGGCGCGTGACGCTACCCACGGGGGCGTCAGCCAAACTTACGCTCGGATCAGACTTGGGCTTAATAGCGACCCGCCAGACGGCTTTGGCGGCGGCTTGTCCGAGCATCGCCGCAGCGCCGCTTTTTTTCGCCCAACTCCCGCACGCTGAGGCCCTCGCTGAATCATTTTTTTTAGGAAAGACATTAGAACAAGCCGCGAACGCGGCGCAGTTGCCAGCGGCCACGCTCAGCGCCGCCCTCGCCCAAGTGAGCCAAGCCCTCGCGCTGACAGAGCAAGCCTCGAGCGAAATGGCGCGAGCGGCGGAATGGCAGGCGTGGTGTGAGCAAGTCCTTGCCCTCGCCGCCTGGCAGCCGACGGAAAGAGCGGTGCTCGCGGAAATTATCCTGCCGGCACTCTATCAACGGCTCACCCAGACCCCGCCGACCACGCGCTGGAGCAATGGCGATTTCTTGCCTGCAAATATTTTGGTGCAAGCCAGCGGGGCCGTTCGCCTCATCGACGCGGAGCACGCCACCCGCACGCATTTTTACCGCGAAGATGCGGTGCGTTTTAATTTGTTATCACCCGCAGCAAGGAGCCAACCCGCGTTGTTTCGCGCCCATCTGCCGGACCCCGGCCCAGCTTGGCACCTGTATTTCTGGCTGCGCCAGCTCCAGCTCGAAGCGGAGCACAATGCCGCGGATTATATCCAACGCCTTTGGCCAGTGCGGTTGGCCGTGATCCGGCGTTGGGCGGAACAGGCTTTGGGTGTGACCATCGCAGGGTGGTCGGAGGAAGCGACCCCCGTGCATTATAAAATTGAAACAGCGCACTGGGCCCAAAATGCCCAGAGCGATCTCCAGCTCAGCGGCTGGTGTCATGTCCCGGCCGCGACGGCGCTCCGCGCGATTGTTTGCACCAGCGGCGACCAACGTCTCGCAGAAACCGTGCTCACGGCACGGCCAGATGTCGCCGCCCATTTCCCCGCCGCGACGGGAGCAGAGCGGGCGGGATTTTTTCTCAGCATCAAACTGCCGGATCCTGACGCCCCCCTCGCGCTCGCTGCGCTCACGGATGATGGGACGCTCCTGCCCTTTCACGCATTACGAGCCGGCGACTTACCGGGGCGAGGCCCGGCACTGGGTGATTATGAAGCGTGGGCGGCCCAGCACGATCCGGATCCGCCGGCCCCGACGATCCCGCTAGCGCCAGGGCCGCGGTTTTCTATTCTGCTGCCGGTGTATCGGACGCCGCTGCCATTTTTGCGCGAGTGCTTGGCCTCCGTGCAGAGCCAACATTATCCGCACTGGGAATTAATCATCGTCGATGACGCCTCAGAGTCGGCAGAAATCACGACGATCCTCCAGCAGGCGGCGACTGATGCCCGGGTGCGGCTCGAGCCCCGCGATAAAAATGGCGGCATTGCGGTGGCCACTAATGCGGCGCTAGCAGCGGCCAAGGGCGAATTTATGGTCTTACTGGATCATGACGATGTGCTTCGCCCCCATGCGTTGGCGGAGTTTGCGCAAGCCCTGGTCGCGAATCCCCAGTGGGATGCGCTCTATTCTGACGAAGATAAAATCACCGCGGACGGCCGTCGCGTGTTGCCCTTTCTCAAACCTGATTTCTCGCCAGAATTTTTACTCGGAGTCATGTATATCGGCCATGTGCTAGCGGTGCGCACGACGCTCGCGCGCCGTGTGGGCGGTTTTGATGCCGCGTATGATGGCATACAAGATTATGAATTCGTTCTCCGCCTGAGTGAGCAGACGCGGCAGATTGGACACGTTGCGCGGATCCTTTACCACTGGCGGCAATCACCCGGCTCCAGCGCCTTGCACGGCAATGTGAAAGGCGACATGGATGAAAAACAGGGCCAAGCGGTCCGGGCTCATTTGCAGCGCGTTGGACGCAGCGAGCACGTTGCGCCCGCAGGCGGACACCGTGCCAGATTACAAGCCACGGTCATCCCCACGGTGGAAATTATCTCAGTCACCGATAAAGAGAATCCCGTGGCAACCCTCCGCCGAGCGGCGACGAAGAGCACGGCCGAAGTCCTCATGCTGATCGCGCCGGAGGTCACTGCTAACCAGCACGCGCTCCAAGCCTTGGCGGCGAGTGCCGTCCGCCCCGATGCTGGCGTGATCGGGCCGGTGTTGTTGTCCCGCGAAGGCCTGGTGCTTGAATCCGGCTGGGTGGTCAGCCCGCGAGGCAGCGCTCCCCTGATGCGCGGTTTTGATCCCACGGGAGATGGTTATCATGGCACGCTGCGATGCACACGTGAAGTAACGGCGGTATCGCCACTCTGCGTCGCGGTAAGTCGGACGCTCCTGCTCGAGCCGGAGCGAGTAGAAACGCGCAACCCCAGTTGGTTAAATTTTTGCCAAAGCCTGATCGCGACCGGCCGCTTCAACCGCGTAGTGGCGACCGCGCAAGTACCGACGACATTATCTTGGCGCGATGAGCCCCGCCCGATCGGCACGACGACGGCGCCGATCACGGCGCAATTCTTTAATCCTCACTTTGACGTCAGGCGAGCTGACTACACGCTGCGCAATCAAGGAGAGAGCGCTCCGCCGTGCTGGCATTTAGACACCCCGCCGCCCACCGCGGTGAGTGATGGCTGTGTTTATTGGCGCGGCTGGTGTTTTTTACCGACGCGCGGACCGCTGATGGTGCGCGTCACGATTCCTGGGCACTTCACTTGGCCGGCCGCGAACGGCTTAGCCCGTCCCGATGTGTACGCGCAGCATGCGACCATCGGCAGTGCGGCGGTTGGCTTCGAGTTGCGACTGCGATTGCCCAGGGGGAAATATGAATTTAAGTTTGAAGCAGTCGCGGCTGATGGGGCGGTTTGGCCGTTATTTCAACAGACGACCCGAGTATCAGCCTGGCAGCGCGCTCGTTATTTTCTGCACGGTTCACTTGACCAGCTCCTGCCCTTTCAATTGATCGCTGCGCCCAGTCAGTGTCCGCGACCGCTCCCCGTTGTTAAAATACCGTCCTGCCATGCGCGCCCTACCCCTCGATTGGCGATTGTGACGCCCTCGTTTCAGCAGGCGAAATTTCTAGAGCAGACGATGCGCAGCGTGCTCGAGCAGCCCGAGGTTGAGTGTGCCTACGTGGTGCAAGACGGAGGGTCGGCGGACGGCAGCCAAGCGATCATCGAGCGCCTGGCGGCGACCGACGATCGACGGTGGACGGTGGGCGGAGGACGGAAGACGGTGGATGAATTATGCAGTCTCACGCCTACCGCCGCGCCCCGCTTGGTGGCTTGGGAGAGCGCCTCTGATGCTGGGCAGGCGGATGCCATCAAGCGCGGCTTCGCCAAGACTTCTGGCGGGCCGGATGACGTGATGGCTTGGATTAATTCGGATGATTTTTATCTACCGGGAGCCTTGGCCTATGTGGTCGACTACTTTGCGCGGCATCCCGACGTCGAGGTGATTTATGGACACCGCATAGTAGTGGATGAAAACTCCCAGGAAATTGGTCGTTGGTTTTTACCGCAGCATGATCCGGAAGTGCTGCGACTGAATGACTTTGTGCCCCAAGAAACGATGTTTTGGCGGCGGCGGCTCTGGGATCGCGTGGGCGGCATTGATGCCAGTTTCAAGTTTGCGATGGATTGGGATTTGTTGCTGCGCTTTCAAGCCGCGGGGGCGCGCATGGTCCGGGTCCCGTATTTCCTCGCCTGCTTCCGAGTGCATGCCGCCCAGAAAACTTCCGCACAGATCCAAAGTATTGGCCAAGCAGAAATCAACCAACTGCGAGAGAGAGCGCAGGGTCGGGTGATCGCGCCCGAAGCATTGGCCAAGCACCCCAGCCTGCTCCGTTATCTGCGTCGCAGCGCCCTGATTGAATTTCTGTGGACACTGGGAATTCGGATATCCTGAAGGGCGATGGCTCGCGGAGTGAGCCAGTTTAAGGGTAAAGTTTAAGTTGAAGTTACGGATGCAGACGGAACTCCGAGCTAATCCTTAAACTTCAACTTAACACTTAAACGGAAGCGGAGCGGCGCGGCCGCGGGCCTTCACATTATTCTTCACATCGGGGCGACGGCGCGGCTTGATGCCTGTGAACCATGAAGCCCGCCCCTGCCGAGTCGACGGCTGAACTCCTCCACCGTGTGCGCCAGCAGCTTATTCTGTCGCAAGTGCGGATTATGGAGTTGGAAGATGAGCGCGATGAATTGGTGCCCCGGCTCGCGGCCACCGCGACGCTATTGACGGCGGCCCAGACGCTCGCTGACCAGAAAATCGACGAAGCCAGCCATTTAGAAACCGTCCGCGTCAAAATAGAAAAATTCCGCGCCGAACTGCAGGAGAATCACGATTACCTGCGGCACATGCAGCATGTGACCAACGAGGCCCTCAATGCTACCCGCGGGCAACTCGTCTCCGCCGAAGCCGCCTTAGCCGCTAGCCGCAGCCAAGCCGATACGCAGCGCCAGCAGATTACTGAACTCCAGAGCCAATTAACCGCGGCGCAAGCATCTGCCCAAGACCTCACCCGCAAGTTCACGCAGGCCTGCGCTCAACTCGCCACCAGCGAAACCGCCGCCGGTGAGCTTCGGCGCCAGCTGACGGAAAACAGTACGCGGCTGGCAACGCGCGAATTTGATTTAAGCCACAACCAGGCCGCATTGGCTGAGCTACAAAACCAGTTCGCCCAATTGCGCACGGCAACCA
>CAIOCT010000120.1 GCA_903856725.1 uncultured Verrucomicrobiota bacterium
AGATGTCCTCATGATCTGCGGCACTGATTTCGGCACCCAGAGCTCGCAATTTTGCTCTCCGGCCACTTTCGATGAACTCTACGCGCCGTATTACCGTCAGGTAAATGATTGGGTGCACCGTCACACTCGCTGGAAAACTTTCAAACATTCCTGCGGTGCGGTCCGGCCACTGATTAACCGCTTTATTGAGGTAGGATTTGATATCCTTAATCCGGTGCAATGTTCCGCCACGAATATGGATCCCGTACGGCTGAAAGCGGACTTCGGCGACCGCCTTGTTTTCTGGGGCGGCGGCGTTGATACCCAGCACACGCTCCCCTTCGGCACTCCGGCGGAAGTCACCGCTCAAGTCACCGAGCGACTCCGCGCTTTTTCTCCTAACGGCGGCTTTGTTTTTAACACGATTCACAACGTGCAAGCGCGGACGCCAACCGCCAATCTCATCGCGATGGTCGATGCCGTGCGCGCCTTCAATCAAACCGGCTAAGTCACCATGAATGCTCGTCTTACCCGCTTGCGTCAGACCCTCGCCCGCCGACCACTGCTCGGCGATGGGGCAACAGGTACGCAACTTCAGCAACTTGGATTACTCCCTGGGGCGTGTGGTGAACTTTGGAATATCACCCAACCCGATCGCGTGCGGCAAGTGCATCAGAGTTATCTCGCGGCGGGCTCTGATCTGCTGACCACGAATACTTTTGGCGGGACCAGTTGCGTCCTCGCCGGACATGGCGCCGACCAACGCGTCCATGAACTCAATTACGCCGGAGCGAAACTCGCGCGCGAAATCGCCGGCGACCGCGCGTGGGTGCTCGGCGACATCGGTCCTTACGGGGGCATGCTCGAACCCGTCGGCGATGACCTGCCCGCGACAGTCGAACTGGCTTTCCGCCAACAGGCTACCGCCCTCCTCGAAGGCGGCGCCGATGCTATTCTGATTGAGACGATGTCCGATCCCGCCGAAGCCGCGCTGGCCGTCCAAGCCGCACGCGCCGCCGGCGCCGAATTCATTATCGCAACTTACACCTTTCAAAAAGCGGGCGCTGACTATCGCACCTTAATGGGAACGAGCGTGGGCGCAGCCTTAGCCGCGGTGCTCGCCGTAGGAGCTGACGTCGTTGGTGCAAATTGCGGCACAGAACTGTCTTTGGACGATTACGTGCAGCTGACCGCCGAGTTAGCAGCTGCGACGGCCGGACATCCTTTAATGGTCCAGCCGAACGCCGGCTCGCCCCGTTACGTTGACGGAAAAATTTGTTACGATGAATCCGCCGCACAATTCGCCGCGACGGTCCCCCGCTTAAATACGGCTGGCGCCACGCTGATCGGGGGTTGCTGTGGCAGCACCCCCGCACACATCGCCGCCATGGCGGTCCACTTTCGCTGATGAATGCCCGGCAGAATTTTCACGCGATGATGTCAGGCCAACGCGCCGCGTGGCTGCCACTGAACATTCCCGTCACTCCTCCCGTGGCTGACCTGATCGTCGCGCACCCGGGAGTGCGCAGCGCCGAATTAGCGTTTAAAACAGATTTCGATTTTGTGGCGGCGCAATATCCCGTGACCCCGGTCTAGCGCTCGTCGAAGAAACTAAATCAATCCGTTTTTCCTGAACCCATTTTTATGTCTTCTCCTAAAATTAATATCATCGGCGAATTAATGAATAATGCTTACGCACGCGCCCGCACTGCTTGGGAAAAACGCGACGTTGCAGGTTATCAGCATCTCGCCCAACTCCAGGCCGACCAAGGCGCCGCTATTCTCAACCTAAACATTGATGGCACCCAACGCGTCAGCGTCACGATGGCAGAGATGATCGCTTTCCTCCCCCAGCTCGTCCCAGCCGTGCAGGCAGTCACAACCGTTCCGTTAAGTTTTGATAATCCTAATCTTGATTATCAGCGAACGGCGATGGTGCATTATGATCGCGCCCGCTCCCACGGAAAACCGGTCTATAATTCCCTCGCGGCCTCCCGCCAACGGCTGCCTGAGATGATTCAATTTATTCGAGAGCACGATATGCGCTGCATCGTCATGGCCTCAGAACGATTCACAACTGGCGGTGGCTCCGAGATGACCTTTAAAGCCGAAGAAGCCCACGCGACCGTGCGCATCTTCGCCGACATGCTCGTCTCCCAAGCCGGCCGATGCCTCGATGATATTATCGTCGATCCGGGTTTAGCTCCGGTGGCCGCCGATATGTACGGCCTGATTAATCTCGGCTTGGACACCATGCGGCTCTGCCGCGCCGACCCCCAACTCCAAGGTATTCATTTTTCGGTCGGCCTATCTAATTTTGCCTTCGGCCTGCCCAAGAGCATTCGGGCTTCGCTGGAGCGTGCTTATCTCACCCTAGCGGGCCGCGCCGGCCTCGACTATGCCTTGGCTAACGTTGAGCTCAACGCGACCCCGTTGCCCGAAGCAGATCCTCTCGTTGAAGAATTAGCCGCCGTCCTCGAGGCTGGTCGGGCCACGGTCGGCGAATCAGCTGAAGATGCCGGCTATCGTCAGACCGAAAAAATCATGGAACTCTGCACCGCCCATCAGGCCACCCGCACCAGCGTAGCTCCTTAATTCTCAATCTATCTTCCTCATGAAAAACTCCCACCTTGCTCTCGCCCTCATTTTTATTCTGTCCGCAGCTGCCTATCGAGTTGGCGTCCTCTACGTGCCCGCGCTGGCTAATTTTTCGCCCGTGATGGCGATCGCATTTTGCGGCGCGGTTTATGTCCGCCCGCGCAGTCTCTGGCTCGCGCCTTTCATCGCCCTCGCCGCCAGTGATCTTTGGATTAATCATTACTACGCTACCGAATACGGCTACACGTGGGGCCTTAGTGGCATTTTGCTGCGTTTCGCCTGCTTTGCTACCGCGCTCGGCTTGGGCGCGCTGGTGGCCCGCCGCCGCTCAGTGCTTAATCTTCTGAGTGGAGCCCTCGGCTGCTCCCTGCTTTTTTATTTGGTGACCAATACCACCTCGTGGCTGGGTGATTCTTATTATGCCCGTAGCCTCGCGGGTTGGTGGCAAGCGCTGACTATCGGCCACCTCGAATTTCCACCCACACTGTGGTTTTTTCGCAACACGCTCGGCGGCGACCTCCTCTTCACAGGCCTTTTTGCCAGTGTGATGGAATGGATCGCCTACCGAGAAAAAGAGCCCAGCCTCATCGAGGAAAACCCCGAAGGCGATGAACAGTCAGCAGAAACCGCGGAAGAAGCCTAAGCCAGCATTAGGCTACAGAAACCCAGCCCATCATTTTAACTGATTAAAAGTAGCCGCGAGAACGGAGTAACCGGAGCGCGATGTAGACACGGCGGCACCAAGCTACCCGGATGCTCGATGGCAATGCGCCAGAGGTGCCCCACCCCAAATGAAAACGGCTGCGCGCCTGGCGTAGGGGCATAATGGAGATCATAACAATTTTCTTTTAGGTATTCTCGAAAATCTTCGTTATCCTCTCCACCGAAAATCTGCCGCAACTCCGCTCGCGTTGCCGGAATATCTACCCACCGCTGCGCTTGATCATTTCGTAAACCTTCACTCGCAGCGCCAGCATAAGTGCACAACCATGTATCCGCCGGCACCGGTGCACTGTCGGCATGAAACGAGAAAACATCCGTCGCCACCGGGCCTGGCTGATCATCGCGCGGGTAGCCGACAATACAGTTCAACACCGGGTCGAAGCCCTGCGCCCGCAGTAGCCGCTGGTCCTCGAGCAAAGTTTCGCGCGCCAGCTGCCCCGCTGAACTCAGCCTCAGCCCCTGCAGCCGAGCATCGGTGATGGTCATAATGCCCTCACCACCGCCAATAAGATTTAGTATTTCAGAAAAATCACCTGCCAGTTGCCTTGGCCAATAAAGCGCATTGATCCCCGCGGCAAACGGTGTCGCGACCAACTCGCTAAAAGCATCCACCCGCTTAAGGCGGGGATAGTCGAGCGGAAGCTGCAGGGAATTCATGTCGTGACTAATTAAGAGTATAAAAATCACCCTTGTCAGTTTTAACTTTGCGCCGAGCCGACCAGATTTTTTTAACTAAGTCCGGCCGCAAGCTCCCGTTGCCCTATTTTTCTACTTTCCCAATTTCTTTTTTCCGCCGCGACGCCTTGCCCGACTCTGCGCGTTCTATGCTTTTTGTGGCGGCTCGTAGGCTTCAGGCTAGAGCTCTGAACCCTTCGCGTCATTTCGCGCCTTTCGCGGTTAAATATGCCTGGGGCGATCCGACCCGAACTTAAAACTTAAACCTAAGCTTCGCGCCCCCGTTTCTGCTTTCCCAATTTCATCTTTTCCGCCGCTAAACCTTGGACGATTCTGCGCCTTTTGTGCTTTTTGTGGCGGCTTTTCGGTTGGAGAAACGAATGAGCGCTTCCCTATTTTAGCTTTCGATTCGGAGCGAGCTGGCCCAACGTGACTCCATGAGTACCCCTCCTGCTGGACCTGCTTCCCCCTCGCCGGCCGCAAACAAAAGCGCCGGCCTCTCGCGTCGTCATTTTCTCCAAGGAGCTGGCGCACTATGGGGGACTGCCGCCCTTGGCCTGCCCGCAACTGCCCTCAACGCCGACGTGAAGACGATTCAAGGCTTCGAATCAGCCGGCGCTCAAGCGAGCGTACCCTCGGGCTGGGAACCCCTTTCAGATCGTAAAATTAGAGTAGGCATCGCCGGCTATGGGGTTTGTCAATTCGGCGCGGCTTTCGGCTTTCAAGATCATCCGAATGTGGAGGTGGTCGCCGTCACCGATTTGATTCCCGAGCGTTGCGCCGCTCTCGCCCAAGCCTGCCGCTGCGCCCAAACCTATCCCTCCCTCGAAGCGATGGTGAAAGATCCCCGCATCGAAGCCGTCTTTATTGCCACCGATGCACCGAGCCACGCTCGGCATTGTCTCGAGGTTCTCCGCCACGGCAAACACGTCGCCACCGCGGTGCCCGCCGTGTTTGGCTCACTCGAAGAAGCCGAGCAAGTATGGGCGGCCGTGAAGGCCAGCGGCCTCACTTACATGATGTTTGAAACCTCCGCTTTTCACGCGGATCTGCACGCGATGCGGACCATCTATCGGGCCGGCGGACTCGGCAAACTCGTCTACGCGGAAGGGGAATATTATCATTATATGTCATCGCCGATCGACTCCTACCAAGGTTGGCGCATCGGACTGCCGCCCCAGTGGTACCCGACTCACTCCAATGCCTACTATCACTGCGTGACCGGTGAGACGTTCACCAAAGTTTCCTGCCTCGGCACAGCCAGTCTCCTGCACGATTTTCAGTCGGCTAACAATGCGTACCAGAATCCCTACGCGACCGAGATTGCCCTTTTTCACACCAGCGAAGGCGGCATGGCTCGCATGGCAGTCAGTTGGGATACACCTGGGACCGGCGGCGAAATGGGCCGGATTCGCGGACAACGGGGTTCATTTTACGGTCAATATAAAGGGCTCACCGAAAAACTTCCCGCCCTCTCACGCCCCCCGTTCCCAGCAGGCATGGCGGGCGCCTATTCGGGCCATCACGGTGGCTCCCATCCCCACTTGACGAACGAATTTGTCAGCGCGTTGATCCAGGGCCGTCAGCCTCTGGTGCACGTTGCGATGGCGCTCAACTTAACGGTAGCCGGCATCGTGGCCCATCAATCGGCCCTGCAGGGCGGCGCGTGGTTAGATATTCCTCAATACAAAATGTAGGCATCGCCTCCGCTCCCGCCGCACTCGCCTCGGGGCGAGCTTAAGTTTTAAGTTTAAGCCCGATCACCGCCTGCCAGCCCCAGTTTCCCCGTTTCTAATTTCCCAATTTCTTCTTTTCGCAGCCCTGCCTTGGCCGATTCTGCGCCTTCTATTCTTTTGGTGGCGGCTCGTAGGCTTCAGTCTAGAGGCGAGAGGTCTAAGGCCTGAACCCTTCGCGTCATTTCGCGTTTTTCGCGGTGCTTGCTGAGGTTTAAATTTTAAGGGGTAAGTTTTAAGATTTAATCCGGATCACCGTTTCCCAATTTTCTACTTTCCCCAATTTCATCTTTTCCGCCCCTGTCTTGGTCGATCCGGATCTTCGTTTCTCAATTTCTACTTTCCCCAATTTCTTCTTTTCCTCCCCTGCCTCACTTGCCCTGGATGCCGCCATTATGGCAGTCAGCACATTTTAAATCTTGGTCGTACTCACCACCGGGGTGTTTGAATTCCATGCCGGAGGCCGAGAGCACACCGAGCTCAGCGCCTTTCCCTTGAGAAATAATGGTATGGCAAGAGGTACAATCACTCGCCCGGACGGTTTCTCCAGCAGCGGTCTTGTGCTTGTCATCATGACAGCGGAAGCAGCCCGGCCAATCTTTGTGTCCGATATTATTCGGATAAACACGCCAGTCAGCTTTACGTTCAGGGAAAAGAGTAGCCGCGTAAATTTTCTGCACCTCGGCAATGGCTGCGGGGACTTCCG
>CAIOCT010000121.1 GCA_903856725.1 uncultured Verrucomicrobiota bacterium
CGCTCGGGATCTTAGTTTCTCCAGTTTCTACTTTCCCAAGTCTCATCTTTTCCGCCCCCTCCTTCGCGCCACTTCGCGCCCTTCGTGGTTATGAATGCCTTGGCCGATCCGGGACTCCATTTCCCGATTTCTCCTTTCTAAAGTTTCATCTTTTCCGGCCTTCTCCCTAATCTTAATCTTAAACTTAAAACTTAAACTGGCGCGCCGCCCACGCGCCGCCGACGCGCCTTGCCCTAAAGCGCTGATCGTTTTTGGGCGGCCAGAATCGCCGCAGGCGACATCCGATCTTTGAGTTTCCTAACGAGCGCTGGCTGCTGCTGGTGGATATAATCGGTGATCGCATCTTCGCCGCTGAGCAGAGTAGCCACTTTGAGTAACACGGCCAGTGCTTCAATATCGCTGCTCGCCGTGGATTTTTTATTAGCGAGGAGTGCGCCCAGGCTAAAGTAGGCGGGGGTATAGCCGTGGTTCGCTGCAGTTCGATACCAGGATTCTGCTTGGGCCAGATCAGTGGTGACGCCGATGCCATATTCGTAGCCGACACCAATATTATGCTCAGCGATCACCTCGCCGCTCTGGGCGAGTTGATTTAAAACAGTAAAAGCCCGGGCGCGATCGAGATCGGAACCCGCGCTCCGCATGAGGACATTAACCAAGCGAAAGCCGGCTGCTGTGGACCCCTCCTGATAAAGTTGCGCAAAAAGCGCCATCGCTTGGGTATGATTGCCGCGCTGCAACTCGCGATCCCCCGTCGCTAGATCGAACGGGAGGATCTGGCCGCGCTGGTCTAAGCGCAGCGGAGGCAAATATTCACCAGCTAATTCTTTAGTCCAATAACGCCCTGTTTTTTTGAAGGTGGCCGCGTCCGTAAAGCGCAAACGATAGCCCTGCATGCGGATCAGCGTGGGCGGCTTATCCGGAAAGGGGTTGCGCCGAAACTGACCGGTGACCAAAGAATTCGCGGCGAGCAAATGCGTCGCGACGACGTGAATCGTCCGATCTTTGTTTCCCTTATAAACGGCGATTTGCAGGCTAGCATCGAAACGAGCAAACCAAGGAGCAATGAACGGAGAGATCTCTTTTTCGTTCTGGGGCATGTAGCGATACTCATAAGGGCGCCACGTCTGCCCACCATCATTCGAGCCGAGAAACTCTACCTGGTAACGCACCGGATCAAATTGGGCGTAAAGTGTATAGGCATTGACGCTGCCAAAAACACTCACGGCATTCACTGACTCGCGGAGGAGGGGTGATGATTCGCTCAGCGGCAGGCGGCAAATCCTGGCCATCATGAGTAGCGAAAAAATAAAGTGGACTCCCAGCCCCACACCCAGAAGGCCGCGCGACCAGCGCGTAGCTGAGCGCGGTGGGTTGGTCAGTTCCGCCGGCCGTGGACTGAGCCAGCGACTTAAAAACGAAAGCCTGAATTTCGCGGTGGCGGCGGTGATCATCTGATCGTCGAGGAGCAAAAGGCCCAAGCCGATGGCCGCCGTATTGAGCCAACCAAAATTATTCGTTAGCTGGATGCCAGCTTGGAAAATTGTCCAAGCCCCCCAAGCGATCCAACGGCCGCGACGACCGCCCACAACCGCTAAGATTGGCGCGATGAGTTCGGCAAAAAAAGTAAACAAAATTTCAAGCACATGGTAAGCGTGCGGCAGTTGATGGTCGAGGAAACCGAGCGCCGTCGGGAACGGACTGGTCTCATACATCAACTCCATGGCGGTGAAATCGCGCCAATGAGAATCGCCCGCGATTAATTTAATAAGTCCGGATTCGAACATGACGCGAAATAAGAGCCAGCGAGTCATGAAGATAACCAGAGCACTCGGAGGAGATTTTTCCCCGAGGCCCGGTCGAAATCCGCCAGGACAAAAAGGGATAATCAGCAAAGCTACCTCGAGCATCAAATTGTCCAGTTGGGCGCCGGAAAAAACATGCCAGGTCGTGACAAAAGAAGTAAACGTGAGCCAACAAGTGAATAATGCAGCGCGGGGCCATAAATTAAGTACTACCGCAAGCGCGGCTCCCAGGCCCAAAAAAGACAGGATGCGAATCATCGTTTCGCCGCTGCTGATCCAAAAAAGACTAGGGGCGGCGAAAAATGCCGCGACCGGTCCGGTATGGCTGTCGGCAACATGTTTAAGGTAGTCGGCCAGCGGTACGATGCCCTGGGGACCAGCTAAAGCCATCTGGTCCTGAATGACGCCGAGAAATATGATGATGTAGACCAGGCCCACGGCGCGCAGTAGCAACCAGCGCGACATGAGATAAGTGGCGTCACCGCCGCAGCCGGAAAAATCTTTAATGCGCTGCCAGATTGAGCGAAAAAAAACAGCACCTTGCCGCTTCGCCGCGCTGGTCGCATGCTGACTGGGCGTAATCACTGCGCTGGCGGCAACTGGCCTAAGTTGCGAGGCGGCAGATTCGATTTCATGCGGTCTTTTCGGCTGTAATTTCTTTGGCATTAATAGGCTTAAGCTCCTTCCAATTTAACTGAGGGTTAAGCCCAGCAGAAAGAAATGATTAAATGTCGGCAAATGCTATTATTCAGCATGGGCGGTGAAGACCGAGAGCTTGGGTCAGAGGTAAGGGGTAATAGGTCAGAGGCGGCACCGTTGTTGACTGCTATCAGCTAGAGGTCAGAGGCCTGAGGTTAGAGGTGAGAGGGGCACCGTTGTTGATTACTATCAACCCGGTGTTCGTCCTCAGTTCTCGCCCTTGGCGAAACAGAGGCGGCACCGAGGCAAAAG
>CAIOCT010000122.1 GCA_903856725.1 uncultured Verrucomicrobiota bacterium
AGAGGTGAGAGGGGCACCGTTGTTGATTACTATCAACCCGGTGTTCGTCCTCAGTTCTCGCCCTTGGCGAAACAGAGGCGAAAGGTCTTAGGGCCGATCTAGATCTCAGTTTTCCGATTTTCCACTTTCCCAAGTTTCATCTTTTCCTCCTCTGTCTTGTTCGCTCGGGATCTTCGTTTCTCCAGTTTCTACTTTCCCCAGTTTCATCTTTTCCTCCCCCGCCCCCTTCGCGTCACTTCGCGTCCTTCGCGGTTAAAAATGTCTTGGTCGATCCAGATCTCCGTTTCCCAATTTCTATTTTCCCAAGTTTCCTCTTTTCCTTCCCTGCCTCGTTCGTTTTTGCGCCTTCTGTGCCTTTTGTGGCCGGTTCAAAATCAGACGCCTGGCTTAAATTTTAACTTTAAACTTAAACGAACGTACCCCTGCTGGCGCGCTCACCTGGCGGGCAACAACGAGAGCATGTCGAGCGGCAAATTGGCAAATTCGCCGTAGAGATAACGAGCGATCAATGCGCCGGAGCCAGACAGCAGCACGAGACCTGCCAATAAGCGGACGGAAAAACTGAGTACAAAAACATTCATCTTCGGCACCGCCCGGCCGAGAACGGAAAAAGCCAGCGTGACGAGAAAATTCATCGCGATAAACGGTGCGGCAATGCGCAGTCCGAGTTCGAGCACATGGCCTGTTGCTTGAATAAAAAATTCAGGAGCACCCGCCTGAAAGGCAGCGTGCCCCGGCGCCGCCAACCGGAAACTGCGCGCGAAGGCAGTGATCGCCGTGAGATGGCCCCCGAGCAGAAAAAATAAAACGCCAGCGAACGTGCCGAGAAAAGCGGCCAGTGGTTCATGCGACGGCTCAGGAATTCCCAGTCCGGGCGAAGCAGAAAAGCCAATCTCCGAGGTAATAATGCGGCCGGCCATTTCCACCGCCGCAAATGCGAGGCGACCAATAAAGCCCATCGCCAACCCTAGGATGATCTCCCCCGCGGCGGCCAAAGCCAATTCGCCTTGGCCAAGGGGGATCTGTGCGGGTGGGACGATTCCCGCCACCAATGTAGCCAAACAAGCGCCGAGGCCCACGCGCATCATGATCGGTAACGGACGACCCGCCAGCGTGGGCAACAGCATCACGATGCCGAACGAACGCAGCAGCACCATCATCCAGGTGAGCAAATATTCCAAACTCATACGCGCAACCTAACGGCCCATTGTGCCCATTCGCGTAATGAACGAAATGGTGAATTCGGAAAAGGCATGCAGCAGCCACGGCGTCAGCAACAAAAGAGCCCCCGCCAAGGCAAGGAGCTTCGGCGCAAATGACAAGGTCGGCTCCTGCAAACT
Organism: uncultured Verrucomicrobiota bacterium; assembly: GCA_903856725.1. GTDB lineage: Bacteria > Verrucomicrobiota > Verrucomicrobiia > Opitutales > Opitutaceae > Lacunisphaera. The sequence continues at coordinate 1,341 of CAIOCT010000122.1, forward strand.
AGTGACCGCTTGCAGCAAGCTCGTCACTAAACCAACGACCAACGCTACCCCGAGAAAGGGCATGATGACGTACAACGCAAAGACGATCGTCGTCTTGAAAATATCGGTCGCGAGTTCGGGATTCATGCAAAATTAATTGGTGAAACTTTGCACGAGGGCCCGCACGACCAAGTGCCAGCCATCCACCAAGACAAAGAGCAGTAATTTAAAGGGTAACGCGACGGCCACAGGAGGCATCATCATCATGCCGAGCGCCATGAGCACCGATGACACCAGAAAATCGATCACAAGGAAGGGCAGAAAAAGTAAAAACCCCATTTGAAACGAGGTTTGGAGTTCACTCACCACGAATGCGGGCACCACAACGCGCATTGAAATATCTTTCACCGCGGTAGGGCCATAGCCACCGAGCTCAAGAAAATACTCCAAGTCACGGGCACGGGTTTGCTTCAACATGAATTCTTTTAACGGCACGGAGGCGCGATCGAGTGCGTCGACCGAAGTCATTTTACCAGCAAGATAAGGCTGGATGGCCTCACCGTTCATGCGGTCAAACACGGGACCCATAATGAAGAATGTCAAAAAAATGGAAAGCCCGACTATAATTTGATTCGACGGCGCGCTCGGTACGCCGAGGGCCGTGCGTACAAAGCCGAGCACGATCACGATTCGAGTAAAACTGGTCATGAGCAGCACGATCGATGGGGCGAGCGTGAGGAGCGTCATCAAGATCACAATCTGCACCGCGACACTCACGTCCCCACCCTTCGATTGGCCTTCGAGGCCAATGGTTAAATGCAAGGGATCGGCCTTGGTGGCCACAGGGGCGCTCGGGAGCACGCCCGGCATGAGTGGCGTGATCTGCGCCTGGCCTAACGGCGCAGCGAGGCCGAGCGTGAAGAGGGCGGCGAGCCCGGCGAAAAATAAGCGACCGCGTTTCATAAGGCGGGCGGAGCGGTTGGTCCGGTGAGTGGCGTCAGGAGTTCAATGCGCCCCGGGCATACACTGAGCAGGAATTTTTTATCCTCATAAGCTGCGACCACGAGAAATTGGCGATTACCGAGCGACTTCGTTTCGCTGATAATTAATTTACGGGACACTGCCGAGCGCGGGTCACCACGTCCCCGCCAGAAAAGCCAGCCCCCGACGCCGGCGAGCGCGACGGCCAAGAGCAGACCAGTCGCATAGTTGGTCGAATGTCCGGGCGTCGACTCTGCGGGGACGCCTGCGCTTCGCGGATACAAGACCGTCCCCGCTGTCGGTATTTTATCGTCGGCCGCGCGTGCGACCACCACGAGGCCGGCAAAGAAGCCCACGCATAAGAAGCGCATCCAGGCCCGCCATCCGGCGGTTAGAAAAAGTGGAGAAGAGACCATTTAAAATAAGGCGTTGAGCGCTCGGCTCAGAGCACGGGTTTAATGCTGCCGACAAGCTCGGTTATTTTAATCCCGAAGTTGTCTGCAACGACGACGACTTCGCCGTAGGCCACGAGCTTTTCATTAACGTAGAGGCCAACGGGGTCGCTGGCATTCTGGGCTAGTTGCACAACGGACCCCGGCGCCAGCGCGAGTACTTCGCGCATGGGCAGCTGGCATGAGCCAAGCTGCACGGTTACTTTCACCTTAACATCGAGTACGATATCAAGCGTTCGTTCGTCCATCTGAGTTGCCATGGTGTAGATCCCCCGGAGTAAGTGGTTTAATTAAGGTGACGGCGATGCGCTCGGCTTCGAGGCCGACCGCACCGGTAAATTTAAGAGTGCCATTGAGCAGCACGTGAGTGTTTTGCAATTGGGCCGCCGGCATTTCTAAAACATCCCCCACTCGCAGACTAAAAATTTCACGCAGGCTTAACTCAAATGCGGGCCATTCGGCGCGGACCGGTACCGTAATTCCATCGTAAGCGGGCTGCCAGGCAGGCGCCTGCTCCTTCGCGACACAGGCGATCGCCTGCGACCGGTTTCCCTGTCTTTTTTTCAACAGAGGCTCGAGCATACTATAAGGCACGGCAAACTGGAGTTGCTCGCGGCATTCGCCAAAATGAGCGGCCAAGGTGAGGACCAACAGGCTAGTCTGAGCCGCCGAAGTTTGTAGAAAATCGCCATTACTTTCATGTCCGATAATGAGAGGCTGCAGCGCTTGCTCAGGTTGCCATTGGCTCGCCCATTCCTCGAGCATGAGTTGGGTCACATCTTCCAGCAGCGCGACTTCGATTTCGGTCAGGGCTCGGGCGGTCTGTCCGGTGGTGCCACGCCCCCCGAGTAGGCGATCGGCGATGGTGAGAGCCAGCGGTGACGGCAGGGCCAGTATACCCACGCCGAGCAAAGGCTCTGCCTTAAAAAGAGTGAGCGGGGTCGGGTTCGCCAGCGTCGCCGTAAATTTCGCGAACGGCATCAGGGTTAATTCCTCAAGCTGCAGGCTGAGCTCCATCCGCAAGAAAAGGGATAGGCGCGCGCTGAGGTACCTAATAAAATCCTCTTGAGCAAGGCGGAGGCGAGTCAGCTCCTGCTGCGACAAAAAAATTGGCTGCCGGAAATCATAAGCGGCGACGGTCAATTTCTCGCCAGCGTTCACGCGCTGCCCATTCGAGCGCAGTACATGCGCCGCAGGCGCAGTGATCGGCGGCGGTAAAACCTCCGCGGCAGGCAAAGATGAGTCGTCAGCCATCGCAGTTAATTATTGGACGACGAAGTCAGAAAAATAGACCTGTTCAGCCACGCGTTTGCCCAGCGCTTGATTGTAAGCTTGGACAAGTTTTTCGCGCAGAATATTTTTAGAGCCCGGTTCTTCGAGATCGGCTAGCGATAAAGACGACAGCACGTTGAGGGTGATATCGGTCAACTTGGCTTTCTGGCTCTCAAAAGTGGCTTTGATGGTGGCATCCGCCCCGGTGACCAAGAACGTTGTCTTGAGGTACCGAGTGCCCATCGTACCGGAGAGGTTCACGACGACATTCTGAAATTCATAATTGGCCGGATTACCGCCCTCTTTGCCGTGTTCCTTACCCTCTTTAGCGCCCTCGGCTTTCGCCTCAGGAGCCGCGGCTTCATGTTTTTCTGCCGTATCGCCTGACTTAATAGCTGTTAATTTTTTCTGCAGGCGGGGCAGCAAGACATACTCAGCGACGGCCCACGTGAGGACTGGAGCCAGCACGAGAGCGGCGATGACGGGAAGCCAAGGGGCGAGCGCAGAACTTTTTGCGACAACCGCTGGGGTAGCGTCCGCAGCGGGCGTTGGTGCGGCCGCGGCGGGCGGAGTTTCAGATTTAGTCGCCATAATAAAAAGCCGTGAGCGATTAGCGCTTCAGGTTAACGATATCCTCGAGAATCGTGTCGGATACTGTGATCAGCCGAGAGCCCGCTTGGAAGCTGCGCTGCGTGGTAATCAAACTCGAAAATTGCTCGGTCAGATCGACGTTCGAGAGTTCAACCGTGCCAGACTGAATCGAGCCGAGGCCATTAGCGCCGGGGGCATTACCCGTCCCGACCTGGAAGGCGAAGCTCCCGCTCGCGGCTCCGACGGGGCCTGCCGCCAACATACCCGAGAAAAGATTGCTGCCTTCTTTAACCAAGGCGGACTGATCAGTAAAATTCTGCAATAAGACCTGATTGGTGGTGGCAGAACTGCCGTCGGAATAAAATTCGATGACGTTGCCGTTCTTGTCGAAGCTCACTGACTGCAACTCTGCGCCCACGGGAGGCGTACCCAAAGTGATATCGCCGACGGTCCCGAGACCATCGCCGGTGAGACCCTGCACGCGGTAGCCCTGACTATTAACGAGCTTGCCTTGGTCATCCCAACGGAAGCTGCCGTCACGCGTAACAAACTCGGTGCCATCACCCGAATTTTTGACGTGAAAATAACCCTCGCCGGAGACGCCGAGATCGGAACTCCGCCCGGTCGTCTGGAGTGAGCCTTGAGAAAAATTAGTGCTGATGCCGCCGAGCTTTACGCCCGTGCCGACGGCAAGCGCCTCAGTATTGGTTGCCGTCGCCGAGGAAGGTGCCGAGCGCTGGAGAATATTGCTAAAAGTATCGGAGTAAGCCGCCGAACTACTCTTGTAGCCGGAGGTGTTTACATTGGCGATATTGTTACCGATGACTTCGAGACCTTTCATGAAGGTGCGGAGCGCGCTGACGCCGCTGCCGAGAGTGCCGATGAGAGTAGACATGGAATGGTTGGGTTAGAGGATTAGACGCTGGGATTAGCTGGGAGAGAATTTGCCGTAGAGGCTGGCGCCGGCTGCACCAAGAGCACGGCGGACAAGGGATACGTGACGCCGCCCACCACGATGCTCGGGCCGTCTTTATTAATCTGCACTGCGCTAACGAGGCCGTTCACTGTGCCGCCCTTGCCGGTGTCGACGGTGACTTGTTGACCGAGATAAGTATTAGCGGTCGCGAGTTGCTGACCGGTGCTGAGCTTCGCCATTTCCGTGGTTAGGCTTTGCGATTGCTGCAGCGCGGTGAACTGAGCCATTTGGGAAATAAACGCCGTATCTTCCATCGGCTTCATCGGATCCTGACTCTTAAATTGCACGGCTAAGAGTTTCATGAAATCAGCCGAGCCCAGGGTCTTGGGTGTCACCACGGATGCCGCAGTGGGCTGGGTGCTGGTAAAAGAATTAATCGAGGAGATTGGCATAAATAATTTAGGCGAAGGCGTGGAGGAGTGAAAGTGACGGAGTCGCAGTCCCGGTCGGGGCTGCGGCGACAACTCCCTGAGCAGACGAGCCAGAGCGTTTCGTCGCGGCACCCCGAGCAGGTGCAGGAGCCGGGCGATCCTGAGGATGACCCGAATTAAGTGAGCTAAAATCTGGGGAGCGATCAGCGCTCGCACCGAAGACTGGCGGGGCAACGTTGAGTTCGCGGCTAACGACTGGGGGAATCGCAGACTGCCACTCATGCGCGAGGGCGGCGCGTAACTCAGTGGAATCTGTGCGGAAGAAAGTGTGCAAGGTACCTTCGCGCCATTCCACTCGGACGCCGAGGTCGTCACCCCCAACCTGAAACTGAAGATCAACCCGCGAGGCAGCCCCGCTCGCGCGATGCTCGAGCGATTCAATCGCGGCAACTACAGCCGCGAGGGTCTCACGCACGGCCGCTACTGGCGCTGGCGCCTCGACGGACGCGGTGAAGGTAGCTGGCGGCGTGAGCGAGTGAGTAAAGGCACCAACCGCAAGCCCCGCCGCAGCGGGTTTAGAGTGGTTCGTGGGATTGAAAATCATCGGAGCCATCTCCTTAGCAACACGAGTGCCAACCGGAACTGATGCATCGTTAAACGACGTATGATCAGCGAGTAGAAAATCTTTTTTATCTAAATGATTCAGTGCATCTGCTTTCGAAGCCATGAGTTCGAGCCCAGCGGCAATTTTTTCCTCACGAAGTGCAACGCGCGCCGCTTTAATGTTTTCTTGAAGCGGCAGCTCCAGCCCGGCACCCCGAGCCGACTCGGCGGTGACAGCACTCAACGCGTCAACAGGCGGATTAACGGCCTGAGTTAAATCAACCGCACTTGCCTCAGGCACGTCGGCGGGATCGACAGCCAAGGCAGCAGGTGCCGCAGGCGGGTTTGCGGTGAGCGCATCACCCGCTGCAGCAGATGGACCCAAGGGAGACAGGCCCCATTGCCACGAGCCAACTGGCACGGGCGGTAGATTCGGATTGAGCCAACTCGCCGCGAGCAACGCGGCGGCTTCTTCAGCCACGGGATCTGTTTCGGACTTTACCGCTGTGGCTGCATCAGCCTCAGCCTGAGGCAAAAGTTGGGCGAAAGATTCCTCGGGAGCATTGGTTGAGGACGCCGCAGGGAGGCCAATAAGGGCATCCGCGGGAGCGGCGGAGAGTTCGGATAAAACAGAAAGAGATAATTGCATCGCATGTTTCCATCCGTGGAGAGCGACCACCCGATCCCTGGGTGGAAGATATTAAAAAAAGCCGAGAGACGGTGGACGGTAAGATTAAGGATTTGTTGCGGGCTTGGATTTCATCAAGCGCAGGCGATCGGATAAGTGCGCGGCTCGCCGGGCTAAATTTTCAGGGGCGGTGGTCCGGCTCATTTGCTCAAAAATAGGCGCGACGATATCGGGTTTCATCATGGCGAGAATTTTCACGACCATGGTATCATCGAGTTCTTTAATAATCGCGACCGCGGCCATGGGTGAAAGATTGGTGTAGGTCTGAGCCAGCGTGCGGATATTTTTGGCCTCATCCGCGTTGATCTCGATCACCTTAGTCGCGATCTCAGTGCGCAGGCTCTCGATTTCACTCCGCACTTTGTTAAGTTCTTGGCGCTCGGCCGCCAACTGAGTTTCGCGTTGCGCGAGTTGCTCTGTGCGCTGATGGAGCTGATCGCGCTCCCCTTTTAATTCTGTAGCCAGGTTTTCGATTTCAATAGTCCAGAAATTCCAACCCCGCTCCCTGGCTTCGACCGGCAAGGCATCATGGTGCGGCACTAAGCTCACCGCATGTTCAAGTGCGACCACGGCCGAGCGCCAGACCAGAGACAGGCCTAGCCCCACCCCAACCAATAAGGCGAGCGCCGCCGCAATATAGGGATTAGCTAATTTATTCATTAGGAAAAGCGGTTTGCCTCGGCGAGGCGGCGCGCACTGCGCAGCCCAGCCAATTCATCGAGCTCATTCTGCGCGGTCCGCTCACTCGCCCGACGGTAATCGACCCGCGCCTTTTGTTCTAATTGTTCAATGACCTTCACCGCGCGATGCGCTTCGAGATACTGCAGCCGACGGGTTTCCATGTGAGCCCGAGCCTCAATCACGGCGCGTTCTACCGTCACCTGCTCCGCACAAGCGGCTCGATAAGCCCCCCAAAAAGAAATCTCATCTGCGGCCGAGAATGTCGCCCGCCGGCCCGTCGAAATAATTTCCTCGAGCCCACGCTGCTGCGCCGCGCCGCGCTGCTGCGCTTCCTCAGCTTGCACATAGCGATGCACCGCGGCCGAAAAAACTTCGCGAGCCTGGGCTTGGCGATGCGCGCGTAAAACTGCGACTGACCGCAGGGGAAAGAAGAATCTTTTCATGGGGTAAGGATCGTTTTGAGTTGAGTGAAAGTCTGCGCGCGGGGGCTATGTTCATCCACCAGTTGGCGGGTGAACTTCCCCAGCGGTTCCTGCAAAGCGATGGCCTGGTCGAGCGCGAGATTGCCGCCTTTTTGATACGCCCCAATGGACACGAGGTCCTCATTTTTTCGGTAGAGCGCGAGGTGCTCACGGGCGCGCCCCGCCAATGCCACCTCGGCGGGGGTGCACACATCACGGGTGAGCCGACTAACGCTCTCTAAAATATCAATCGCCGGATAATGATTAAAATGAGCGAGGGAGCGTGATAGCACCAAATGGCCATCGAGAATACCGCGAACGGCATCCGCGACCGGTTCGTTCATATCATCGCCTTCCACTAATACGGTGTAGAGTGCGGTGATCGCCCCGACTTCACCGGCGCCGGAGCGTTCGAGCAGCCGTGGCAGCATGGCAAATACTGAAGGGGTATAACCGCGCGTCGCGGGCGGCTCGCCAATCGCGAGTCCAATCTCACGTTGCGCCATCGCAAAACGCGTCACCGAATCCATCATGAGTAAAACATTCTTACCTTGATCACGCCAAGCTTCAGCAATTGCGGTTGCGGTGAAGGCGGCGCGCAACCGCAGGGGGGCTGGTTGATCCGAGGTCGCCACTACGACCACCGCCCGCTTCATGCCCTCGGGCCCCAAATCTTTTTCTAAAAACTCGCGCACTTCGCGACCACGTTCGCCGACCAACGCGACAACCACCACGTCAGCTTCCGACCCGCGGGCAATCATACCCATCAGGGTGGACTTACCGACACCCGAGCCAGCGAATAAACCAAGCCGTTGGCCGCGGCCCAGTGGGACAAAGGCATCGATGGCGCGTACGCCCGTTGCAAAAGCGGTTTTAATCCGTTGCCGTCGCAACGGATGGGGCGGCGTATTGGCCGACGCGGTCTGCGCCGCTACTGGCAGCAGACCCTTGCCATCAAACGGCCGACCGAGTGCATCGAGCACGCGACCGAGCATCTCAGGGCCAGGTCGAGGTAAAGGCGGGCGCTCGAGGGCCGCTACTTCACAGCCGACATGCAGTCCGCTCGTTTCGCCGAGTGGCATCAACAATACGCGGTGTTCGCGAAAGCCCACCACTTCAGCTTGCAAAGAAAATTGACCGCGCGGGGAACGCACTAAGCACAGTTCACCTAGCCCCACGTTGGGCCCATCGGATTCGATAATTAGGCCGGTCACCGCCGTGACGGTTCCCAAACGCTGGACTGTGGGCAGATGCCGCACCTGCGTGCGGATGGCTTCGACGAGAGGAGCAACGGAGGCGTTCATGCGATCGCGAGGGAACGCGCTAGGGCGTCGAGTTTAGTCTGTTGCCGCGCATCCGTCAGCCCAAAGCGACTGCGCACTTGGCAATCACCCGGCGCCAGCGTTAGGTCGGCCCGAATTTTTAGCCCAGGATAACGCTGCAACCACTCTGGATTAAATTGCGTGAGCAATGTCGCGTCGCGTGGACACAAAATCAGTTCAAGGTTTTCCCGCTCAGGGAAAAGTTGATCGAGAGATTCCCGACATAACCGATCAATTAAATCCGCCGGCGGCTCAAATCCGGCGAGTAAGTGGCGGGCAAGGTCCAAGGCAAGCGCGGGCAATTGTTGCTGAAGTTGGGTCAGGAGACCGGCCTCGACTTGAGTGAGTTGCTGCAGGACCCCCTGGCTGAGTTGCGCGACTTCCGTCCGCATCTCGACCATCTGCTGATCGGCGAGACCGCGCGTAGCATCAACGCCTTGCCGATACGCCTGTTCACCGTGCGCGCTGTATTCTGCTTCGGTGTACAGGCGACCGACTCGTCCTGGCGTGGTGGTGCCGGTCAAGGGGCGATCAAAGGCGATGAGCTTAGTATGAACCATGTACTTAAGCGACGAGGCTTTCCGCGCCCTGCGATTCGAGGGTGATGGTCCCTTCTTCCTCGAGTCGGCGAACGACCTGAATGATTGCATCTTGGGCTGCCTCGACATCCTTGAGACGCACGGCACCGAGCAAATCGATTTCCTCGCGCAGACTCTCTGCCGCGCGTTTGGAAATGGCCCCATAAATTTTATCGCGGATAGTCTCGCTGGCCGACTTCATCGCGGTAGCCAAATTAGAAGAGTCAATTTCGCGCATGACGCGCTGCAGATCCGCCGGGGTAACAAGATTAAGATCCTCAAAGCTGAACATTTTCTTACGAATCGCGGCGCCGAGCTGGGCGTTGCGCTCTTCGAGATGCGCGAGCAGTGTTTTGGAGCTCTCGCGGTCCATTTTCTTGAGTAAATCGGCCACGGACTGGGCGCCACCACTGCGGTGAAATGCCGGCGGTGCTTTCACGTCGACATGCTTGCGCAGGGCGCGAACCAATTTGGCAACGAGCTCAAGCGAGGTGGATTCAATCGTCCCAAGACGTTCCACCACTTCTTGACGCAGTTCCGGGGTGAGCAAAGCAAAGACCTCGGTGGATTTATCGGTGCCCAAATAGGAAAGCAAAAAGGCAATTGTTTGAGGCTGCTCAGACCGAATGAGGTTATAAATTTGGCGACCTTCCATTTCGCGCAGACCCTTGATGACCTCCGACTCAACCATCGCGCCGGCCGGGCCCACGCGGCCCATGATAGCCGATGCTTTAAAATCACCTTTAGCCAGACCCACGGCCTGTTGCGCGTAAGGCAGTCCGCCTAACGTGGCACTAGCGCTCACGACGAGCAGTTCACCAAATTCTTCGATCGCCAATTGTTGCACCGTCTCGGGCACGACCGGAAAGGTCGCCATTTCTCGGCATAATGATTCGGTCGTCGCATCGTCGAGTTCTTTAAGGACCTCCGCCGCTGCCACTGGACCAACCACAATTAAAAAGATCGCCAGCTTCTGCTGCCGAGAAAGTTTTGCGTAGTCGATATCAGCCATGACGAGAATTAGTTTTTGCTGTTAACCGCCGGCGTCGCGACCCAATCGCGTAAAGTGGCTCCGATGTTAGCCGGCTTATTGCGAATGAGATTATTGAGCATTTCCGGGGTTACTTTGCCGCCGCCGGAAGCCAGCGAGCGTCCTAACGCGGTCGGTGCGAGCGAGAGGACTTCCACGGGGACAGGTTCCGGCTTTTGTTTTGCGAGCAAGCGGAGGAAGAAACCAAAAATAACGACGGCCAGACCGACAGCGGCCCACCGACTCGCGGCTTCGGTCCAACCCATCCACCGGCTCTCGGCTTGGATGGCTTCAATTTGGGCCGGTAAACGCTCGACAGATTGGAATGCAACTTCCTGCAAAGAAACCAAGGAATCGATGGACTGCCCCGGCGCTACCTTGAGTCCCAAGGCATTGAGCACGATCTGACGGAGCGCGGTCATTTCTTCAGCTGTGCGCTTAGGCGCGGGTGTCGGCGCAACTGGGGTGGCTCCCGCGACAGCCGTAGCCACCACGGCCGGCCGCGGGGCGATGAATACCGCAGCACTTAAATTTTTCACGGTCCCGGGATTGCGGGTCGTGTTGGTGGTGATGCGATTAATTTCGTAACTCGTTGTCCGATTTTTCCGGTTCTGTTCGCTGGTCGAAGACGGTCGAGCTGCGGGTTCAGCCGCGCCGGCTTTTTCTGGGAGATTAGCACTGACGCCCACGGCGCCACCAGCGGCCCGCTGCTCAGCGGAATTAGTGACATCCTCGGTAATGGTCTGCGAACGGACTACTTGACCTTCGGGATCATATTTTTCCTGCGTGGAAGTCATGGCCTCCGTTTCAATTTCGGCGGACACGCGGACGACCGCGTTGCCCGGCCCAATGACGGCCGCGAGCATGCTTTCCACTTTCTTAGAGAGATAATCCTCCACCTGCTGTTTGTAACGCATCTGACTCGAGGCAGTCCCGAGGGCGGGATCTTGTTTTAATTCTTCGGACAGCACGTGGCCGCGATTGTCGATAACCGCCACCGCGTCAGTTTGTAGACCCTGCACGGCATTAGCGACGAGGTGCCGGATCGCGTTGACCTGTTCTGGCTCGAGGCGGGTGCCGCCGACATCAACGAACACCGACGCGGAAGGCTTCACCCCTTGGTCGGTCAGCAACAAACGATTCTCGGGTTGAACGATCATAACCCGGGCCGTTCGAACTCCTTGAAGTTGCGTAATAGTGCGCGCTAACTCGCCCTGAATTGCGCGGAGGTAGTTAGTCCGTTGGACAAAATCGGACAACCCGAACTGGCCTTTATCAAAAATCTCAAAACCGACCCCATCGCCGCTCGGCAGGCCTTTTGAAGCGAGATCCATGCGCAGCTTATAAACTTGATCAGACGGCACCATGACGGCGGAGCCGCCGGAGGTAATTTGATGGGCTACATTAAGAGTCTGCAGATGACTAATCACGGCCGCCGCATCTTTTTCGCTCATGCGTGCGTAGAGCAATTGGTAGTCGGGACGTCGCGACCAGAGGACGACGGCGAGCAGACCGCCCAGGACGGCGAGGAAGGCAACTATCAGCGAGACGCGCTGGTTGAGGCCGAGTTCACCCCAGAGGGCGAGAAGGGATTTGGCGAAATTATTCATCGATTAAATTAAACTAGAATTAGACCTGCGTGCGCATGAGTTCTTGGTAGGACTCGATCAGCTTGTTCCGCACCTCGACCATCAGGGAAAAAGAGACGCCGGCTTCTTGCATCGCGATGACACTTTGGTGCAGTTGATCGCTATCACCAAGGAGGACCTGTTGGGTAAGCGACTGAGCTTGCGCCTGCTTAGCGTCGACGGTGGCCACGAGGCCATCGAGCATCTGGCCAAAACCCGTAGAAGGAATTGGGCCCGCTGGTGCGAGCGTCGCGCCCGGTAATTTGGGCAACGGACCATCGAGCTTAGTGAGCGGAGCGGCACTCGCGAAGAGGGAGGAAACTGAGCCAATCGGTGACATCGGATAAAAAATTGCGGGACGTTACTTCCCGATCGCGAGAGTGCGGGCGGCCATTTGCCGGGCATTTTTCACGACCGAAAGATTGGCCTCGTAGGTGCGGGAAGCGGTAATGAGATCCACCATTTCCTGCGAAAGATTAACATTGGGCATGCTCACCATGCCATCCGCGGAGGCATCGGGATGTTGCGGATTGTAAACTTGTTCACCTGGGGAGCGATCGGTGGTCACCTGCGCGACCCGTACACTCTGCAAAGCGCTATGAGCAGTCCCTTGGCTCCGCACGAGTTGAGTTTCAAATGAAACGACCTGCCGCTGATAAGGACCGCCGCTGGCCGTGCGGGTGGTTTGGGCGTTCGCAATATTTTGCGCAACGATATCGAGCCGCGTTTTCTGGGCAGCGAGAGCGTTAGCACTGAGGTCAATTCCGGAGATTAAATTCATAGGAAGGTTCGCGTGAAATTAATCAGCTCGTATGGCCCGTGATCGCCATTTTGAGTTGCTTGATGTTCTGTGTGATAATTTCTGCGAGGAACTCGTGCTCAACGGCGTTGCGATTCAGCGCGAGCAACTCGTGCTCGATTTCCACCGTATTGCCGTCGGGACGCAGGGAGCGGGCATGGGGATCCTCCGTCACTTGCGGCGCGAGCGTATCGCCCGACAGCTTGAGTTTGCCGGCGGCCAATTGCGCCTTCAACTGCGTCGTAAAATCAGCGGACACATCTACGCGCCGATAGCCAGGCGTCTCCGCATTGGCAATATTAGCGGCCACCGCCTCCTGCCGGACCACCGCGGCATCGAGCAGGCGCCGAGCGAGGACGTAATTGTCAGATTGAAAGACGGGATCGACCATGGAAGTCCGCGCTAATGCAACCGCCATGCCAGCCCCCTAGTTGGCTTTTTATCAAACTGCTGATCAATGAGATAAAAATTATATCGCGGCTTGCTCTATTCGGGCGCGTTCGCGGACCCGGGACTCGCTCGTTTATCGGCAATTTTTGCCGAACCAATCATTATCATTTCACGTGAGCGCTTCACTCCGGCTGATTTGCGCCGATATCACAGCAGCTCATGAGGAAAAATAACTTAGCATTTCAGCCCAGTTCTCCAGTCATTCACCGCGACTGCCGACTCGACCAGCTTATTCCTCTCGTGCACGCGGCGCCCCGCCTATGAACAACCTTCCTCCTGCGACTGACCAGCCGGCTATCCTCGTCGTCGATGATGAACCCTTCGTCCTCGCGGCCTTAAAACAAACGCTCGAGCGTGAAAATTATCACGTTGTGGCCGTCTCGAGTCCACTCAAGGCCTTAGCCATTCTCGAGGAGCGGCGCTTTGCGGTCATCATCTCCGACCAGCGCATGCCGGAAATGCTGGGTCTCGATTTCCTGGTCGCGAGCAAACGACTCCAACCGAATACCTCACGCATCCTCATTACGGCAGTCTTATCGCTGCCGACCTTGGTCGACTCGATCAACCAGGGAGAAATTTTCCGTTTTATCGCTAAGCCTTGGTTGCGCGAAGAACTGACGGCCACGGTACGCAATGCGGCGCATCGCTATGAACTCATTACCCACAATCAGGCGCTCCAAGCAGAAGCGTTGCGTTTGAATGGTGAACTCCAGGCAGCCAATAGCGCGCTCGAGGCCAAGGTCCAAGATCTCGAGGCCCAGCGGCAACAACTTGATCTGCTCAATCGTGAGCTGGCCACCTCCTACGAACATTCACTGGAACTATGCCGCCGCATTCTCACGACCTTTGATCCAGTCCTCGGCGGCCAAGCCAAGACGCTCGTCGAAATCTGCGCCCGCATGGCCGAAACCGAGCACTTCAATGAACAAGAACGACGCGTGCTGCGCTCCGCTCCCCTACTTTGCGATCTCGGCTTGATCGGTATTCCGCGCGAACTATTCCGCGCATTCCGTACTCACCCAGAGCGTTTGTCCGAACGCGAGCGCGCCATGTTGCGCAACCATCCGATTTTCTCGCAAACCCTCGCCACCTTTGTTGATAGCCAACCGGCTCTCGGCGAAACCATCCGCGCCCACCACGAACGCTACGATGGTCGTGGTTACCCCGACGGTCTCGCCGGTAATAATATTCCCTGGACGGCGCGGTGTCTCGCCGTCGCCGCTGATTTCGTGGAATCAGGCCTGCCCAAACAAGCCGCCCTAGATGCGATTTTGGCTAACTCCGGCCAAGCCTATGATCCAGAAGCGGTACGTCTCTTCTTGAAGGTCACCCAACTGGCCCGCCTGCCGCGCCAAGTTCGTGAAATCATGCTCGAAGAACTCGAGTCCGGGATGGTGCTCGCCAGCGGTATCTACAGTCCGCACGGGCTCCTCCTCATTGGCGAAGGCCAAGCCCTCGGGGCGGCTACCGTCGCGAAAATTCGCAGCCATAATCAAGTCACTCCCATTCAACAGCGGTTGCTGGTTTATTCTTAAACCCAACCCTGCGACCACCGCCACTCGCCGAGTTAATTAGCCCATTACCCTGCCACCTCTGGTAATTCGCATTCTCCGCCATGCGCTTTCTCTCACCCACCATCATTGCTGAACCGCGGCCCGTTGCGAGTGCACTCCCTGAGCGGGTGCTGCCTACGTCGAGCCACATCACGCTGCCACGAATCATCATTGGCATCGGTGAACTCGCTGTCGCCACTGGCCCTCGTTTGATTTTAAGCACCTACGCACTGGGCGCTTGCCTCGGGGTCATCGCGTACGATCCGCAACTTAAAGTGGGCGGGATTATTCACGTCATGTTGCCCGACTCCACCGTCTCGCGCGATAAAGCCGTTAAACAGCCCGCAATGTTTGCCGACACCGGTCTACCGCTACTCTTTCGCGAACTGGCGAAACACCAAATCGACCAATCCCGACTCCGGCTGCTCATCGCCGGTGGCGCTGGCATTATCCGCGGCGCCGACCCCATTAAAATTGGGGCCCGTAATCTTGAGGTGACCCTCGCGTACCTAAAAACTCATGGCCTGAGTGTGAGTCATCAGGAAACCGGTGGCTCGATCAATCGTACCGTGCATTTAGATCTCAGCACCGGTGTAGTAGAGTTAAAAACTCCCGAAGGCACGCGGTCTTTTAACCTCGGGGCGTGAGGACGTAGGCGGAAAAGATAAAATTTTCGGAAAGTAGAAAATCGGGGAACGAAGATCTGGATCGACTAAGGCATTTTTTACCGCGAAGGGCGCGAAGTGACGCAAAGGTGGGAGGAAAAGATGAAACTTTGAAAAGGAGAAAATTGGGAAACTGAGACCCGGATTGACCAATACATTTTGGCCCGCGAAATACGCGAAACGACGCGAAAGAAAATCCGGACTTAAACCTTAAAACTATCTGACCTTTCACCTCTGACCCCTGACCCCTGACCTCTGACCTCTCGCCTTTCACCTCTAACCTCTAGCCTTTCGCCTTTCGCCTCTCGCCTTAGGTAATTTGATCCAGCAGCGCGCGTAGACGGCGGCCAACATCATCGAGCGCGTAGGGCTTCTGCACAAAGTCTTCGATGCCCAAATTTTGCAGCTCCGCGCGAATGTCACTCGGTAAATTCCCACTCAGCATCAGCACTTTCAAATTTGGCCGGGCGATCTTAATCACTTTCGCCACTTCGAGTCCATTGGCACCCGGCATATTTAAATCAAGCAGGACCGCATCGAGGGGCTGCTCGAGACGACTGACATAGTCAATGGCCTCAAGACCATTGGCTGCCGTGGCCACCGTGTAGCCTTTCGAAGCAAATGCGGTCTCCAATAATCGTCTGAGCGAAATCTCATCATCCACGACCAAGATCGTTTCGTGTCCGTCAGGGAAAATGCCGCGCAACGCTGTCGTTGGCACCACCATCGTCTCCGCCGAGAGCGGCAAACCTACCGTGAAGGCACTTCCAACCCCAGGCGAACTGGTGACGTCAATAAATCCATGATGACTCGTCACAATCCCATACACCACGGCCAAACCCAGACCAGTGCCTTGTGTACCGGGCTTCGTAGTGAAGAACGGCTCAAAAAGTCGCGCCCGAACTTCAGGCGTCATGCCGGTGCCGGTGTCGGCGACGCGCAGACACGCATAAGTTTTACTCGGATCGACGCCCGTTACCCCCGCGACAGTGCTCCCAGCGCGCACCTGCGTGCTCACCGTGATCGTGCCTCCTTGCGGCATCGCATCCCGGGCATTAACGCATAAATTAAGGAGAATTTGCTGAGCCTGACTCTGGTCGGCCAAGAGCGGTGGTAACTTGTCGGCTAACTGGAGATCAAAACTAACTGTGCGGGGGAAAGTCTCAGCGAGGAGCTTCACCAATTCGCGCACCTGCTGATTCAGATCAAAGGGCGCGTACCGCACTTCATTCTTGCGGCTAAAAGTTAAAATTTGACGCACCAAGCCGCTGGCGCGTTGCGACGCCCGATAAATTTCCTGAAGGCTTTTACGGGCTTGGTCCGCATCTGCGCTATGATTAAGGCAAAACTCTGCATAGCCATTGATGATCGCGAGTAAGTTATTAAAATCATGCGCGATGCCGCCAGCAAGCGTGCCTAAGCTCTCCATTTTCTGCGACTGACGCAGCTCGTGCTCGAGTCGTTTGCGTTCTGTAATATCTTCACGCAAACAAAGTAGATTGGTGACCTCTCCCGCCGGTCCGAGTAGACTCGATACCTGAACAGATTCCCACACCGTGCGACCATCGCCGCGTTCGCTCACTAACTCCCCATGCCACTCACGGTTGGCCCGCACCGCCGCCCACATGGCTTGATACGACGCCTCATCGGCATGCCCGTCACGAAGGACCTCCGTAGTCTGATCAAGAATATCCTCTAAGGTACGACCGGAACCTTCTGTGTACTTTGGATTAACATATTGAACGCGTCCCTCGGCATCTGTAATCACAAACGCCACCGGTGACTGCTCAACAGCGCGAGATAGTTTTAGGTACTGCTCTTCAGCCATCCGCTGCTTGGTGATATCGCGCCCAACTGCGCGCAGACCATAAATGACCCCAGCGGCATCACGCAGCGGCGACTTTTCCCAGGCTAACCAGCGCCAACCTTGCGGCGTATCGCAGCGGAGTTCGCGCGTCACCCGATAAGGCGGTCGATCTAAATCTGCCGTCAGATCCATCATCAGATTAACATGATCAGCGGGAAGAATCGCACTCAACGCCGTGCCTCGCCACTCACTCAGATTGCGGCCGAATTTGCGGGCGAACGCTTGATTAACGGCCAAAAATTGGCCGGCCAAATCTCGGCAATAGGCGGGATCAGCACTCTGGGCCCAGGGGCCGAGTAACGCCTCAAACGAGAGTGCGGAAGGCGACGCTTCTCGGGATGAGGCAAGGGACACAACAGCCATAGTGGGAGGAGTAATCGGTTGCCGCCAACGATACTTTAGCTGGTTAAGTGAACGCGGCAAAACCTCAGCAATCAAGTTCGCTGCTCGCACTCGCCGGAGCCCGTTCAGCCGGCCGCTTGAAAGCGAGATTCGAGGCGGCTGTTTAAACCAGCATAGGCCGGCATTAATTGAGCCGCCCGTTGCCGGGCACCCTCGAGTCGCTGAATTTCCGCGCCTAATTCCGCCATTTTTATCTGCAACCAGCGAGCGTGCTCGTCATTCCGCTCGAGGAGTAAGCGAACTCGATCATCAAGACCCGTCACGCCATAAGCCCCAGCGAGCAACGCTAATTGTTGCACGAGTGGCTCAGCCCGTTGCCGGGTAGCGAGCATGAGATCAGCAAGACCAGACCGCCGATACATGCCCTCTTGCTCAAGCAAGAGCTCGACCGCGGTGAGCAAACGAGTGGCGCGCGTAACCGGAGCTTCCATAAAATCAGGCAACACCCCGAATTAATTCAGGTCGTTCATCATTGATGGGTTGCGCCGTGAGCATTTCCGCCCAACTCGCCCGCAGTTGATTAAGCAGTCCTTCGACTTCTATCACCGGAGAAAGCTCCTTACGCAAATTTGCTTCGAAGATCCGCCGATTATAATAATCGTAAAGTTTATCGAGCGTCGGCGCTACTTCACCACCGTCCGAAAAATTTAAGCCACCCTGTAGCTCCGCAATGATCGCCTGGGCTTTGAGTAGCTCACGATTAATCACCTCGAAGCGGTGCGCCTGACCCTCCGGTCGCTCTAACGCGTCACGCGCCAAAGCCAGCGAGCGCAGCGCCCCATCATAAAGCATCAACACGAGCTGACCGGGACTCGCCGTCAGCACGGCATTGGACCGATAGGTCCGCGCGTAACCTTGAACCATCGCGGAAGTGCTCAAGAGTGGTCTTCGGATAAATCCGGGGCATTAATGATGACCGCGCTGATCGCCCGCAGAATTGTATCTGAGGGATACGATCCATCCGCCGCAATCGCCCGAGCACGAGCGATGACCTCGGGACGAATTTCGGGAGACTGCTGCAGCGCGAGCCGCAGCGTGCTCGAAAGATCGATATGGATCTGATCGGAAGGAGCCGGCGCCGGACGAACCGGAGCAGCGGCAACTGAGGCGGCAGCGAGGGCATCGCTGCGGGCCGACGGACTAGAAGAAGAAGCGGAATGTATCATGTGGTTGGAGGGACGAGAACGGTCAGCCACTAACGCTAATCATCGATACAGGGAACGCCGTTGATTGTTAATTAAATCGGTGCAGTGAGAAAAAACTTTAACGCAATATATCGGCTAAATCTTAACGTGGGGGCAGCGTGGTAAAAGTCGCTGCGGCGACATAAGCGGCAAACTTAGTGGGACTTTGCAGCGCCCCACTGCGCAAATCAACCGGACTATCCACCGCCGCCGAAGCGCGGTAGAAATAGCGTACACTTTTGACCACGCCAGGATCATCCGCGGAAAATATTTCGTCAAAAGTCCACAGCCACTGAGGATTCGTGATGGTCACGAGCTTGGCACGCACGCCGAGTTGCAGCGGGCGATAGCCCCGATAAGCAGTGAGATCAATAAAGAGGACTGCATCCGCCGCATAAGTTCGCGCAAGTGCCGGCAAAAAATCAGCTGGGAGGGTTGCGACCGAGGCATATTCTGGCTGCCCGAAACGCTGCTGACATTCACTCCGCGTCAGCCGCACCACTTCAAAGCGCAATTGCTTCTGCAGTTCCGCGGCGAAAACCTCTTCGAGCGCTTGGGCTGTCTCCGCGGACACGATCATGCCACCAGCTAACGGCACCACTACGACACGACGAATCGTACGTGGAAGCTGGGCTACCCCCCGGACATTAGTGGGCGTAAAATACTCTTTAGCTGGTAAACCGACCGAAAAAGTTTCCGCCAAGAGCCCGGTGTTACCCAAAGCCAACAGCCCTCCCAGCAAAATTCCAGTTCCCCAACTCCGCGAAGGTAAACAAAGGTTAAAAGTGTTCATGCAGATTTGCTCGAGCTGGGGAAGGCATTCGCCAAGGTCGTAGACTGTGATTTGAGGAGCGATTGGGCCGATTCCATGGCGATAAAACTAGCGGTAAGTGCGGCGCGTTGCTGATCCAAACGCCGTTGAAGATTACCCATTGAAGTGTCGAGCGATGTATTGGCGGCATTAAGCCGATCTTCCTGCAGCGCATTGGCGGTGCTGATCTGGTCGACGTAAGTGCTGAGCGTCGCGGCCCATCCTGTCGTGCTAGTTTGAAAAAACTCGGCCACACTCCTCGCTTGCGTTTGCAGGGCGGTCGTTAATTTCGCGCTGTCCGTAATTTTTAGCACGCCACTCGTAGAATTAAAATCAATGCCGAGATGCTCCAGGCGACTGATGGTACCACTCAGACCGGCTACTTGAGCGAAAGCTAATTTGTGCAGGTGATCAGCCCAACTTTGCACCTCCCGATTACCCGCCAAGATCGCCGCCGTGACTTTGCCGTTAATCCCCATCGTCGTCTTGGTATTCTCATCCACATAGCTTTGGAGATCATTAAATTTAACTAAGAAATTCTCAATCACGCTGCGCATTCCTGCCGTATCACTGCTCACTGCCAGCGTTTGCGTAGCCAAGGTATCCACCGCGACCATTAAACCAGCAATGCCATGCTCCGCCGCTGTCAACGTGTTGCTCGCGCTACTCTGACTCGCGCCGCCGTTGAGGGAAAATTCTGCATTTTGTCCGCGCACGAGAATTGCGCCACTCGTTAAGCCGAGCGCGGCCAGTAAACCCGGCGAACTTTCACTCACCGCGATCCCGGTGTCGCCGGTCGTATTGTTAGCCAGGACCACGCGGTCGTGAGTGCTATCATACAGCGCAGTGACGCCCGCCGCTGATTCAGTAATGCGCGTGAGGACAGCCGACAAGGAATCGGTATTCACGTTATAAGCGATGCTCACCCCATTAACTAAAAAAGCACGGTCGCCTGCGGCCACTAAGGCGGTAAGATCGGCTTGTAGTCGAGCGGTGGCCAGCGTCGTTGAGCTTTGCGTCGTTCCCAATTTTCCCGTGCTCACGGTCGTGGATAACGTAGCATTATTACCCAGCTTGAGCGCGGTTAAAAAATTACTCGTGTCATTGGCCGCACCCAGTACCACCGAGCTACCGGTGAGCGTAATTTTATCGGTTGTGTGATCGTAACTCGCGGTCACTGCATCGCTCGTCGCCGCCGCGATCGCTGTAAAAACTTGGTCGAGCGTATCCGTCAGCGCCACCGTGACCGCTTGACCATTTACTGTAAAGGTGCCGGCGGTGATCGCGGTGGCCGTCGGCAGGGTCGCTAAAGTTAACCCAATTCCGTCATCGGTGCTGTTGAGCGCCTGGCCAAGTTCGGCCGCGCCTTGGCGGCGTGCGGTCGTCGCCAACTGCGTCACCGTGAGTTCATAACTCCCGGCAGCGGTACTACCCGCCGCCGTCGCTTGCCAAGAAGAGTTTGGCGTCGTGGACGAAACGAGCCGGCTGGAAAATAAATCACCAGAACCCAGCGCGGTCGCGGCGGTACCCAGTGCAGCCATCTTCGTATCTAAATCAACCAGAGCGGCCTGCCGATTGAGATTGGTTACCTTCTCCGCATTGAGTCGATCAATCGGGGCATTTTGTACCGCCATGATCTGGTTGATAAATGTCTTCCAATCAAAGCCGGAGGAGAGTCCTGAAAGTGAGTAATCCATGAGATGGCGTTCGTGGCCATTCACTTATCGACTCCCGTACTTAAAAATTAAGTCCTTGGTTCAAAAATAAGGAAAAAATCGAGCCAGCCGCGAGGAGCGGTAGCGCGACCAATGGTAGGGTATTCCCCTGGTCTGATCCGCTTCGTCCGGGCCGCGGTAAAACGGCCCGGACTTAGCGAATCAAAACAACCATTAAGGAGACTAACTTACTGGAGCAACTTCAGCGCGGACTGGGCGCTTTGGTTGGCCTGGGCGAGCATCGAAGTGCCGGCCTGGACCAGAATGCTCCAACGAGCGAGCTGGGTGGATTCAGCGGCGACATCGACGTCGATGATCCGGCTATTCGCAGCTTCGAGGTTGGCTTTATTCGTGGTCACCAATTCGCTAGCGAAACCAAAGCGGCTTTGCTCCGAACCGTTGTTCGCACGCATGGTGGCAACATTTTGGATCGCGGTGGAAATCTCCGCAACCGACACGTCAGCAAGGGCGGTGTCACCCGTGGCAGCAGTAATTACGCCAACTCCGGTGGTGGAGCTAGTGAGATCACGTGCGGCGATCGATACCGTCGTTGCACCGTCATCCGTCACGGCCACCGAGCCAATCGCAGACGAGCCAAACAGGCTAACGCCGTTGAATTTCTCCGTCGCATTGTCGGTGAGCTGCTGGGACAACGCCAAGAACTCTGTGTTGTAGTTGGCCTTGTCGCTCTTGCTCTTGGTGATGTCACTGTGCAACACCTTGAGTTCGCTAATGCGCTCGAGCACCTTACCGCTAACCTTGAGTGCACCATCTTGAGTCTGCAGGAGAGAAACGGCATTCCCGATGTTGGAAGCGACGGCGCCTTGACGGACGGCCGCAGCTGACAAGCTCATGGAGACCGCTAAACCGCCGGCATCATCCGATGGGTTCACGATTTTAGAACCGCTCGAAAGCCGGTTGAGGCTTTTTTGCAGCATGGTATTGGAAGCAGCGAGGTTGTTTGAAGCAACCGTTGCTGCGTAGTTGGTATTAATTACGACTGACATGGTATCTGTTCCTTGATTTCTTACGACTATCCGTCGTCGTGACGTATCCGGTGAAAACGGCTCCGGATCGCGCCGTGTGAGACAAAAGCCTCAAATTGTTTTTACGCCAGGGGCGTGGGAAAGGAGGGACTGAGTGGAAGCAACCGCGGAAAGCACAGAGGAGCGGAGCACACTAGCCAGAACCAGCGACGCGGCGACGCGTGCTCGATTCACCCCAGAGGGTCGACAAAGTCGGGGCTAAGTGGGCGCGGACTCGCGCTTCACGAGGGAGCGCAGCGATTATTGCAGGAGCTTCAGGGCGCTCTGAGCGCTCTGGTTGGCCTGGGCAAGCATCGCGGTACCGGCTTGAACGAGAATGTTGAACCGAGCTAATTGCGTCGACTCAGCGGCAACGTCGACATCGACGATGCGGCTATTCGCAGCCTCAAGGTTAGCCTTATTGGTCGTGACCAATTCGCTAGCAAAACCCAAGCGACTCTGTTCGGAGCCGTTGTTCGCGCGCATGGTCGCAACATTTTCTAGCGCCGTAGAAATATCATCCACGGTGATCGTATCCAGCGCCGTAGCTCCGGTGGCCGCTGTAATCACGCCGACGCCCGAGGCCGAACTAGCGAGATCGCGCGCCGCGATCGTGACAGTCGTCGCACCGTCATCGGTGACGGAGACCGAGCCAATCGAGGTCGAACCAAAGAGGCTGACGCCGTTAAATGTTTGGGTCGCATTATCAGCAAGCTGCTGGGCGAGAGCCAGGAACTCTGTATTGTAGTTGGCCTTGTCGCTCGCGCTCTTGGTGATGTCACTGTACAGCACCTTGAGTTCGCTAATGCGCTCGAGCACCTTACCCGTGACCTTCATGGCGCCATCCTGCGATTGGAGGAGCGAGACGGCATTACCGATGTTATTTGCGACCGCGCCTTGCCGTACGGCCGCAGCGGAAAGCTTCATCGAAACAGCGAGACCACCGGCATCATCGGCCGGACTGACGATTTTCGAACCGCTGGAGAGCCGATTGAGGCTCTTCTGCAACATGGCGTTGGAGGCGGCGAGGTTGTTCGCAGCGACATTGGCTGCGTAGTTGGTATTGATAACGACTGACATGTTAATCTTCCTTGATTTAGGCAGCGACGTCCGGGTCGCGATTCGCCCCGAGAGAACGGCTTCGGGTCGCCGATCAAAAGCTTTTGCTCCTGACAAGGAGAGTATCGGCGCAGCCTAAAAATAACTTATAGAAATTTTAAAAATAATTTCGCACGACGTTACGCACACGCCCACCGCGTCTTTTCCAGCGCGTTTCCCCAGTGAAAACTTGCTCAGTAATTTTTTAAGTAATTTAAATTTCTCCCCTCAGACGATCGTCTCCTTAAAAATATCTAAGAGAAATTCCGCGCACCGCTCAGCACTCCGACGCTCGGTTTGTAATATATTATATTACAAACCGCGCACCGCTCCACTCCCTCAACCACGGGCGCCCACGGCTCTGCTGGCCCAGATCACGCGCGCTGTTTGTAACATAATATATTACAAACCGCTCGCCGCTCCACTCGCTCAACCACGGGTGCCCACGACCCTGCTGGCCTAGATCACGCGCTCGGTTTGTAACATAATATGTTACAAACCGAGCGCCGTGGGATGAATTTCTGGGCTAATGGAGTGGGCGGTGATGTGCTTGGCGTGCACTGGCGGAGGCAGTGGACTCAATCGGGTCAGGAAAGGGCTCAATCGGGTTAATTTTGCGTCGATGAGAAGAGACGTTGGTAGTCGGGGGCGCACCTCCGTGCTTCGACCGCGTATTTTAATACTAACATGTCATCTTTTGCTCCTGCTCTCATCATGGCCGGTCCCTATTCTGACGCAGAAATCAAGCGCCGGGTTGAAAGCTGCCCTAAGCTAGCTTCCCTGCAGTCGATCAACCGGGCGCTCCGGGAATTGTTAAATTCCGATCACAGCCTCAATTCGCAAATCGCTGAAATCATCCGCCGTGATCCTTCCCTCTCGGCACGACTGTTGCGCATGGTTAATTCGGTTTATTTTGGAAACTCTGCTCGCATCAGTAATATTGAAGAAGCCGTCTTCTTTCTCGGCCTCCGCCAAATCCGCGAACTCTCCACCGCAACGCCCGTTATTGAAGAGATGCAAAGTCTGCATCCAGGAAAGCCGGGGCAAAAAGCCCTGCCCTGGATGGAACTCTGGCAGCACAGCATCGCGACGGCGGCCCTCACCCGAGAAATTCTATTATCAACCCAGATCGCGGTTGATGACGACACCGACTATTTGGCTGGGCTGCTACACAACGTCGGGAAGGTAGTCATCGCCTACGCCTTCCCCCAAGAACTACAGACCATTATGACCACCGCCTGCGCCGATCCGGCCGCAGTCTGCGCCCTTGAGCGCGAACTCATTGGCTGGGATCACGCTCGTATTGGATCTTATTATCTTAACCGCCACCAGTTGTCGGAAGAAATTACCTGCGCGGTCCTTTATCATCACGAGCCTGAGCTTGCCCCGCGGCACCAACTGTTTGCGGCCGCTGTTCAAATCGCGGACTATCTGGTACGTCACACGGGCATTTCCGGTGGTTTTGAATTAATTGACCCAATCGCACCTGGCGCGTGGGAAAAATTGTGTGGCTGGCAAACGCTCTATGGTACCGAGGCCAATGAAACAGCCCTCGCCCGCGCTCACCTCGCTAATGCCGTACAACGTCTACCCAAGATGCTAAAAGACTTGGGCTAACCCATCCCGATCGCAGGACTTAAGCGGTCGCCGCCATGACGGATTCAGGGGAAAAATCCTCTGGAGCGGACGTGACTTCTATCATCGCCGGTTTTCCCTCAATCCACTTACGAGCGATCTGGCTCGCCTCATTCTGCCAATTGATCTCCGGCTTGGCATAAATAGCATAAGCAGAGGTGCTCTCAGTACCTTCCCAGCTTAGATTGGCTTTCAGGCAAAGCGACCCATCAGCCAAAGTAAAACTCTGCAGCAAAATCGCGCCGCGCGTTTCGACCAGCTCGGCCACGGAATAGGCGGCCAACGTCAGTCGCGCGAGCCCTTGATTAAAATTAATCAAACGCTGCGTATCCCAACGACCGCCCACGGGGGCCGTCTGTGCAGTGATCAAGGCACGTTCGATTTCAGTTAAAAAGGAAAGGAGGCGATTTGACATGAGTGCGGCGATTGAGGGTTCACCTCGGTTATCGACTAAAAAAACGTTACCTTGAGTAGATTTTACTAAAGGCCGTCGCACCCGTGTCGTAAGACCCTACCATCACTGTGCCGAATTTACCCCCATCGACCACGGTTCCTCCATCAGCCGCTCCACCACTCACCGGCAAGCTGTTGCTGCTTGTTGAGGATGAAGATTTTATTGCAGAATTACTGATCATTTGGCTAGCAGGCCTCGGCGCCAAAATTCTCTGGGCAAAAAATGGCCAAACCGGCCTGGCCTTACTCGCCAGTCACGGAGAAAAAATCAATCTGGTCATCGCTGATTTTGGCCTCCCCGACATGAATGGCGGCAACCTGTGCGCCCAACTTCGGGCCGTGCAGCCGCGCCTACCCGTGCTCCTCACGAGCGGCCGTTACCAGCGCGAAGCTGAAGCCCATTTGGCGCTGACCGGCCCCACTTATTTCATTCAAAAGCCCTACTCAGTCCACGCGATCCTAACCAAGCTGCTCCAGTTACTCGCGGTGACCTAATCCGGCGGGCGATTTTTGCTGTGAATGTTATCTATTTGGCTAGCCCCTTACCGCCCTCCGATCAGGCGGGTGCACATGCCGCAGCGAGGCCTCCCTTGGCTTTGTCAACAGACTGCTCTAATTTGCCAATCGGGACCCGCAAACGAGGGGAAATAACTAAAATAATAAGGACAATATTTTGCTACAAAGTGCTCGCCACCGGCAATCTTGCTTGGCCTAAGTTTTGTTGATAACGCTCGCTCAGGACCGCTAGCCGTTTCTTCGCCACCGTCTCTCACGCCTTCCATGTCACTCTCGCTCGAAAAAATTCTTATCGTCGAAGACGAGCCTATTGTGCGGAATTTACTGACCGAGATCTTAACCCGGCGCAAATGTATCGTCCGCAGCGCCCCCACCCTAGCGGAAGCAGAAGCCCTCCTAAGCACGGACTCGTTCGATATGATGCTGCTCGATCTCCGTCTACCCGATGGCGACGGCCAGCGGTTTCTCGAGCGGGTCACAGCCATGCCGGAACATCCCTTAGTAGTCATGATCACGGGTTATGGCACGGTTGAGTCAGCAGTCGCCTGTATGCGCGCGGGCGCCTTCGACTACGTACTGAAACCTTTCTCGCCGAGCCAAATTGATATTATTCTAAAGAAGGCGCAGGCCTACAGCCAGCTGCTCCAAGTCAATCGCTACCTCAGCAACCCCGAGGAAGCGGAAGACGGCGGGCTCGTCGGTCGCAGTCCGGCGATGCAGCGGATGCGCCAAATGATCGAGCGCGTCGCACCCACAGATGCGACCGTGCTCATCACGGGCGAAAGTGGTACCGGCAAGGAGATGATTGCCCGCGAGCTTTACCGCGCCAGCCAGCGGCGCGGTCATCCCTTTATCAAAGTAAACTGCGCCGCGATTTCGGAAAATTTAATCGAAAGCGAATTTTTTGGTCATGAACGTGGGGCCTTTACAGGCGCTACCGAACGCCGCGAAGGTCGCTTCGAACTAGCGAATCAAGGCACTTTGCTCCTCGACGAAGTGAGCGAAATCCCCCTCAACCTGCAGGCAAAATTACTCCGCGTGCTCCAAGAACGCGAATTTGAACGCGTCGGGGGTAATCGCACGATCAAGGTGAACGTCCGCCTTCTCGCCACCTCAAATCGCGATCTGCTCAGCTACGTGGAAAAAGGCGAATTCCGCCAAGATCTCTATTATCGCCTGAACGTCTTCCCCATTCCCGTACCCGCCTTACGCGAACGCGGCGATGATCTGCTTATCCTGGCCGAACATTTCCTGAAACGTTGCGCGCGCAAGCACGGCATTAAGGTTAACGGTTTTGCTGACTCAGCCCGCGCGATGCTAGCCGGCTATCGCTGGCCCGGTAACGTACGCGAAATGCAAAATACGATTGAGCGCGCGGTTATTCTCAC
The DNA here is from genome assembly GCA_903856725.1 of uncultured Verrucomicrobiota bacterium. Classification (GTDB taxonomy): domain Bacteria; phylum Verrucomicrobiota; class Verrucomicrobiia; order Opitutales; family Opitutaceae; genus Lacunisphaera. The sequence goes on from CAIOCT010000122.1 coordinate 28,515, forward strand.
TGAATCGGGTCGACCCGTGACGTCGGCCGCCCTCGGTCTACCCGGTGATTTTTCCGCTTTTCTCCCGCCCGCCCCCCCCGAGCCAGAAATACTCACTGCACCCACTCCCGTGACCGTGAGCGCACGGACCGTGACCGATGAAGCTGGCGGGGTTTTGACAATCGCCATTCTGGAAAAACAAGCAATTCAGGCGGCCTTGCTGCAGACGAAGAGCAATCGCACTCAGGCGGCCGCCCTGCTGGGCATCAGCATTCGGACCTTGCGCAACAAGCTGCAAGAATACCGCACAGCGGGTTCGCCGCTTGAGGCCGAATTAGACTCCAACGAGAGCTAAGCAGCCAGGCTCGCTGCAGACTCAAAGCAGCTGAGGGCAAGGCTCCGCCTTCGCCCAGCAAACCCTGCATTTGCTTGATGTGAGAAAATCGACGACCCCGCGCGCGTATAGCTGGAAAACCAGTTAAGTAACGGGGCGCTGAGCCGTTAATCTGTGCAGCCCAACTATGCGCCCCAAGATTCTCATCGTTGATGATTCGAAAACGGTCCGACTTATCGTGCGTCAGACATTCAAGTCATTCGATTGTGAAATTTCTGAGGCCAGCACGGGAGTCGAGGGTTGGACGACCGCCCTGCACGTTTTACCGGACCTCATTTTACTTGATGTAACCATGCCCGTGATGAGTGGCCCTGAATTGCTGCTCAAGCTCAAGGCGCACCCCACCCTCGCCGCCATCCCGATCATCATGCTGATCGTCGAACGCGGCGCTCCGACCGTCCTCCAAGCCGGTATTCATGATCACCTGCTCAAACCTTTTCAACCCGATGCGCTCCTCGAGAAATGTCGTCGGATAATTAATTTCCAGCCGCTCATGCCCATCGGTTAACCCGCCCATGATTTCCTCCGCCCCCCTCCTGCCTACCATCGATGATGTCTGTCTCGCCGCACTGCGCTTGCCGTGTTCGCCTGCTCTGCTGCCACGTTTATCCGATGCCCTGCAAAACGAAGCGAGCACCACGGGCGACATCAGCGATATTATTCAAATCGATCCCGCCCTCGCGAGCGCGACGCTCCGCTTGGCCAATTCGGCTTATTTTGGTGGAGCGAGCAATGCCGTTGATACGGTAGAACAAGCGATCTTACGCCTAGGCGCTAAAGAAATTTATCGCCTGGCCGCCCTCGCTTTAGTCGGACGCTGGCCTGTAACCAATCAAAGTGGTTGCGAGTGGGAGCCGAGTGATTTCTCCCGCCATGCCTTGTGCAGCGCGATTGCCACCGAAGTGCTCGCCGAACTATCTGGCCGCGTCGATCCCCAGCTGGCCTACACGGCCGGCCTTACTCATGAACTGGGTAAACTAGCGATCGCCCATTCCTGTGGAGCCTTTTTTCCCGCAGTCCGCGACCATCAAAAAAAGCATCACTGCACGTGGGAACAAGCCGAACAAGTCATCCTCGGCTACGAACACGCCCTGGTCGGCGCCCGCTTGCTACGAGCCTGGCGATTTTCGGAAATCATGATCGCCACTTCCGAATATCAACACTGCCCCGCCCAATCGCCCCTGACGGCCCGCCCCCTTCTCGCGCATTTACACGCCGGTCGGCTCGTGGCCGCCAGCATGGGACCAGGAATTTCGGGCGATGGCTTTTTATTTCAAGTTGATGGCCACTTTCTCCTCGAATGGAATTTCACACCGGCTGTTCTCCAAGAGGCCATGCTGATCGCCCTCGAGCGGGCCTCCCGGCTACTCAACGAAAAATTGTCCCACGGCATTATTCAGTTTTAAAAAACACCCGACCGCATCGAGGGAATTGTAGTTTGCCAGTCCGCAGCAGAGAGCCATCATTAACTCATGCTGTGGCTGCGATTTAATTTAGGTTTCCTCTGCGGGTTGCTCGTCTTGAGCCACTGCCCCCTCCGCGCCGCGGTACCGCTGGCAACGCCAACTTGGAATCAAGTCGCGATCGCGCCTATGCAGACCTCCATTTATGTGGGCAGCGTGAGCCTGACTTCGGGGTTATTTGTGCGCCACGGCTCTGCGATTGCCACTACCTACGAAGCTAAAGTGCGGCCGTGGTTTTTCTGGGGCGAAACCGGCGTGATTAATATCAGTATCCCAGAGCTCGATCTCGCGCGATTGGCCCAAGGTGAATCAATTAATTTTACGGGTTCAGCGACTAATCATAAAAACAAGCTGCGCTCAGTGACGGGCCGCGCCCAGCCGATTGATGCCACCACCGGTAAAATCAAGGTTCGGATTAAGGCCGATGGCGTTGAGCTGATCTTCAACTCAACTTATCGCTTCAGCCTAAATCCCACGAGGCCCCCCTCCTGAAATTAAGCGGTCAGGGCGCGAAGCGAAGTTACTTAGCCCAATGAAATGTCACGGGACGAGCAATGGCCGGATGCAAACTGTGATGCACCGGGCAATTGAGGGCCGCTTGCTCTAAAATTTTGCTCGGGTCCTGGTCTTGGGTGATCGGCAACCAAACCTCCGTGGCGATCCGCACGATACGGCGCGGAAGATCTGTCGACATTTCTTTGGTCACGGCCCAGCGCAAACCGGGCAGATCAAAGCCGAGCTTGGTCCGCGCCGCGATGGCCATCGTGGTCACAAGACATGAGGCAAACGAAGCCGTGGTTAAATCAGTGGGCGAAAAAGCGAGCCCGCGGCCGTGATTATCCTTGGGCGCGTCGGTTTCAATGACTTGCTGCGAGGGCTCATGCGTCAACTGGCAGTTGAGATCGCCTTGGTAGATGCCGGTACTTTTAACCATAAATAAAATGAGTAATCAGGCCGTAAATTTCTTGAGGCGCTCAGCTACATCCGCGCGCAAGCGGTCGATATAACCAAGGGTATACGCCTCCACCGATAAACTCGGATCCTGAACGAGCGGAGTCAGATCCATCGCCCACGTGAGTGCACTAAACTGATCAGTCGCGTGCGGCGTATGAAAAGTAGCATTAGCCAAGCGACGGCCGGTCGTGGCGAGGTCGTAGCGTTTCCCCCCAGCAATCTGCGATTGAAAAACCGCCACCAGTTCCGCCGCCAGTTCCGGATTAGCCGAGGCATCGAGCACTTGTTTATCGGTATCCAATAACCAATCGAGATTACGCCAGCCTTCGCACCCATAAACGCGTTGGGGGCGCTGGGCAGGCGGCAACGCCCGGAGCGCCTCCAGACTCCGCAGAAACACCGCCACATGGGTGTCATGTTTATCCGCCGGATTATGAAGGTAAACCGTCTGCGCATTCGCGGCTGTAAGTATGGCCAATAAATCATCGCGCACGCCGACCGCCGCGGGATTTTTCACGACTGCACTGGGATGCGCGAGTTGCACGACTGCGGAAAATTTTCCGATCCGCGCCGCCGTACGCTGTTCCTCGCGGCGCACCACCATCATTTCTTCATTGGTGAAATTTGCAAATTCGCCTGACCGGGAGCTCCCAGCGCCATCTGTCACAATCACCCCAGTGAACCAATGATCGCGCGATTCATAGCAAGCGGCGACGCCGGGATAGGCCATAATTTCGATATCATCCTGATGCGCCGCAAGGCAAAGATGGGTAGTCCGCGTCAGCGCCGTCGCCAGCGAACTTCCGTCTGGCACAAAGCCATCAGCAGAAGGCGAAGAAAAATTCATGGAGTAGAGTTAGCCATAAAAAAGCTGAAAACCACAAAACAATAACGCGCCTCTAACCGCAACGAGAGAGCCAGCCGAGACGCCTCTTAGTTCGCCCGCAGACTTAACCATTCAATCTTTTCTGCGCGCCCCGTGGCTGCCACGTCGACCAAGGCACCGGAGAGTCGCACGTCCCCCGTGGCCACTTCAAAACGCCGCGGCAAGCCATCCAGAAAACGCCCGACGACAGGAGCAATTTCACGACCGAGCACCGACTCATGCGGCCCCGTCATACCCACATCGCACATGAATGCCGTGTGCTGACGCAAGAGCGCAGCGTCCGCCGTCGCCACATGCGTATGCGTCCCGAGTACGGCACTCACCCGCCCTGCCAGATGCCAGCCGAGCGCCTGCTTCTCAGAGGTCGCCTCCGCGTGCATCTCCACCAAGGCTCCATCGAATTGTCCGGCGATATTTTGCAACACAGCGTCGGCCGCCAGGAAGGGACACTCCGCTTTAAGGCCCATAAAGCTTCGGCCCAGAACGGTAAATACCAGTAAGCGAAAGCCGTTTTTTTCTAAAATCAGATGCGACCGACCCGGCGATGTCCGCGGCAAATTAGCGGGTCGGCATACCTGCGGGAGCGTCACAATATCCACCTCAAACCCTTTTTGGTCCCACACGTGATCGCCCAGCGTGATAGCATCCACGCCAGCCTCGATCAGAGATTTGCAAATTACGCTGGTGATGCCGGCCCCCGCCGCCGCATTTTCACCATTCGCGACGACAAAATCGATCCCGCGCTCCGCGCGCAGCTTCGGCAGCAGCGCGCTGACGATTTCGCGGCCGGGCTTGCCGACAATATCGCCAATAAAAAAAAGCCTCATGAATTAAGGAGCCAGATAACTTGCACTTGAAGCGCTCCCGAGCGCACTCGGGCTAAGCCGCGTAGCTTTACCAGACTCCGTATCGAGAAGATAGAGGCTGCTGGTATTGGCGGCGCGGTAGGTGCAAATCACGTGACGTCCATCCGCCAACCACATCGGTTCAATGGCATCGGTCGGCGCCTTGGAGACAATTTTGCTGGCCCGGGTGGCCAAATCGTAAACCGCGACCTGATAGCCACGCCCGACGCCTGCCGTGAAAACAAGTTTATTGGGATCTCCCACGCTCCAGTCGGGTTCGGCGCAATATTTGGAAATATTGGTGCCGAGCCGGGACATACCCCCTCCGCCACTTGCGGACATCATGTAAAGTTGCGGGCCACCGGCTGCGTCGGAAACAGCCACCAAACGCGACCCATCGGGCGACCACGTCGGAGATGCTTCGATCGAAGGGGAATTAGTCAGGCGACGGATCTGTCGCCCCTGGGCGGTGCCGACATAAACTTCAGGGTTACCCTCGCCAGAAAGCACCATGGCGATGCGCGACCCATCTGGGCTGTAGCGCCCACCACTATTCGTGCCCTTGAAACTCGCGAGCAACGAGATGCGGCGGTTGTTCATTTCCAGTACATAAATATCAGGAAAGCTGGTGCGGTAACTCGTAAAAACAATCTTCGAGCCATCGGGTGACCAACGCGGCCCAAGAATTTGCTTACCCTCAGCAGTCCAGCGCATGACTTCGCCGAAAAAAAGATCGGAAGTATAAATCTCAGTCTTGCCCGTCTTGTTGCTCAAGTACGCTAGCTTCCCCGCAAAAAAACCTTTCAAACCACTGGTTTTAGTTACGGCAAAATCAGCCGCACGGAGGAGCGCATTGCGCATGCTGGTGCCGGCAAGCGTCTGGCTCGCCACCGGAGAATTGAGACTGCCCTTGGTGATCGTGACGCTCACCTGATTGCCGCCCGCCGGCGAAAAACTAATCGTAAAAGCTGCTCCGCTAGACACCGCGCGGTAGCGCCCGTGAGACCCGAAGGCCGTTAAGGCCAAATTTTGCAATTCCGCCGAAGTCGCGGTAATCGTTACGGGGATCGTGGTCGTGTCAGCATTAACACTGACTGTACCAATATCGCGTTGAGCAAAAACAGGCACCACGAGGGCGAGCCCGAGAAGGAAGCGAAATGCATTCTGCATAATGAGGTGATAATTAGGGATGAAAGTCAGATTAGCCGATTTTTGTTTTACTCTCGGCAACCTACTCACAAGGTCAAAGCGCCCTCTTTTCCAAGCCATTTTCTCAATCATCTCGTGACCACTGAATCCATCAAAGAAGCGCTCAAACAAGTAAAATATCCCGGGTTTAGCCGCGATATCGTCTCCTTCGGGCTCATCCGATCCGCGGTCTTCGTCGAAGGCACCGCGAAGGTCGCCGTCGCCATCACCACTTCTGATCCTAAAGTTCCGACCAAATTGAAGGCCGAAATTGAGCAATGTCTGCGGGCGCTACCCGGCGTCAAGGATGTGATCATCGAGCTCGCCGTCTCAGCCGCCAAGGCACCGCCGGCAGCCGGCCAAGCTAATCTTGGCGGCGGTACTGCGCCTGCCGGCCTCAAACATTCAGTTGCCATTGCCTCCGGCAAGGGGGGCGTCGGCAAATCCACTTTTGCGGTCAACCTCGCGTGCGCCCTCGCGCAAGTATTGGAACTCCGCGGTCGGCCAGGTCGAGTCGGCCTGATGGACTGCGATATTTACGGCCCCTCCGTTCCCCTCATGATGGGCCTCCAAGGCCGTCCGGAAATCAATGGGGAATCGCTCGTGCCACTCGAACGCCATGGCGTTAAAGTGATGTCGATGGGCTTTCTGGTGGATGACAACACGCCGGTCGTGTGGCGCGGGCCAATGATCATGAAAACCATTCAGCAATTCGTCCAAAACGTGCAATGGGGCGAAATTGATGTTCTCTTAGTCGATATGCCTCCCGGCACCGGCGATGCGCAGCTTTCCTTGGTGCAAACCTTGCCCCTCGACGGCGCCCTCATCGTAACCACCCCGCAAACCGCCGCCACAAACATCGCCCGCAAAGGCGGCCTCATGTTTCAAAAAGTAAACGTACCGATCCTCGGCGTAGCTGAAAACATGAGCTGGTACGAAGACGCCGCTGGCAAAAAATTATCACTTTTTGGCGAAGGTGGCGGGGCCATCACGGCCGAACTACTGGGCACGACCCTCCTTGGCCAAGTCCCCCTCTATCCTGAAATTCGAGCGGGCGGCGATTGCGGTTTACCCGTGGTCGTCAATGACCCGGCCAGCAAACCAGCGCAGGTCTTCCGGGAAATTGCGCAAACTCTGCTCGAAAAATTAAAACTGTAAGCGCCAGGGACACCCTGCCCTGAATTACTCGAGTTCCGTGGGGTCAAGATGCTGCACGATCAGTTCCTGCAGCGTCCCAAGAAAAACATAAGCTGCAAAAGCGCGCCGTTGCCCTTCCGTCGTTTCCAGCAACGGCATTTGACCGGTTTCAAGGGCCTCATCACTCACCGCCGTGAGGGAATGCGCCCGCATCCATAAACGCACCGCCGAACAAGCGCGCAGGATTGGTTCACTATTCGTCGCATCAAGAGGCACGACGCCGGTAATAAAAAAATCAGTGCCGAATAAACTGAGCAAGATATCAAGGTCACTCCTTTGATTTTGGAGTAATTCCTGCCGCCAGTCCTCCGCAAATTCCTCCTCGAGATCAGGCACTTGAGGTGTCACCGCCAGCGTTGGCTGGAGCTCATCAGCGGCCGCCTTAATCGCATCGAGCAGCGGCGCGACCGCCTCCAAATTCAACTTAACTTCTACCCGTTTCATGCGGCTTCCAGCACGGCCGTGAGATGCCACTGTTGTAAGGTAAAAACATAAGCCTCAGCCGGCTCGCGCGCCCCCGTCCAGAGCAACGAACGGCCGCGCTCATGCACTTCAAGCATATGGACGCGCGCTTTAGCTTCTGACCAGCCAAAGACTTTTTTGAAAATCATGACAACGTAAGACATTAAATTCACGGGATCATTAAGCACCACCACGTGCCACTGAGGCGCCAACTGCGACTGGAGCGCCGTGGCGGCAAGCGGTGCGGACTGAGGCTGCGCACTGACGACGATCATGCCTGACTCGCCGCCTGGCGCACCGCTGCTGTAATAATATTCGCTGCGTCCGCAATGGCGACCTTGCTGACTTCCTTGGCCGTGCGCCATTTCATTTCAAAAATACCTTCCTTCAAGCCGCGGCCGCCCACCGTTAAACGCAGCGGTAATCCGATGAGATCAGCATCCTTAAATTTTACGCCTGGCCGCTCCGCGCGATCATCGATGAGCACATCCGCGCCAGCGGATTCCGCCGCTTGCGCCAATTGCAAACACAGCTCGCTCGAGGCCGCATCCGCTGGATCCAAATTAACAACCAACACCTGCCACGGCGCAACGTGCCAAGGCCAAATGATGCCATCAGCATCATTACTTTGTTCAATGACCGCTTGGAGCGTGCGGCTGATGCCAATGCCGTAGCACCCCATGATCATCGGGTGCGATTGCTTTTTATCATCGGTATAAACGGCTCCAAATTTTTCTGAATATTTCGTGCCAAGTTTGAAAATGTGACCGACCTCAATCGCCCGGGCGATTTGGAGGGGCTGGCCTGATTTGGGATCAGGTTCGCCGGCCCGCACGGTCCGGAAATCACCCCACGAGGTAATGGCCAAATCGCGCACCACATTGACGTGACGCACGTGGCAGCCTTCTTGATTGGCGCCGGTCGTGCCGTTGCCAATTAACCGAATGGCGTGGTCTGCAAAAATCCCCGCGAGCGCAGTGGGATTTTTAATGGTTCCCTTGATCGCCCCAAGACTACCCGGCTTAGCGCCCAACACGGGCTCGATTTCTTCGGCAGTAGCCTGACGCCAGAGCTGAAAGCCCAACGCGCCGAGTTTGGCTTCCTCGAGGTCATCGCAACCGCGCAGAATCACGAGAAACGGTTTGCCGTCGCCCATATAAACGAGCGTCTTGAATTGCTGGTCAGCTGCCACGCCATAGGGCGCCGCCGCGAGCGCCGCAATCGTGACTACGCCTGGCGTAGGAAATTGTTCAAGCGCACCGCTGGGAACCGCATCTTGGAAATCCTTGGGCACAAGCCCGCTCGTGGCTTTCTCCCGATTAGCTGAATAACCGCTGGCGTCACAGTACACGATATCGTCGTCGCCCACGGGGGCCGGCACCATGAATTCGTGGGAGAAACTACCGCCCATCACGCCCGTATCGGCTTCGACCGCGATCGTCTTCAAACCACAGCGCAGGAAGAACGCCGCGTAAGCGCGCTTCATCTTGTGGTAACTCTCGGTCGCCCCTTCGTCCGTCGCGTCAAAACTATAGGCGTCCTTCATGATAAATTCCCGCGCTCGCATCAGGCCATAGCGGGGCCGGATCTCGTTGCGGAATTTTGTCCCAATTTGATAAAAATTTTTAGGCAGATCGCGGTAACTCGTAATCTCGCTTTTCACGAGCGGGGTAATGACTTCTTCATGCGTGGGCCCGAGGACAAACTCCGGTTCCTTTGAGCGCCCCTTGCCCGCCCCCGCGTGATCGACGCGGTACATAATCTCACGAGCCGCGGCCCAGCGCGGTCCCTCTTGCCAATTATCGACGGGGTGAATGAAGGGCATCGCCATTTCAATGCCGCCTTCGCGATCCATTTCTTCGCGGCATAATTGACTGATTTTCTGCACGACGCGCAAGCCAGCCGGCATGTAGGTATACAGCCCGCCGCCTAATTTACGCACGAGGCCCGCGCGCAGCAGCAGTTTGTGCGACGCAATTTCGGCGTCGGCGGGGCTTTCCTTGAGCGTGGGAATAAATGTCTGCGACCAAAATTTCATGTGAGCTAGCGACGAGAACAAGTCCGCAGGGGTGGCGCAAATGTATTTGCGCTCGACCCGCCCTTCCCGCGATAACAGCCCAAATGACCGCCTCCCGTCAGCGCCGATCGCCTAAACCTTGGTCCATGAAGTGGATCATCGCGGCCATCATTGCTTTCGTTATTATCTACACGGCGGTGAATCTTTATTATCGCAAGCCGGGCCCTGCCTATCGGCCCTACCAAGATGCGCAAGATCGGGCCACCGTCGCTCGCTTACTGGCCGCCGGTTGGCAAAAATTAACCGTCACCACCCGCCGCCCAATCGAAAAAATGAGCGCAAACGGACCGGCGCCGCTGCACCGCTCTGCGCTTGGCTTAGGCGCTGACTTTGAACCCAATTTTGCAGAGAGACCCAAGCTGCTCGCCACCATTGACCAAGTCAGCGCTCCAGCCGAAGTAATCCACGAACAAGACTACACGATCTTCTTCACCGCGAGTCTCACCGATTTAAAAGCCCAAGTGGGCGACACCGCGCTGTACCACAAGGGCCACGAATTAGTGTTGGTCCCCACGGCAGAAACATTGCCCGGCAAGGAACTGCGGAGTCGCTGGCCCGACTCCAACTACGCCGTGACCTTTTCCACCACCACCCTCCCCCCCGGCCGCTACGAAATCCGTCTCGTCGCTAAAGGCCCGGCTCTCGCTTGGAGTTTTATCGTCAAGTAAGCCGCGGAATCAGGCTCGTAGCAGGAGCCCACGGTATGAGATGGCACCGTTGTTGACTGCTATCAGCTAGAGGTCAGAGGCCTGAGGTTAGAGGTCAGAGGGGCACCGTTGTTGATTACTATCAACCCGGTGTTCGTCCTCAATTCTCGCCCTTGGCGAAACAGAGGCGGCGCCGTTGTTGACTGCTATCAACCCGGTGTTCGTCCTCAGTTCTCGCCCTTGGCGAAACAGAGGCGAAAGGTCAGAGGGCCGATCCAGATCTCACTTTC
>CAIOCT010000123.1 GCA_903856725.1 uncultured Verrucomicrobiota bacterium
TCGCCGACGTCGTCGCGGGCCGCCGTACTTTCTCAGCTTATTTTCAGTTCAAGATGTATAATGATCCCACCTTGAACCCGCAGCTCTACCGCCAACCGCCTCAATCCGGTCGCGCATGAGTCGCGATAGTGCGCAACCTCGGCTCTGGTTTCCGCAGCATTGGCCCATGTGGGTGGCTTTAGGATTTCTATGGATCACCGATAAATTACCCTGGCCAGAAAAACGCTGGCTAGCGCGGCGCCTGGGCTGGTTTGTGTTTAACATGATTTGCATCCGCCGCCGCGTTGTTTTTACCAATTTGCGCCTCTGCTATCCGACCGCCACGACCGCGCAAATTACCGCGCTGGCTCGGGCCCATTATGATTCGCTAGCTCTAGGCCTTTTTGAAATATGCGCCGGCTGGTGGGCGAAGACTTCCGCGCTGCCGCCGCATCGGGTCATCGGCCGGGAATACCTTCAGGCGGCCCTCGCTCGCGGCCATGGGGTCATTCTTCTGACTGGCCACTTTACCACCCTCGAAATTGGCGGCCGGTTTATGTCGGAATCACACCAAATGGGCGGACTCTACCGGGATCCAAACAATCCCGTCGTAGCGCACCTGATGCGTGGTCAACGCGCTCGACACATGTCACCCGCAGTTCACTTCGATGATCTTCGTGGCCTCATCCGTGCTTTACGCGCTAACGCCGCAATCTGGTACGCACCTGATCAAGGTAAGCGCAGTAAATCTTCCGAAATTTTACCCTTCTTTGGCATACCCGCGATCACCAACACGGCGACCAGCAAGATTGCTGAGATGACTGGAGCGGCTGTCGTTCCTTTTTTCTTAAAACGTGAAACTGATCATTCTTACACGCTCACCATTCACCCGCCGCTCGAAAATTTCCCTACCGCCGATGCCAATGCTGACGCCCTGCGCATTAATCAGCTCCTCGAGCATAATATCCGGCTCTGCCCCGAACAATACTTCTGGGTGCACAAACGCTTTAAGGCTCGCGGCCCTGACTACCCCGATGTTTACGCCGCCTAACTGATCGGCGGGACAACTGATATTCTCTGTTATGAATCTCCTAAAAAAACTTTTTCGTTCGGTTCGCCTGCCGATTCAACGCGGACCCAATCGCGGGCGTTGGTGGAGCGTATCGACTGCAAAAAATTATTTCTATAACCGGTTCGTTCCGGGCAAGGCAGGCTGCCTGCCGCAATTACTCCAGCCCGGTGAGACGGTTTGGGATATTGGCGCCCATTGCGGCTATACTGCCTTAGTGGAATCACAGGCGATTGGCTCCACCGGTCGGTGTTTTGCCTTTGAACCGAATCCGCGTAACCGGCAATTGCTGCAACTCCATCTCCAGTGGAATCGTGCGGCCAACGTCACCGTGCTGCCCTACGCGATCAGTGGAGCCGATGGCGAATTAACTTTCGGTTGGGAAGAGCATCAACGGGCCAGTACCATCAGCTCACATTTGGGTGGTACAGGTTGGCAAGTTCAGGTGCGCACCATCGATGGACTGATTAAATCCGGCGAAGTGCCCGCCCCCACTTTTTTGAAAATTGATGTCGAGGGAGCAGAACTGGAGCTACTCCAGGGCGCGGCTCGTCTCCTAGCCACCGAACTCAACCTCGGCCTAATCCTCTCCACCCACACCGCAGAATTGCATGAGGCCTGCGCCCACCTCCTGCGGACCGCCGGCTTTGATATTATTGAGACCAGCGCAGTGGCGCTCGCACGCACCACCGGTTGGGCGGCACTCGGCGATGTTGACCTGCTGGCTTATCGCCGCGGGCGCCTCGTGAGTCCGGCGGCTCAAGCCGCTTTTGCGGCGATCGGTCGACACGGTTAAAGCTTTCTCGCGCCCATGGCTTACCCCGACTCGCGACCGCTCCGCATTTTGGTTATTCGGTACCGCTTCATTGGTGATACGGTGCTCGCGATTCCTTTTCTTCGTAATTTACGCACCGCTTTTCCTGCGGCCAAAATTGATGTTCTCGCGGAACCCATCTCCGGTGAGACCCTCGCGCTCTGCCCCTACAAAGATGAACTGCTTTACTATGCGCCGCGCTTAAAAGGAGAAAAAAAGCGGCAGGCAAAATTTCCGACCAGCCTGCTGGGCGCCGTCAAATTTCTCCGCGCACGGCAGTATGATCGTTGTTATATTTTGCGGCGCTCCTTCTCCAGCGCGATCCTCCCGCTGCTCGCGGGCATCCCCCATCGGGTCGGCTTCGCCACGGAAGGTCGCCGTTGGCTTTTGCAGCGCAGCACACCTTACGCTGACAAGCATGAGGTCGAGTGCTTCCTCGATGTGCTGCGCGCCGACGAAATCCCCGTTATAGACACCCGCAATGAGAATTGGACCGACCCCGCAATCGATCAACGAGTTGCCGCGGCTCTCCCCATGGGACAACGCCGGCGGGTTTTTATCTGCGCGAAGTCAGTAGCTCCCGCCAAAGATTGGTCACCAGACTATTTTGCTCAACTTATTGTGTGGCTCGTTAATGAGCGCGACTGCGAAGTTCATCTCTGCGACTCACCGAGCCTGGCTGATTATTACAAAAAAATTCGCGCAGCCCTACCCGTGGCGTTGAATCATGACTGGATCGATTGGAGCCAGCAGCTTTCGCTCCGTGAAACCAACTCCCTTTTTCGCCGCATGGATCTAGCCATCGGCATCGATACGGGCCTGCTCCACCTGGCCGCCTCATTTCATGTCCCCATCGTCGCACTCTTCGGTCCTCTCGAACCGTGGCGCTGGCATCCTTGGGATACCGAGCATACTATTTTACGCCCCACCGATCTGTCGGGACCAAGCCCATTGCTACGCTTGACCGTGGCGGAGGTTAAAGCGGCGGTCGATCAACGCCTCGCTACTCTCATCAAAACATGATGCCAAAGCCGCGCGTTATCCACTTTGTCACAGGCGGCGGCTCTGGCGCAACCAAGGTGGCACTGGAGCTAGCCTGTGGCCATTTGCGCACAGGAAATTATGAACCCTTGCTCGTGCTGCGGCGCAAACGCGCTTCCCTCCCCACCGCCATGCAGACCCAAATCACGGCCACGGGTCTCCGCACCGCTTGGGTCGACAACTGGCCAAAATGGACCACGCGCCGCCAACTCGCGGCCTTGATCGCCGATTTTCAGCCGCAAATCTTCGCTGCACACGGTAATAGCGAACATCTGTGGGGACGTCAGGCTGCATTTGCAGCACAGGTTCCAATCGTGCTCCATATTGAACAGAATTGCGAACGCTACCCTTGCTGGCGGCGCTGGTCAGCCCGCCGATTGGCTGTCCGCACAACAGCCACCGTCTGCGTTTCACAGGGCGTCGCTGACCATGTACGGCAACTCGGCCTCGCTGGTCCGCGCTTGACGATCATTCACAACGGCGTCGCGACCGCTCGCTACTCGGCCGGAGCACCGCCTTTTGCCACTCGCAGCCAAGATATCATCATGGTTGCACGCTTCGCTCGGCAAAAAGATCAAGCGACCTTAATTCGCGCCGCCCATCGCTTAGCCCAACAGGGCTGGACCGGTCAGCTGCTCCTCGGTGGCGATGGCCGCGCGACCCATCGGCGCCGGTGTGAAAAATTAACATCGTCATTGGGCCTGACTAGCCGAGTCCAATTTCTTGGCCGGGTGAGCGATGCCGCACCGCTTTATCATCGCTGCCGCGCGGCGGTACTTTCCACCCACTACGAAGGCCTACCCTTGGTACTGATCGACGGCATGGCCGCTGGTTGCGCCGCTATTGGCAGCGCAGTTTCCGGGGTAACCGATATCATTGAGCCAGGCATCAATGGCTGGAGGTTCCCACCCGGCGATGATGCCGCTTTAGCGCACATACTGACCGAGGTGCTCGCGGGTGGTTCAGCCGTCGAAGCCACGGTCGCCCGCGGCCAGACGGATGCCCCGGCTCGTTTCTCGCTCGAGCAAATGCTGAGTCGCTACGAGTCGCTGTTCACTGAGTTAATCGATTAATCCGGCGGGATAAGTCGGGGCGCGGTCCTGAATTTATCATTGCTGCGCGCAGCGCCATTCCCAGCCTCGCGCTAGCCCATGCCTTTGCTCGAAGTCACTGATCTGCGCACTTCTTTTCACACTCGCAACGGAGTCTACCGAGCCGTCGACGGCGTCAGCTTCACCCTCGCTAAAGGCGAAACCCTGGGCCTCGTGGGTGAATCTGGCTCAGGAAAATCAGTGACCTGCTATTCACTCATGGGCCTCGTTCCGCAACCGCCTGGCCGCATCGAAAGCGGGACCGCCATGTTCGACGGCACTGACCTACTCCATTGCTCGCCCGCCCAAGCCCGCACGATTCGCGGCAAACGCATCGCGATGATCTTTCAAGATCCGATGACGTCGCTTAATCCCTACCTGCGCATCGCAGATCAACTCATCGAGCCACTCCTCATTCACGAAAAAATATCGCGTTCCGAGGCCTTAGCCCGCGGCCTCGCCATGCTCGAAGCAGTTGGCATCAACGACGCTGCCCAGCGTCTCCAAGCTTACCCTCACGAATTCTCTGGAGGCATGCGGCAGCGGGTCATGATCGCAATGGCGCTCATTACGCGACCTGAAATCCTCATCGCCGACGAACCAACCACCGCGCTGGATGTTACAGTGCAGGCGCAAATCCTGGAGCTAATCAAAAAGCTTCAGCAGGAATTTCAGATGGCGGTCATTTTTGTAACTCACGACCTTGGGGTTGTGTCCGGGCTTTGTGATCGCGTCCAAGTCATGTATGCAGGGCGCATCGTTGAAACTGCTGACACCCGCACCCTGTTCCGTGCGCCCCGCCATCCCTACACGCAAGCCCTGCAGCGCTCGATTCCGTCTTTACAGCCCAAAGGTCGCGATCTCTACACCATTCCAGGGCTACCTCCCGACCTGTCAGAATTTAACCCGGGCTGCGCCTTTGCGTCGCGCTGCGCCGCCGTCACCGATCGCTGTCACCCCACCGCCCCAGACCTACTGGCAGTGAGCCCCACCCAAGCGACCGCCTGCCTGCGTGTTCAGGCTCACGAAATTTAGCTAATCAAACCATTTTCTCGTCGGCGGTTAACCCTGATGTCATCCCCTATTCTCCAACTGAACGACGTGCAAACGCACTTTCCTGTCGAGTCAGGCTTTCTGTTCCGGCATCAAACTGGTACCGTTAAAGCGGTCGATGGCATTACCCTCAGCGTCCAACGCGGCGAGGTTCTCGGACTGGTCGGCGAATCTGGCTGCGGTAAATCCACGTTGGCGCGCACCATCATGCAATTGGTCCCGACGACGGCCGGCACGGTGTTGCTCGAAGGCCGAAACTTAACCGCTGCCTCTGCCGCTGAGCTGCTCGTCGCTCGGCGCGACTTACAGATGATTTTTCAAGATCCCTTTGCGTCGCTGAACCCGCGTCTCACGGTCTACGCCACCCTGGCGGAGCCGCTCCTCGTGCACCGCGTCGTTCCACCTGAGCAAGTCCGCGCCCGTGTCGTGGCCCTGGCGGAAAAAGTTGGTTTATCGTCGCAAGTTCTCGAGAAATATCCCCACGAATTCTCTGGAGGACAGCGCCAGCGCATCGCCATTGCCCGAGCCCTCGCGCTAGAACCCAAAGTCATCATCGCCGATGAACCGGTCTCGGCGCTCGATGTTTCCATTCAAGCGCAAATTCTTAATTTGCTCGCCCAACTTTGCCGGGAGATGAACCTCACCCTCATTTTTATCGCACACGATCTCTCCGTGGTAAAACACATCTCTGATCGCATTGCGGTGATGTATCTTGGGAAAATCGTCGAACTCGGACCCGCAACGGACGTCATCGAACGTCCCCGCCATCCCTACACTCAGGCGTTAGTGAGCGCGATCCCGCAGCTCGATCCCGATCTGCAGCGCAGCAAGCCTCGTCTCGTACTCGCGGGCGATCCGCCCTCCCCGCTGCAGCCACCAACAGGTTGTGCCTTTCATCCACGGTGCCCTCACGTGCAAGCGGAATGTCGCACCACGAATCCCCTGCTCCAAGTAGCCGGCCCCCAAAGGAATGTCGCCTGCCTGCGCCTCAATGAAATTTGAGTAGCAACGAGCGCGCGCTTACCGCCACGTAGTTAGCACTAAGCTCAGGGCAAATCCGATAAAAACGACCCCGAGGCCGCGGTCGATCCAGTGACCGTATCGAAGAAATTTGCGCCGAATTTCAGGCTGCGTAAACACGACCGACACAAAACTAAACCAAGCAACAGTGGCTAGAGTCATCCAGAGGCCATAACCGAATTGAATGAGCTTGGGCGTGAGCGGGCTCACGCGCAGAACAAATAGTGCGATAAAAAATAAGGCGGCTTTGAGGTTTAGTACATTGACCAAAAAACCTGTCAGGCAAGCTGATGACGCAGTGGGAGCGCGGGCCAGGTCCGTGAGCTCAAATTCACCGGAGCGCGGGCGGGCCCGCGTGGCCTGCCAGCCCAGAAAAGCCAAATAGGCGGCCCCAAGATACTGCAATCCGAGACGAGTAGCCCCCGCATGGTTAAGGAGCCAACCTAGGCCCAGCAGACTATAGGTGATATGCACCGAGAGCCCGACGCCAATACCGAGGCTTGTCCAGAGAGCGGTCCGCCGACCATGCGCGAGACTTTGTTTAAGCACGATGGCAAAGTCGGGGCCTGGGCTCGCGACTGCCAGGGCATGCGCTCCCACGATAACCAAAAATTCGGGCCAATAATTCATGCGCAATTAAAAATAATCCGGAGTCAGGATCACGCCCCACATTGAAAGCTATCCGCTAAAACAATCGGAGAATGTCCCTCACACTCATACGACACGGGGTGCAATTACGTGCGGAGACCCCGCAATTCCATGTCCTGCGGCACCGTACTGAGGGCCTCAGCCATCGTGCTAAGACCTTCCCTCACTTTTGTCATGCTATCTTGGTGCAATGTCTTCATGCCGCTTTTCATGCCGATGCGCTTCAGTTCAGCCGTTTCCGCCCCGCGGTTAATAGCTTCAATTAATTCCTCATTATTAACTAATAATTCGTGAA
>CAIOCT010000124.1 GCA_903856725.1 uncultured Verrucomicrobiota bacterium
CCTGGAGCAATGAAAAGCCCGCTCGTGCGCCCAATGATACAGCCAACTGGGCGCTTAAAGCGTCTTCTTCCCATAAATCCTCTCCGAGCAACGCTGCCCCAAGTACAATCGGGGAAAAAGCAACGCCCCTTCCTCTCGCCCAACCCGATGGGTCCCCCAGCGAAACCCGTGAGTGGCTTGCCCAAAATGAGGCCGAAGCTAATCCGCGCGTAACCGATCGACTCAATTTTCTGGCGGAAGGCGATCTGGCAACCGAACCCAACTTCAACCAATTTTATGTCATCGCCGCTCAAGCGGGCGCCGAACCGACCACGATCTCCACTGGCTTTGCCAATCTCTCGCGGGCCGCATGGCTGGCGGATGGCAAATATTTAGTGTGTACTGGCCGCAGTAATTTAACCGAACACCCCGATCGCTCACGGCTGACCAACCTGTACCGCGTCGAACTGGCGACAGGTTTGATCGAGAAACTGCAAGGTGAACTCGGCTGTAATTACGGCACACCGACCGTCTCACCGAATGGTCAATGGATTGCCTTCACCGTCACCACCGATGGAGAATTTGGCTTTGAGCAACCCATGGTGGCCGTAATCCCCAGCGGCGGCGGTCGAGCAAGAATCCTCACCGCGCAATTAGACCGGCCCGCAAATAATCTCCAATGGGCCAAGGATAGCTCCATGATTTATTTTACCGCTGCAAGTCATGGTCACATCCCGTTGCACCACGTTACGATTTTATCGGGCGCAATAAAAACCCTAACCACTCAAGCGGAATGGGGCATCAATGATTTCTCGGTCAGTCCTAACGGTCTCGTCCAAATCATCACGCATCCAGGCAACCCCTGGGAAATGTACACCAGCGCCTTGGATGGACAAAATGTCCGACCACTCACCACGCATAATAGCAGTTGGCTGCAGCACCGCAAACTGAGCACCTACGAACCTCATCGTTTTATTAACCAAGCAGGTCTCGCGATTGATTATTGGACCATCAAGCCAACTGATTTTAATCCTCAAAAAAAATATCCTCTCTTAGTCGAAATTCACGGTGGTCCCTCCGCGATGTGGGGCCCAGGCGAAGCTTCTACTTGGCATGAAATGCAATTTTTTGCTGCCCGCGGGTATAGTATTGTTTTCAGTAATCCGCGCGGCTCCGGCGGCTCGGGCCGCGATTTTCAGCGCGCTAATTTTCGTGACTGGGGCGCAGGGCCTGCCGCGGATGTTCTCACCGCCGCTAATTTTGCCGCACAAGACCCTTCGGTTGATCGCACACGCCAAGTCGTCACCGGGGGATCGTACGGCGGCTATCTCACAGCCTGGATTGTAGGCCACGATCATCGCTTCAAAGCCGCCATCGCAGCGCGGGGCGTCTACGATCTTGTGACGTTTTTTGGTGAAGGAAATGCTTGGTCTCTCTTACCCCAATACTTTGGCGGTTATCCATGGGAAAAAGACGTTCGGCAAATTCTCGAGCGTGAATCCCCCCAAACTTATGTGGAAAACATTAAGACGCCCCTACTCATCAAGCATGCGGATACTGATTTTCGGACGGGAGTTATTCAGAGCCAGATGTTTTACAAAAGTTTGAAACAAATGGGCCGTCCCGTTGAATACGTACGCTACCCTCGCGCCACCCATGAACTCAGCCGGAGCGGTGAGCCCAAACAACGATTAGACCGCTTGGTACGTTTCGAAGAATTTTTCCGCCGCTACATTGGCGAAAACTGATTACGCACCGCTAACCTGAGCAACAGGCTATCGCACCTGCAATCGCATCAACCTCCCTGTGCCACACACCCTCTTTCCTACTCCCTTTGGTCCATGCGGCATTGCTTGGAACGAGATTGGTCTAACCGGATTGCAACTCCCTGAGCCCGAACTGGCGCAAGTTGAGCGAAAACTTGCACAACGCACCCACACGCAGCCAGCAGGAGTTACCCTCCCCGCGCAGATCTCTCAGCTGATCGAAAAAATCCAACAACATCTTGATGGTCGCCTCACTGATTTTTCATCAACCCCCCTCGATTGGAGCCGCGTGACTGATTTTCAGCAAGCCGTCTACCTACAGACCCAGCGAATTAAACCAGGCTACAAGACCAGCTACGGTGAGATCGCTAAATTAATGGCGCTGGGAAACTCCTCCGCCCGCGCCGTTGGCGTAGCCCTTGCAACCAATCCTTGGCCGCTCATTGTTCCATGCCATCGAGTGGTCTCCGCTGGAGACAAAATGACGGGGTTTTCTGGCACGGGTGGCATCCGCACAAAAACCCGTCTCCTTGCGCTTGAAGGAGCTGAATTACTGTCCGAGTAATATTTTTTGGCAGCACAATTTATTTTTAGAAAAGATACCGGCATGCCGACGAAATTTTATTTTAAACCTGCCGCTGCGCTCGCCCATCTCCGCGAACGCGACCCCCTTTTAGCCGCTCTGATCAAACGAATTGGTCCGTTCACCTTAGAACTAACCCCACTAACGAGTTTATTTGAGGCCATCCTACGATCTATTGTCTACCAGCAGCTCCACGGCAAAGCAGCCGCAACGATTCATGCGCGTGTCATGGTGGTGCTCGCTCCCTACGGTGGCGCCACTCCTTCGGCGCTGGCAAAAACCCCAGATTCTGCACTGCGCAGCGCTGGACTTTCCCGAAATAAATTACGAGCGATCCGTGACCTAGCTGCTAAATGTCACGCCGGTACTGTCCCTAGCCTGCCGCTCGCCCACACACTGACCGATGATGAACTCGTGGCCCGCCTGACGACGATCCATGGAGTCGGTCCATGGACCGTACATATGTTGCTCATATTCTACCTAGGAAGGCCTGACGTGCTGCCGACCGGTGATTTCGCCATTCGCCTCGGCTTTCAAAAGTTATACCGTAAACGCCAGACCCCTTCACCAGCGACCATCATCAAGCAAGCGCGTCTCTGGCAGCCGTATCGCTCAGTGGCGAGCTGGTATCTCTGGCGTTCACTCGACGCGCCATAAACCACCCTGTCACGGAGTGTAATTTCCCGCCGCCGCTGAGCTTATAGGTGGTTGCGCGCGCCCTTCGGGGTTGTTTCCGCGGAATCAAGGACCATGCTGAGCATCCATCAACTCTCCTCTTTTTATGTCCGCCAAAATGCGCGCCATCGTTAAGCCCACGGCCGGTCCCGGCCTCATCATGACTGAAGTTCCCGTGCCCACGCTCGGCCTGAATGATGTGCTAATCAAAATTAAGAAAACCTCTATCTGTGGAACCGATATTCATATCAATAAGTGGGACGCGTGGGCGCAGCGGACTATCAAGCCGCCCCTCGTGATTGGCCATGAATACGTCGGCACCGTCGTCGATGTCGGCGCAGGCGTCACAGGATTCACGCTAGGCCAACTCGTCACCGGCGAAGGCCATATTGTTTGCGGTCACTGCCGGAACTGTCTCGCGGGGCGCCGGCATCTCTGCCCCAACACCGTGGGAGTGGGCGTTAATCGGGACGGCGCCTTTGCTGATTATGTTTCGATACCAGCTAGCAATGTTTGGCGAGTACCCGCCGGCCTGTCTCTAGATGCCGTCTCCTGCTTTGATCCTCTCGGCAATGCCGTCCACACCGCCTTATCCTTTGATCTAATTGGTGAAGATGTGCTCATCACCGGGGCCGGCCCGATTGGTTGCATGGCGATCGCTGTCGCGAAACACGCGGGAGCCCGCAAAGTAGTTATTACCGATATCAATGAGGGCCGACTTGAGCTTGCCCGTAAATTTGCCCCAACCCGGGCAATTAATACCGCCACCGAGGATTTAACGGAAGTCTGGCATCACGAACTTGGCATGACTGAGGGTTTTGATGTGGGCCTCGAAATGTCCGGTAGTTCGGTCGCCTTAAACCAAATGATCGACAACATGATCATGGGAGGCCGCATTGCGCTCCTCGGGGTGCATGCCGCAGAAGCGAAGGTAGACTGGAATAAAATAGTTTTCAAAATGCTTCACCTCAAAGGAATTTACGGTCGTGAGATGTTTGAAACATGGTACAAAATGACCGCGCTTGTGCAGGGTGGTCTCGATATCACCCCAGTGATCACGCACCACTTTCCTGTGGCTGAATTTCAGACTGCGTTCACGCTCATGGGAGCAGGCCAGAGCGGGAAAATCATTCTTAATTGGGAATAATCAACCACCGCCTGCCACGAGCGTATGTCACTGACACGCCCCACGCTAAATTTAATTTATGAATCCTGCTTATTCCGCCCACCTCAAAGCAACTCTCAGCGAAATTGAGATAGCGGGCTTGTATAAACGCGAGCGCGTGATCACGACCACGCAAGCGACCCACATCGGCATTACGGGTGGAGCCCAAGCCTTAAACCTTTGTGCGAATAATTATCTCGGTCTGGCCGATCACCCTGAACTGATTGCCGCCGCGCACGCCGCCCTCGATCGCTGGGGATACGGCTTAGCCTCGGTCCGTTTCATTTGTGGCACTCAGCAAATCCACCGCGAACTCGAGCAGGCGATATCGCGGTTCCTCGGCACCGAAGATACCATTCTTTACTCCTCCTGTTTTGATGCCAATGCGGGGTTGTTCGAGACCCTGCTGGGACCAGCCGACACCATTATTTCTGATGAATTAAACCACGCCTCTATTATCGACGGTATTCGCCTCTCCAAAGCGCAACGCGCTCGCTATCAAAATAATAATTTAGCTGACCTCGAAGCTCAACTTCAAGCCGCGGCTGCCGCGAACTCGCGCTTCACTTTGATTGCAACTGACGGCGTTTTTTCCATGGATGGCACAATCGCAAACTTGCCGGGCATTTGTGATCTGGCTGACCGTTATGGCGCTAGTGTCATGGTTGATGATAGTCACGCCGTTGGTTTTATAGGTAAAACTGGACGCGGCACGGCGGAGCATTGCGGCGTAACGGGACGCGTGGACCTTTTTACCGGGACGCTGGGAAAAGCGCTCGGTGGCGCCAGTGGTGGGTACACCAGCGGGCGTCAAGAAATGATCGACCTACTCCGACAGCGCTCTCGCCCCTATCTTTTCTCCAACACGCTCGCCCCCAGCATCGCCGCCGCTTCGCTCAAATGCCTAGAACTGCTCAGCAGCTCCACCCACTTACGCGATGAACTTGAGAAGAATACGGCCTTCTTTCGCGCCGGCTTAACCCAAATCGGCCTGACCATTCGCCCAGGCATGCACCCCATTGTGCCAGTCATGCTCGGCGATGCAGCGCTCGCACAAAAAGTGGCGGCGCGACTCCTTGAGAAAGGTGTCTATGTGGTAGGATTTTTCTATCCCGTCGTCCCCCACGGCACCGCCCGCATTCGCACTCAAGTATCCGCTGCGCACACGCGCGCTGATCTGGCTTTTGCCATTGAGAAATTTAAAGAAGTGAAACACGAATTTTCCCTTTAATGCCCACCGCTACCCAACTCAAAAAACTCAAGTCCGCAGCGAAAGCTGCCGCCGGTCTTGCGTACGCGCCCTATTCTAAATTTCACGTCGGCGCTGCTGTGCTCACAAACTCCGGGAAAATTTATGCAGGCTGCAATGTCGAAAATGCTTCCTACGGACTCACTAACTGCGCCGAACGGACCGCTATCTTCAGCGCCATTGCGGCCGGCGAAAATAAAATTTCCTGCGTGGTAGTTTATACCCCCACCAAAACCGCCACCGCACCTTGCGGCGCTTGTCGGCAAGTGATTAATGAGTTTGGACCAACCGCCCAAATCATTTCCTGCTGTGCGGGCCGAGAGCAGATTGCAGTTTCACTTGAAGCCTTACTGCCCGGGGCTTTTGGCCCAGCTGATTTAGCCTAATAGGAGCAGGCGGATCCCTTGAAAGCCCCCCCCCATTCGCTCAATTTCATCTGGCGCGATAGCCTAGCCGGCGAAGCAATGAGTCGGGCAACAGACTCACTGCCCCGACAGATAATCACGAACCGCCGCGCGTAACTGGTCCCGCGGAACCTCGTGCTCGGTGCGATCAACCATTGCCCGAATCTTGACCACCCCTTTAGCGATTTCATCGCCACCGTAAATCAGCGCGAGCTTAGCCCCGCACTCGGCGGCGACTTTAAACTGCTTACCGAAAGCCAATTCTTTAAAAGGATATTCCACCCGAAAACCAGCAGCGCGGAGCGCCTGAATATCTGCTAAAGCCACTCTCCGCTCGGCCTCACCGCCGATAATCACATAAATCTCTGGGGCGTTAATAAATTGCGGCGCTAGCCCACGCTGCTCGAGCAATAAGCCCGTCGTAACATCACCAATGGCAAAGCCCACGGCAGGCAGATCCGCGTAGCCCAATTTTTTAACCAAATTATTATAACGACCGCCACCCGCAAGTGCGCGCAGATCACCACGCCGATCAAACGCTTCAAAAACAAAACCTGTATAGTAGGCCAAACCACGTACCACGGATAGATCCACGGAAATAAAATCCGCCAAACCCATATCCGCGAGACCAGTTAAGACCTTCCGCCAATCAGCCAAACGCACTCCGAGTTTCTCAGAATTAAATTCGGCCAGCGCCGCTTCAAGCCCAGCGAGGCTTTTGATTTTCAGGAAGGCTAGCACCTTGGCTTTAGTTTCCTCGGCCAGAATTCCGTGCACCTCGACGTAACCCTTGAACGCATCATCACCCATTTTCTCAAAGCGATCAATGGCTGTCAGCAAACCCTGCGCTTGGGGATCAGTAAAACCGAGGGCCTCCAAATAAAAAAACCAAAGATCGCGATCGCTTAAGCGGATAATAAAATCTTCAGCGGTTAGTCCGAAGCCTGCGAGACATTGAATCAACAGCGCCATCAACTCGATCTCCGCTTCTGGACCAGCCTCGCCAAAAATATCTGCGTTAAATTGATTAAAGGCCCGTAAACGCCCCTTCTGCGCGCGCTCGTAGCGATAAAATTCTGCCAAACTAAACCATTTAATAGGTCGTTTGAGCGCCCCCGCCCGAGCACCGACCATGCGACAAACCGTCGGGGTCATCTCTGGTCGCAGGGCAACCTCCCGTCCACCTTTGTCCGTAAAGCTAAATAACTGCCCTTCAATCTCATCGCCAGACTTGGTGGTAAAGAGTTCCAGTGGCTCAAGCACGGGCGCATCATACTCCTGAAAACCCGAAGCGCGCGCCGCCGTGCGCCACGTAGCAAAAATATGCTGACGACGAGAAAACTCTTCCGGATAAAAATCCCGGAAGCCCGGAAGGGATTGAAAACCAGCCATGCCGCTTAACTTAAAGCGGACTTAGACCGAGGCCGCTGGCGGCGGATTATTTTTCAATTTCTCCAAGCTCAGTTGCTTAATCTTCTGCTTGAGAATCTTACCTGACTTAAATTTTACGACAGCACGCTCCGGAATAATGACTTCAGTCTCGGGCTTATTGGGATTGCGCCCGACGCGGGCCTTGCGGACCTGAACTTCGAGGACACCAAAATTACGCAGCTCGACATTGCGGCCGGCGGCGAGGGCATCCATCACGATATCAAGGGTCATCTGCACCGTGTCTTGAATTTGCTTCTGGGGGAAACCAGTCTTCTCGTAGATTTCCAGGACGATTTCGCGTTTTGTGAGGTTAGTCGACATAGTTACGTTGGGTTAAAAAATTTAAGCCTCGTGCGTTACAGGCACAAACAATTCACTCCCTAGTGCTTGCGTCAATCGCAAAGCTATATTAAAGCTAAATGTCACCGATGCCCGATCCTAAGGCAGTTAATACGATGTTCGCCCGCATTGCCGGTCGCTACGACGTTGCGAACCACTTACTCAGTGGCGGAATTGATTATTGGTGGCGTCAACGATTGGTCCGAGCGGTTTACGATAGTCGCGCTGCCTCCGTTTTGGACATAGCCACGGGCAGTGGCGATGTCATCTTCGCCTTAGCCGACGGACTTCCCCCTGGAGTAACACTGCTAGGCATGGACTTCTGCCAACCCATGCTCGATGAGGCTGTTAAGAAACGTGACGGAAATCACCGCTGGAGCCAGATTGAGTTTCGCCCAGGCGACGGCATGGCCTTACCCCTGCCCGATGCCGCCTTTGAGGCCATCACGATTTCGTTCGGCCTCCGCAATATGGCAAATCGAGCAAAAGCTCTACAGGAAATGCGTCGCGTGCTCAAACCTGACGGGCGCCTCTTCATACTAGAATTCTCCCAACCGATTACCTGGTTTAGACCGTTTTACTACACGTACCTCAAGTACTTGCTCCCAATCGTTGCGGGAATCATTACCGGCGACCGCTCAGCTTACGAATATCTTTGCGGCTCTATTGAACAGTACCCCGATCGCATCGCCATGTCTGAGGAAATTCGCCAAGCTGGTTTTAATTCGGTCAGCGCCCTGCCCCTCAGTTTTGGTATCGTGGCGCTCCACGAAGCACGCGTTTAATCTCCCCGCGAATTAGTTGAAGGACTTGCCGCAACCGCAGGTGCTCTGCGCATTAGGGTTTTTTAGCTCAAAGCCTTTGCCATGAAGCCCATCATCAAAATCGATATTAGTACCGTCGAGATAAGCCAAACTGGTAGGGTCGACGAGCAATTGGACGCCTTCGCTTTCAAATAGCTGATCATCGGCTTTCGGTAGATCAAAGGACATTCCATATTCGAATCCTGAACACCCCCCACTCTCAACAAATACGCGGAGCTTCTTCTGTGAGTCACCCTGAGCGGTGAACATTGACTGCACTTGACGGGCGGCCCGTGGCGTGAGGGTAAGCATGAATAAAAAGTAAGACTATGACCGACTCTGTCAACCGAGGCTGCGACGGAAAGAGGTTGCTGTAGCAGGAATCATGCAAATACCGCGCTGTTTTCTTGCCACCCTTAAAAGTCGCCGTTTCCGTAGAGCGTGCCCTCGCCTTCCCTTCAGCACATTTTTAGCGAACTCCACTACGAGCTAATCCAAAAGCTCGCGGAAGGGGGCATGGGGCTAGTCTACGAAGCCGTGCAAAAAGGCTCGGGGAATTTTCGTAAAACCGTCGCAATCAAACTGATTCGAGAGGAGTACTCCACCATCCCGGAGTTTCAAAAAAACTTCATTGGCGAAGCTAGGCTCGTGGCCGACTTAATCCATACGAACATCGTCCAAACTTATCACCTCGGCCAAGTTAACGGTCAGTACTATATGACCATGGAATATGTCCGGGGCATAAATTTAGAACAATTTATCAATCGGCATCATGAATTAAAACGTCCGGTGCCGCTCGATCTCGCCGTCTTCATCGCCTCGCGCGTCTGCCGTGGTTTGAGTTACGCGCACGGAAAAAAAGACCGCCAAGGCCGTCCGCTAGAGATCGTGCACCGCGATGTTAATCCGAAAAATGTAATGCTTGCGATGGAGGGTGACGTCAAGCTGACCGACTTCGGAATCGCGAAGGCACTCGACCTCATGTACAATGAGGAAGGCAAAATTATTCCGGGCAAAGATGAATATCTATCCCCGGAGGGCGCCAGTTTCGCCGTCACCGATAGTCGCGCCGATCTGTTCTCCCTCGGCGTGGTCATGAGTGAAATCATTCTAGGAAAAAATATTTTTCGAGGAGCCGAACGTCTCCAATCTCGGCGTAATATTTTAACCCTGCCGGTACCTGACTTCACTACCCTCCGCGCTGACCTCGATGCTAAACTCGCGGGCATTATGCAGAAGACGCTTCAGCGTAATCG
The DNA here is from genome assembly GCA_903856725.1 of uncultured Verrucomicrobiota bacterium. GTDB lineage: Bacteria > Verrucomicrobiota > Verrucomicrobiia > Opitutales > Opitutaceae > Lacunisphaera. The sequence continues at coordinate 9,651 of CAIOCT010000124.1, forward strand.
AGAGCAACGTTACCAAAGCGCCGTGGCGCTGCTGACCGATCTGGAACTCTACCTCTACAGCGACCGTTATGGCCCCACGAACGAAAAGCTTGCGGTGTACCTGGCCGAGATTTTTCCCGTTGCGCAATTTGGCCCTACGCCCGCTGTTCCGCGTTCATTTCGTCCGGCCACCCGTGCTAGCCAGCCTTAGGCCCTTGTCGCATGAGTGGTCCCGGACTCCAACAAGGCTTTCAGCAGCGGCAGACGCAGCAGCTTATGCTGGCGCCGCAAATGCAGCAGTCTTTAAAAATACTGCAGGTTGCTGCGCTAGACCTCCGCGCGACCATTCAAGAAGAGTTACAGTCCAACCCTGCCCTAGAAGAACAGCCGATGGGCGACGTTAGTCTCGAGAAATCAGCGACCAGCGGCGATGAAATGGCTACACCGAATGATGATCCGCGGGAAGAAATGGATTTCTCTAAGGATTTCCAGGTTTTAGAAAAACTGGGTCAGGACTGGAAAGACCACCTGACTGATACCGGCGGCGTGCGCCCAAGTAGCGGAGAAGAAGATGAACGGCGGCAACATTTCTTTGACTCATTAACCACCGAAACCTCCCTGCCTCAGCATCTGATGCAGCAAGCCGAATTCACTGACCTCCCCGCTGCCTATCGGGAGGCGCTGCGCTTTCTCATCGGCAGTCTGGACGACCGCGGTTACTTGACCGCATCTCTACCGGACCTCGCGCTGCTTTCAAATTTGTCACTGGAAGCCATGCAGGCCGCCGCCCAGCGGTTAAAAACTTTCGACCCAGCCGGCATCGGCGCGGAAAGTTTAGCCGACTGCCTCCTGATTCAACTGGGACAAAAGGGTCGCGCCAAGTCTGTAGCTGCCCGCATCATCCGCGACTATCTCGAATTACTCATGCGCCGGCGCATCCCCGAGTTGGCTCGCAAGACTGGTCTGTCTCTTGAGATTATCCAAACTGCTATCGAAGAAATCAGCACACTGGATCCCGCCCCCGGTCGCCGTTTTGCGGCAGATAGCAATCGCGTGGTGATTGCTGATGTCACGGTGGAAAAAGACGGAGCCGATTGGAAAATTATTCTTAATCAAGATTACATCCCCCGCCTCCGCCTCAGCAATACCTACAAAGCTCTCATCGCCCAGGGTCATTTAAATAAGGCCGAAAGTGACTACCTCCGCGAAAAACTCCGTTCAGGAAAATTTATCATCAACGCGATTGAGCAACGCCAGCGCACAATTGAGCGCATCACCCGCGAGATCATTAAACACCAAGGTGAATTTTTCGATGTGGGTGTAGCTAAATTAAAACCGCTTACGATGACGCAAGTAGCTGACTTAATTGGCGTGCACGAAACCACCGTCAGTCGAGCTTTGGCGAATAAATATATCCAGACTCCTCACGGAATTTTTCCGATGAAATATTTTTTCACCTCTGGCTATCAATCTGCGGCCGGCGAAGCGGTAGCCAATACGAGCGTGAAGGAAATTATTGCCGACACGATCGCCAGCGAAGATCCCGGCCACCCCCTCAGCGACCAAGAAATTGTCGGCCTCCTGCAGGCTAAGGGGCTCAAGCTCGCGCGGCGGACCGTGGCAAAATATCGTGAAGGCTTGGGCCTTTTGCCCAGCAACCTCCGCCGACGTTACGATTGAGGCGAGCGCCGCCCGAGGATAGCGCGCAACTTAGCCGCCCGCGGCCGCAACCAACTGGTCATGCACTTTAGCTGCCTCTCTGACCGTTTTGACTAAATCAGCCAACGAGACCGGTTTCAGCAAATAGCGATAGAGGGCCGCTTCATTCACGCTGCGCAATAGCATTTCTGGCTTCATGTAGCCCGTCACCAGGACCCGTTGCATGTGTGGGTACTCCTCACGGGCATCGACCAGAAAACTCAGGCCATTCCCCCCTGGCATCAAGTGATCACAGACGGCTACCTTGAACGACTTTTTGTGCAAAATAAAATTTGCCTCCCGCGCACTCGTGGCCATCGCCACCTCAAAAAAAGGGGAAAGCGCCTCGGCATACAGCGCGAGCAGCGATTGCTCATCGTCGATGAGCAAAATGGCCCCTAAGTTACTCGATGCTGCCGGGCTCGGTGTGTTCATGCAGGTGATTACTGAATGGCCATGATAGGTTGGCAAACTCAAAGCACGTCATGCGCCGCTCTCTCTGGTTTTGGTTTGCCTGCAGTCAGGTCGCCGCTTTCGTAGCTGCACTGGTATGGACTTTTCCGATCTACACGCTGTCGCTCGCGCTGGCACCTTCGCACAATTGCCGCCCGAGTCACTGACGACTGATCTGCTCAGCCAAGAAAATGCCTCGGGCAATACGCCTCTGCATATTGCAGCTAAATATGGCACCCTCACGCAGCTGCCACCCGCCGCCTTGAGTGCGATTCAGCTCCTACGGAAGAATAATGCCGGCTATACCCCCCTGCATCTGGCCGCGCGCCATGGCTTCCTAGCACAAATCCCACCCGCTATCCTTAGCCGCGAAAATCTTTTAAACCGCTCCAACAGCGGATACACCCCGTTGCATCTAGCGGCTACGAATGGCACCCTCAGCCAACTGCCCGATGAATTGCTTTCGCTCGAGGTCGTGCTTACCGCCACCGATTCAGGAAATACCCTCATGCATGAAGCGGCCGAAGCAGGCAGCCTTGATCGTTTTCCAACCCAATTTATCAACCAATCCAGTCTCACTTCTGCCAATATGGGTGGCGAGACGGTGCTCCATGTCGCTGCTTTCAATGGTCATCTCGATCAAATACCGGCTCAATTTTTAACAGCTGAAGCGCTCCTCCTTAAAACCATCAATCAGGATACTTGCCTCCATGCTGCGGCGATCGCCGGTCGGCTTGACCAAATCCCGCCCGCGGTCCTTACCCCCGAGCATTTAGCCATTCCGAGTAAATCAGGCCATACCCCCCTTCATGCAGCCGCTGAATCTGGCGCGATCAGTCAACTCCCAGCGGAATCGCTGACCCTAGCCGGTCTTAGCATCCGCAATGATTTCGGCGATACGCCATTGCACGCCGCCGCGATCGAAGGGCATCTGCTGAGCATTCCGCGTGCATTACTCAACGCGCAAACCCTCACCATCCGCAATTATAATGGCAGGACCCCCCGTGATGCTGCTATCAGCCGCGGTTACATCCACCAATTACCAGAGGAATTGAGACCTCAAGCGCTGAGTGCTTGGCAAAAGCTCCTCCGCCGCTTTTCTTAAATGGACGCAGCTTACCTGCATAATTTAAATCATACCTGATCCCTCATTTTTATCTAATATTTTCCGTATGAATACATCCATAACCGCCATCACTGCCCGCGAGATTCTTGATTCGCGCGGCAATCCTACCATTGAAGTCGACGTTAAGCTCGCTTCCGGCCACACCGGCCGCGCCGCCGTACCCTCCGGCGCCTCCACCGGCGAACACGAGGCCCTCGAGCTGCGCGATGGGGATAAAAATCGCTATCTCGGGAAAGGCGTCCTCAAGGCTGTCGCCAACGTTAAAAATAAACTAGCGCCCGCCCTCACCGGAATGGATGCGACCGATCAAATTGGGGTAGACCGCGCGATGCTCGCCCTCGATGGGACCCCCACAAAGGCTAAACTGGGCGCGAATGCTATTCTCGGCGTATCTATGGCCACTGCGCACGCCGCGGCTGCGGCTTGTGGACTGCCACTCTATAAATATCTCGGCGGACCTAATGCCAAAGTCCTCCCCGTACCGATGATGAATATCATGAACGGGGGCGCTCACTCCGATGCGCCCATCGATTTTCAAGAATTTATGATCATGCCGACGGGCGCTAAATCTTTTCGCGAAGCTTTGCGCATGGGTGCAGAAGTTTTCCACGCCCTCAAGAAGACCTTGAAAGATAAAGGTCTGGCAACCGCAGTAGGTGATGAAGGCGGCTTTGCCCCTAAGCTCGCTTCCACCGAAGCCGCCCTGGATGCGATCGCCGTTGCGGTAAAAGCTGCCGGCTATAAATTAGGTAAAGATATCAACCTCGCCCTCGACGTCGCCGCCTCAGAATTTTACAGCAAAGAGAAAAATCGCTACGTATTTAAAAAATCAGATGGGCGCTCGCTCACCGGCGATCAAATGGTCGCATTCTACGCTGCGCTGGTCGCAAAATACCCGATCGTCTCCATCGAAGACGGCTGTGCGGAAGGCGATTGGACCACGTGGAAAAAACTGACCGATGCGATCGGCTCGAGCACGCAACTGGTCGGTGATGATCTTTTTGTCACCAACACCGCGTTTCTCAAAAAAGGCATTGAAACCGGCACGGCCAATTCGATTTTGGTTAAAGTAAATCAAATCGGCTCTCTGACCGAAACCTTTGATGCAGTTGAAATGGCCAAAGAGGCCGGCTACACCGCAGTTATCTCCCATCGTTCCGGGGAGACGGAGGATGTGACCATTGCTGATATCGCCGTCGCTACCAACGCAGGCCAAATCAAAACAGGGTCACTCTGCCGGACTGATCGCGTAGCAAAATATAATCAATTGCTCCGGATTGAAGAAGAGCTGGGCGCCAGTGCAATTTACGGCGGGAAAATGTAAGTTGCCGCAACTCATGGCTTGGTCTCCGTCTGCGAGACCAAGCCCCATTTCTACAAGCGACCAGGTGCAACCCGCAGCTCAGGATTCGTAAAACCGCCGCACCTTTGAATTCAGGCTCTACAAGCATTCGATTCCGAGCGTGGCCCTTGCAGATTCTAGCTATTCTGGCTGTAGCCTTGCCCCACAATCTAGGGGCACAGGTGCCAGCCTCGGAAAGACCCGTGATCAAGGTATTTCTTCTCGCGGGACAATCGAACATGGCCGGTGCTGATGCTGTCATCATTAGCCCACCCGGATTTCAATCGACCACCGCAGATCAAGCGACCCGCTTAACCACCGCCCCGCTCCCCGCGGGCGATCAATCATCGATTTATCTGCCTTGGGGAGAAATCCGGGAGCAGCCGTCAAAAAACCAATGGGTACACGGTCCCGAAGTCGGTTTCTCCCGAGCCCTGTACGCCGCCGGTTGGCGCGATATCGCCATCGTCAAGGTGTACGCAAACTTCAATCGAAACGAGCCTACATGGCCCTGGGGTAAAGGCGGTCCACTGTTTGAGCCCTGGATGCAATTTATCGATACCCGTCTCGAGGAACTCCGGATGCAAGGCTACCGCATACGGATCTGCGGATTTCTTTGGCATCAAGGAATCGACGATGCGATTCATGGACCACTCGCCGGTCATTACGCAGATAACCTTCGAGACTTAATCAGTCTATTGCGCCACCGCTACGCCACGCCAACGACCCCCTTCGTGCTAGCCCGCAGCGTAAATTCATCAATCGCCCGCGCGATCACTGGAGACGGCGAAAATTCACCGATGGCCACGGTACGGCGCGCTCAAATTACAATCGGTGAGTCAGTGCCGGCCGCAGCTTGGATCGACGTTGATGATCTTCCCAACGTGAATACGCATCATTTTAGCGCGGCAAATCAGTTAATTATCGGGGAGCGTTTTGGCGCAGCGTTCTTGAAATTGTGCCAACCGAAAACTCCCTGATTTAGGCCAAGTTACATCAATTAAATTAACCGGCAGTCGTTTAGCCCCTCCAAGCCGATCTGCTCTTGCTCGGCTTCATCCACTCCGGCAAGCTAGCTCTGTGAATCCAAATCTCGGCCGCTCCGTTGCTCTTATTTTAGCATTCAACCTTGGTACCAGCCTCTGGGCCACCGGCGAAAACATTTCCGCTGGCACCTCGAACACCAAGCTAACAGCGCCCCTCCCGCCCGAGCCGACTGTCGAGTTACCCACCATTCAGGTAACGAAGCATCGAGTTCATGAGATTGATGTTACGCTCACGAAGCTCGACAAACTGATCGCCCGCGAAAAGAAAAAGGTAAAATCAACTGAGCTCGATAAGGCTCTCAATAATCCTAAACTTGCTCGATCCGCTGCTATTTTTGGCGGGAATTCGGCCGAGCATCTTTCAGCGGTGGCCGCCAGTCGCGTCAGCTTACTCGAAACCGAACGCGCGGTCCTCGAGGCGATGAAACGTCCCGCTACCCTTCAAGGACTAGCTATGCTCGAAGCGGAACTCGAACAATTGCGGACTACCCGCCGCAATTTAGACAACGCCACGCGCTGACCAAGAGCACGCTGGAATATTATTCAACGCGGAGAATATAGCCGCGCAGGTACTCGCTTTCAGGCATGGTGACCAGCACCGGATGATCAGCCGGTTGATGAGACCACTCAATAACATGCACGCGTCGTTTGGCATCTGCGGCTGCTTCCGCCAAGACCTCGCGCAGTTGGGCATCCTGCATATGATGCGAGCAACTGTAAGTGGCCAATAGCCCACCGGGGGCTAAAGCCTTGAGCGCTCGCAGATTAATTTCTTTATAACCGCGCAGCGCCCCATCGAGAGCGGATTTTGATTTCGCGAAGGGTGGCGGGTCTAAAACAATTAAATCCCAGACCGGCTTGGCTTCACGTTGAGCAGTAAACCAATCAAAAACATTCGCGGCCACAAATTCAGCGGCTAGCCCGTTGCGCTCGGCATTTTTCTTTGCCTGCCCTACGGCATCAAATGCGCTATCTAATCCGCAAACGTACGCGGCCCCCGCCTTGGCGCAATGCAGCGCGAAGGAACCTTGATTGCAGAAAGCATCTAGTACTCGCTTTCCCGCAGCATATTTTGCGACGGCCGCATGTTGCAGACGCTGATCGAGATAAAAGCCCGTTTTTTGCCCACCCTGGAGGTCCAGCCAATAATCAAGCCCATCAATTTTAACCCAGCGGGGCTCCCAGATTGCGCCTGAACGGGTGTGCACCTCCAGCGGCAAGCCTTCCAGTTTGCGAATATTTGCATCATTGCGGAAAATAATCTCCGCCGGTTGCACCAACTCAGTCAATAATTCGCCTAGCAAAGACGTGCAATTATCCAGCGCTAAGGTCTGCACTTGGACCACCAGCGTATCCCCAAATTGATCAACGACGACTCCGGGCAAATCATCTGATTCTGACCAGACCAGCCGTTTGAAATCACCGAGACCCTCGCGGCGAGCAATGGCGCGTTCGAGTGCAGTCCGCAGATAAGCGGCATCCAAGGTGACCCGGTCTCGGCTCAAGCGCCGCCAGACAATCTGCGACTTGCTATTATAAATTCCGGTGCCGATAAAGCGGCCCGTGCGATCCCGACATTCTACCACGGCGCCATCGTGAGCAGCTGGTAGTAGCTCGATGCATTCGTTGGCAAATACCCACGGATGACCAGTCAGGACACGAGAATTGGCATTGGGCTTTAACTTAATGGAAGGAATCACTGCGCTAGCATTACGGCTTTGCTCGCATGCAGAAGCATAAAAGCAAAAAAAAGGCGCCCGACTTTCGTCGGACGCCTTGAAGTTCTATGCAGTGGTGCGCCGAGGCGACCGCTGGATGCCGTTTATTCCTTCTTCGAAGCCTCGTCGAAGATATCGCCGAGGTTGGTCATATCGGAAGCACCCGTGGTCTTGGCGAACTGGTCGTAGGTCGCCGTCTCTTGGGCGAGCTGTTCGGCCGAGTAGTTCGCAGCCTTGATGCTGAGCCCGATCCGGCGCTGCTCGCGATCGATTTTGATGACCCGAGCTTGTACTTCCTGACCAGGCTTGAGCACATCCTTAACCTTATCGATACGCTCTTCTTGAATTTGGCTGATGTGCACGAGACCATCGATGCCATCCTTCAATTCAATGAATGCGCCAAAGGTAGTGATCTTGGAGATCACGCCTGGAACCACATCACCGATGCGGAAGAAGCTATCGATATCGGTCCATGGATCGGTCGCGAGCTGCTTCATGCCGAGGCTGATGCGCTGCTGGCTAGGATCGAGATCGAGTACGATTGCATCCACTTCGTCGCCCTTCTTGAGCATTTCGGAAGGATGGTTAATCTTACGGGTCCAGGACATGTCAGAGACATGCACCATACCGTCGATGCCTTCCTCGAGTTCGACGAATGCACCGTAAGTGGTCATATTGCGCACCTTGCCATGGACGCGGGCGCCCACTGGGTAGTTGTGACGCACCATATCCCAGGGGTTGGTCTCGAGCTGACGGAGGCCGAGCGAGATTTTCTGCTCTTCCTTCTGGATACCGAGAACCACGGCATCGAGCTCCTGACCGACCTTGAGTAGTTCGGAAGGTTTGCTGATCCGCTTGGTCCAAGACATTTCCGTAATGTGGACGAGGCCTTCCACCCCTGGCTCGAGTTCAATAAAGGCGCCGTATGGCACGAGATTGACCACTTTACCGTGGATCTTTGAGCCCACAGGGAACTTGTGATCGATATTATCCCAAGGATTATTTTTGGTCTGCTTTAGGCCGAGGGAAACGCGCTCTTTCTCGCGGTTGATGTCGATGATCATGACCTCAATTTCTTCGCCCTGCTTCAACATCTCAGACGGATGGCCAATACGGCCCCAGCTCATGTCTGTGATGTGCAGCAAGCCATCCATACCGTCGAGATCGATGAACGCACCGAAATCAGTAATATTCTTAACGATACCTTTACGGACTTGGCCGGGTTGCAATTTCTCGAGGAGATCGCGGCGCTTGTTGATGCGCTGCTCTTCGATGAGCTCGCGGCGAGACAACACGATATTCTGGCGCTCGTGATTGATTTTGAGAACCTTGAAATCGTAGGTCTGGCCAACGTATTGATCGAGGTTCTTCGGGGGCTGAATGTCGATGTGCGAAGCTGGCAGGAACGAATCAACGCCGATTGAGACGATGAGACCACCCTTGACCTTAGCTTTAACGCGGCCTGGGACGATCGCGCCCTCTTGGCATTTCTGAAGAATGTTTTCCCAATTCTTTTTCTGTTGGGCCTGTTCGTAGGAGAGAATCGGATTACCGTCCCGATCTTCGAGTTTCTCGAGAATAACCTCGATGCTAGAGCCAATTTGTAATTCGCCGAGATCGGCAAATTCATTGGCAGAGATAACGCCTTCAGCTTTGCCGCCGATATCGACGACTACTTCGTTGGCGCGAATTTCAGTGATAACGCCCGAGACAATGGAGCCTTCCTTCAACTTATCGAAGGAGCTCTGAGCGAGCAGGTCTTGCATTAACGAACTCATGATGACTGTGGTCGGAATGGCGTGCACTTACTCCAAAGCACTCGCCTTCCGGCGTGGATCCTGACGGATCCTTATTGGTTGAGGGTTAGACTAACTAACAAGCTGGGAGAGTGTTGCGGCGACACCAGCTTGACCTAAGAACACCGCGTAAGGGGGAAAAAGTCCCCTATCCTCTCCCCACCGGCAAGCGAAAACGCTGGCGATTTTCCACCTATTTCAAGCTACCTTTTTCTCTCAAAACTTGTTCTAGGGCAGTAAAATAAAGAATATATAAGCTATGCTGAGGCAGAGCCTGTTCGCTGACTCCGCCAGGAAAATTGCCTTGGAGGTGCTCCCAAACCAAAACGCCCACTCGGGTTGAGGCTGGGTCAGCGGCATCCAGACGAACGCTGAGCGTAGTCTGCCGAGCGTCGCTGGTTGGGTCCCCTGAACGAATCGGGGCGTACGCTTCAATCCGGCCGGTCGCAAAAGATTTTCTTCCAAGCAGCAACCCAACGCGTTTAACCGCAAGCTGTGCAGCCTCGTAAACTATTTTAGGGGTAGCCGCAAAATAGCGTTCCTGCGGCTCAACAGCTACGTATCGATCCTGCATCCGTGTCGCGATGCCACTGCAACCGCCGAGCCCCCCGCTGCCCGCAATCAGAATACATAATAGATATTTTTTAAGCATAGCGATCAGTACTTACCCCACGGCCCCCAGATCGGCGGGCTGTTGTTGTGAAAGACAATGCAAGGTCCCGAGACCCCAAATCAAATCATAACAATCTAACGGAATAATTTCTCGCCCCTTAAAACAATCCGCTAAAATAGCACATGCCGCCGCATCGCGCCTCGGTTGACGAAATTGCGGCACCAGCACGGCTCCATTGATGATGAGAAAATTCGCATAACTCGCGGGCACGAGTTGCCCGCGAAAGGTTATGGACTGAGGCATGGGGAGCGTGACGATTTTAAATTTCTTACCCGCCGGTGTACGAAAACTTTGCAGCCGGCTGAGATTAGCCTGCAGCACTTTATAATTAGGCGAGCGAGGATTTTGCTCAATGGCGGTTACAAATCCATCAGCCCGATAAAAGCGGGTGATATCATCAATGTGTCCATCGGTATCATCTCCCTCAAGCCCCGACCCGAGCCACAAGACCTGCTTAATTCCCAAATAGTCTTTTAAGTTTTTCTCTAGCTGGGTGCGAGTGCAGTGGGGATTGCGATTCGGATTGAGCAGACATTGTTCCGTCGTGAGCAGCAGTCCCTGCCCGTTGACGTCGATGGAGCCACCCTCCAGCACCAGCGGGTTTCGAAAACGCCGAAGTTTTAATTTCTGCGCGACGCGAGCGGGGATTTTATTATCGAGATCATAAGGCGGATATTTGCCACCCCATGCGTTGTATACCCAATCCGTGACCGCCACTTCGCCCGTCGTGCGGTGGTGAACAAAAATCGGTCCATGATCACGACACCAGGCATCATTGGTGGGATGATCATAAAAGGTTACCCGCGTCAGATCGGCACCAGCCTGCGCGCAGAATTGGCGAGCCCGCGTTTGCAGTACGGCGGCACAATTAATACGTACCGACTCGTAACGACTAATGACGGCAACCAAATCAGCGAAAGCGCGCGGGATCGGTCTAAATCTTCCTGGCCAAGTCGCCCGATTGTGAGGCCACGAAAGCCACACCGCTGCTTGCAGCTCCCACTCCGCAGGCATCCGGAAACCAAGCGCGCTCGGCGTGTTCTTCGTAGCCATGATCAATCGATAAAACGCTTGGTAATGTCGCCGTAAGCATCAATGCGGCGATCACGCAAAAAAGGCCAATGCGTCCGAGTGGCATCGACCTTTGCCAGATCAATCGGCACGAGCAAAATCTCTTCTCGGTCCGCACTGGCTTTAGCCAAAATTCGCCCACCGGGGCCACTGACAAAGCTCTGACCCCAAAATTTGAGGCCATCTCCGCCGAGCGGTTTTTCCAGACCAATGCGATTAACCGCGGCGACGTAACACCCGTTGGCCACCGCATGCCCACGTTGGCTAATTTCCCAGGCCGAGTATTGGTCAGCGCCATGCGCCTGCTTCTCTGAGGGATGCCAACCAATCGCGGTTGGATAGAAAATAATTTCTGCGCCTTGCATCGCCGTTAGCCGAGCGGCTTCCGGATACCATTGATCCCAGCAAATCAGCACCCCGATCTTGCCGTACTTAGTTTGCCACGCCCGAAAACCAGTATCGCCTGGGGTGAAGTAAAATTTCTCATAAAACAGCGGATCATCGGGAATATGCATCTTCCGGTAACGGCCCAGCAAGCGACCATCCGCATCAATGATTACTGCCGTATTGTGATAAAGACCAGCGGACCGTTTCTCGAAAAGGGACGCAATGATCACGACTTTATGTTTTTTGGCTAAACGCTGAAAAGCGACCGTACTCGGCCCGGGGATTGATTCGGCCAATTTAAAATGAGCGTGCTCTTCACTTTGGCAGAAATACTGCGAGCGGAAAAGCTCTTGCGTGCAAATAATTTGCGCGCCGCCCCGCGCCGCTTGCGCAGTGAGCGCGAGAGTTTTTTTCAGATTAGTGGCCGGGTGGCCGGTACACGCGTGCTGCAGAAGTCCGAGGGTGACTTTCATGCGACCAGCGAAAGCCACTCCGGCTTAATGACAAGAAATCTCTCGGCCGCCCCCCTCCTCCACCCAGAACTAGTCTTTGACTTGCCCGAGTATTATTATAGAAGAAACTTCATCTGGTCCTGCTATGTGTGCTGAATCTCGCCCTCTTATTGTCGTGGTCGCAGCCGAAGCCGAATTGCTGAAAATTATTGCCGCGCGACTGTCCACCGCGGGCTTCACCAGCCAATGCTTTCAGCGGGGAGATCTCGCAGAGCGCTTCCTCCAACATAATGTAGCTAGCCTGCTACTGCTCGATCTCACCCAAGCTGAGCCCAGTGATAGAGATTTATACCCAGTGCTGATCCTGCAGGGCATCAATACCCCCACGCTTTTTTTAACAGGAAACAGTCTCGCTGGAGAGCGTTTCAAAAAAAGTAATCGGGACGCGGCCGACTTCGTGACGAAACCAATCAACTACGCCGATCTCCTCACGCGCATTCACACCATTCTGCGACAAGCCAAAGCGAAAGCTGCCCCCCCGATCATCTCGAAGCTCGTGCCCGAGCCTTTCATTTTAATGGAGTCCCAGATTAGCCCTAGTCGGCGCGAGATTATTTTCCCCAACGGAACCACGCATAAAATTGGTCGCAAGGAGATTGGCATTCTTACTTATCTCAACACACACCGCGGTGTCGTCATCACCCGTAAAGAATTATTGCAGGCGGTCTGGGGAATGCACGCTGATCTGCAGAGTCGCTCTCTTGATCAATATATTGTTAAAATTCGTACTAGCTACGCCCAGCAAGGCCTGCCTCTCGACTGCTTTAAGACCGTCCACGGCGTTGGGTATCTCTTTGAACCACCTCACTCTAGTTAAGAGCACTGACTCCAGCAAACCCTCGCTAAATTAAAAGAGTTCCTGTTGGCCAGTGTAGCGCTGTTTGGCTTCAGCTAGACTGGCGCGCATTTCGAGTGACTCCAATAGAGAGAAAAGCTGCGAGGCGGCAGGTTCCCCGGCCGTAAGCGGAGGCAATGGCAACTCAGTCCGCAAGGTGGTCAACTTAAGATTACGGCGCAGCTTATCAGCTTCTTGCGCCACCACTGGACCGAAACGCTCGGGCTTCAACTGCGTGGCCCCAGCAATAATTCCTTCTAAGCTTTTAAATTCGGTAAACCATTTCAGCGCTGTTTTTGGTCCGACCCCGCTAATGCCTGGAATATTATCGGAGGTATCACCGATGAGCGCTAGATATTCAGCGATCGATTCTGGGGGAACACCAAATTTTTCAACTACTCCTGCGCGATCGAGCACACGCCAGCCAAGCTTCGGATTAGCCGTTGGCGGCGGCACCAAGAGCTTGATATGGTCATCAACGCACTGCGCAAAATCCTTATCGGCGCTAACAATCAACACCTCATGCCCCGCGCGAGCGAGCGTGCGCGCCTGCGCGGCGACTAAGTCATCAGATTCGACGCCGTCGAGCTCTACCCCCACTAAGCCCATCGCGCGCGTTAGTTCTTTAATGATGGGAATTTGTTGGGCCAACGGCTCAGGCGTTTCTTTGCGTTGCGCCTTGTACTCAGGATGCAGCGCTAAACGATCTTGCGAGCCTCCCAAGTCGAAAAAAACTAACATTGCATCAGGTTTTTCTTGATCCTGCAGTCGCCACATTGTCTTCACCCAACCATGTAAGGCGCCAGTCGGAAAACCATCCACGCGGGTCAACTCGGGCATGCCGTAGAATGCCCGGAAAGCCAGATTGAAACCGTCCACCAAAAGCCATTTTGCCATAGGCTGATCGAAACTGAAAGCGGTGACGCGTAAATCTATTTCCCGATAGGCAGTCGTTTAAATCCGGGGAAACTTAAGCCACTTAGCCCCTCGGGCAGAACTCTTCACGACCGTGTCGATAAAAGCCATGCCCTCCACGCCATCATCGATCGTCGGAAAATCTAAATCATTTGGCATTTTTTTGCCCGCAACTTCCGCCCGAATCGCGCGAAAGGCTTCCTGGTAAACATTTGCGAACGCTTCAAGGTACCCTTCCGGATGACCGGCGGGAATACGGGTGAATTTTTTCGCGATGTCAGCGACATAGCCGTTCCCGCGGCGCCACGTTTGCATTGGCTGATCTGGATACTTAACCAGCAGCTCATTCGGATGCTCTTGGTGCCATTCAAGCCCGGCCTTCTCCCCGTAGATGCGAATATTAAGATTATTTTCTTCCCCGACACTGATTTGCGATGCGTGCAAAATGCCTTTCGCGCCACCCTTAAAACGGACTAAAACATTTCCATCATCATCGAGCCGCCGGCCCGGCACGAAAGATGTCAAATCAGCGCAGAGTTCGGAAATTTCCAACCCGGTAATATAGTGCGCGAGATTCTCGGCATGCGTGCCGATATCACCCATGGCCCCAGCGGCTCCGCTGCGTTTAGGATCGGTGCGCCAGGCGGCCTGCTTTTGCCCACTGCCTTCCAAGCGCGTGGCCAACCAACCTTGCGGATACTCCACCACCACTTTGCGAATAGCCCCAAGCTTACCCGTGCGCACCATCTCGCGCGCCTGTTTGACCATCGCATTGCCCGTGTAGTTATGCGTCAGCACAAAAACTTTGCGCGTGCGGCGCACGATCGCCCGCAGTTTGACAGCCTCGGCTAAGTTAAAAGTAACCGGTTTGTCGCAAACAACATTGAAGCCGCTTTCTAAAAATAATTTAGCCGGTGGGAAATGCTGATGATTCGGCGTCACAATCACGACGAAATCTAAACGCTCAGCCGCGGGCTTAGTGGCTTCCGCTTTCGCCATTTCCTGATAGCTGCCGTAGACGCGGGTCGGATCTAAAAAAAGATCTTCGCCGGAGGCCCGCGAGCGCTCGGCGTCGCTCGAAAAAGCACCCGCCACCAGAACAGCCTGGCCGTCTAAAATAGCCGCAATGCGATGAACGGCACCAATAAAAGCGCCGCGCCCACCGCCAATCATCCCAAAACGAAGTTTACGATTCATAAGCTAGTAAGTTGGATAAGAGACTAAGCGATTCATCCTCTTCGCACCCCGCGCTGACTGGTGCCAGCGCCGGGGCAAGAATCTTGGCGAATCATTGATTCTTTTTGTCAAAGGCCGCATCAAACGCGATTTGACTGCGGGCAAAATCTAACTTGCGCAGGAAAGCGCAGGATTCGGCGGCGCCGTGCTGGCGATCCATGCGAATATCTTCCCACTCAACCGACAATGGACCCGCGTAGCCGATATCATTAAGCGCAACAATAATTTCTTCAAAATTGATGTCACCGCGACCGATTGAGCGGAAGTCCCAGGCGCGCCGAGCGTCGCCAAAATTAGTGTGGCCCCCGAAAGTGCCCACCGAGCCATCCCCGTGGCCCCACCACACATCTTTCATGTGCGCGTGGAAAATCCGCGAACCAAAGGTCCGAATGAATTTAACATAATCAACGCCTTGGTAGCCCAAATGGGACGGATCATAATTAAAGCCAAAACGCTTATGCCCCTTCACCGCTGCCAGCGCGCGTTCCGCACTCGCCAGATCAAACGCAATCTCTGTGGGATGAACCTCTAGGGCAAAATTAGTATTTTGTTTTTCGAATTCCTCGAGGATCGGGCCAAAACGTTGCGCAAAATCCTGGAAACCTTTTTCCCAATAAGCCTGTGACGTGGGCGGGAAACCATAAATCGAATGCCAGATAGATGATCCCGTGAAGCCGTTAACAATCGCCGGTGATTGATTGGCAGGAGAGCGGCCTGGTTGGGCATTCATGAAGGCCCGCGCCGCCTTGGCGGTCTGCACTAGCTTCTTCGCTGCCCGCTGGCGTACGCCTTCTGGCTCACCATCACCCCACACATCCGGCGGCAAAATCGCCTTATGCCGCTCATCGATCAAATCACAAACCGCCTGACCAACCAAATGGCTAGAAATAGCATAGCAAGTCAGCCCATGATCGGCGAGCAGTTCCCATTTTTTCCGGAGATAATCCGGCGAACCAGCTTGATCGACTTCGAAGTGGTCACCCCAGCAAGCGAGCTCGACGCCATCATAGCCAAGCTTTTTAGCCAATGGAGCCAGTTGCTCGAGGGGAAGATCGGCCCATTGGCCGGTGAAAAGGGTAATCGGACGTGCCATATTTGAGTTGGGTTGATAGTTGAGGTTTTAAAATAAAATTCCAGAGCCAGATAATGACCGCTCACAGCGCCATTCAAAATTTCAGCTGACGCAGATAGGCCAAACTCGCAGGAACATTTTCCAACGGAGCCGGCGTCTCATCTTCAATGAAATAATAGCCGACCCCTATTTTCTGGGCCGTCCCAATAACAGCGGGCCAGTTAATTTGCCCAGCACCGACCGCTACATTATCCGTGTCAGGCGCGTGCCCCGTAGGCTGACCATAAGGAGCGGCGCGACGAATATCTTTCACATGGAGCGACACCCAGCGGTTAGAATATTTATTCAGCAGCTTCACTGGATCACCGCCACCGTGATAAATCCAAAAAACATCCATTTGATAGCAGACGGTCTCCGGATTCGTCGCGCGAATCAAATCATCGAGCAAGGTCTCTCCCGCCGTCGCCGTGGGGATCAACTCATAACCATGCGGATGATAACCAAATTTAAGACCCGCCGCGCGAAACACTTCGCCTGCGTGATTAAAATCTTTAGCCGCCTGCTGGATTTGCTCTGGAGTAAAGGCACCCTGATGCGGAATCCACGGACAAATAACATAACTCACGCCCAAGGCTTTGGCCGCGCGCACCATCGGCGCTAAATCTTTAGTCAATTCAGCATATTGCACATGTGCACTGGGCATCTTTAAGCCCCGCGCATCGAGCGCGGCACGAACTTGCTCAGCCGTCATATTGGGCGTGACGAGGGCGCCCTCCAGTTCAACGACCCCCCACTTTTTCGCAAAATCTAACGAAGCCGGCAATCCTTTGGTTAATGCGGTGGCCCGCAAACTCCAGAGCTGCAAACCAATGTGGTCATGGAAATCAGCCTGCAGCTGATGATGGGAAATGAGGGCCAACGACATAACAACAAGCAGACGATTTATTTTCATGGGGTAAAAATGAGAGCTACTCACTCAATTTGCGAATTCTCCTCCCAGCGTCGATTCAGAAATGATCCTAGTGCCAGTCTTAACGAGCCGATCCGGCGCACCCTCGGTTTCACACGACCGTTTGGGAACGTTGCGCGAGCACGCTCAGAATCACTTGGTCGCGCGCTTTCTCCAAATCCTCCAGTGATCTTCCCGCTGCGGCTTCTTGCACACCCTGAATGATGGCAGCTTTAAGCTCAGGGGTTAGTTCTGGTTGACCAAGATCAGCCCACATTTTGGCGAAAGGCCCAGAAAGATGATTCATAAAATGAGTGATCCCACCCTGACCACCCCCAAGATGGAAAATTAAATTAGGCCCGAGCGCGCTCCATCGCAAACCCGGCCCGTCACTCACCGCCGCATCCACATCCGCGACACTAACGACTCCTTCAGCGACTAAATGCACCGCTTCCCGCCAGAGGGCCGCTTGGAGCCGATTGGCCACATGACCGGGGATTTCTTTGTTCAACCGAATAGTGCGTTTGCCAAGCCGGGTATAAAATTGCTCGGCTGCGATAATCGTTTGGAGCGAGGTTTTCCGCCCGCCTACAATTTCGACCAATGGAATCAAATGTGGCGGATTAAAGGGATGGCCTAAGACACAACGTTCGGGATGACTACACTCACTCTGAATCACGCTCATCGCCAGACTCGATGAGCTCGACGCTAGGATAACGGTACTCGGCAAAGCTGCATCCATTTCTGAAAACAGTTTGATTTTAAAGTCGGCTCTTTCGGGACCATTCTCCTGCACAAAATCGACGCCGGTTAGCGCTGACGGCAGATCAGCGCGAAAATGCAACCGTCCACGATCCGCGCCTGGCGCCAAACCCAATGTCACGAGCAGCGGCCAGACCCGATCAACATAGCACCGCAAATCACGTTCTGCGTTGGGCGCGGGATCAGTCGCGACCACATCCAAACCGCGTGCCAAGAAAAATGCGGTCCAGCTGGAGCCAATGAGGCCTGTGCCGACTACCGCAACGCGTTGAATAGAATTCGGTGCGGACATCTGCGGCAGGTTAGAAATAAGATGCGGACTGCTAAGTTTATACAGGGGTGGCAGCAGCTAACCGCCATTTTATAGGAGCATACCCCGCGGCCTCAAGTCCGCTGCCAAGCACGCGCCAACGCTTGCCGCAACACCACTGCGTCTGGCCAAGCCGGCGGTAAGCCCGTGATATTGTAGCCGCCCCCACCCGCAGAGTAAGGCCCCATTTCAGGACATGCGTACATTGTTTTGTTTTTATTAGACCGCGCTTTTTTCCATAATTTCATCAGCGCCTCAACAAACACGAGATAGCTTTTAACCTCAGGCGTAAGGACCCCGCGATGGGTAACCGGCACCTGGGCGTGGTGGCCGTTAAAAGGACGGAAATGGACCTGTTCACTATTTTGCAGCAAAGCGGGATGATCCAGTAGGCGCTCAATATAGTTGCCTGGATGCAAATGTTTGACCGCCGCCAAGTGCGAAAAATCAAAATTCATTTTAATCAATTCGCCCGTCGCGCGGTGATAGCGATCGGCAATCTCGTAGGTTTTCTCGGGCGTCTCGGTGCAGCAATCACGGTGAATTTCCAACGAGAGGACAACGCCCCCGATTTTCTCGGCCGCGCGCACCAACTGCAGCCAGTGGCGCGTCGCCAAGGCGGGCGGAGTATCGTGATTATCCAACTGCACATTAATATGCACCGCACCGCTTTCTTTTTGCGCCCGGATCAATCGGCTAAAATCAGCCGGCTGATCAGTGGAAATAAATCCGAGAATATATTTTAGGCCGTATTTTTCAGCGAGGCGGCGATGCTCGGGTGTAACGGCCGTAGTCAAGCCGTCAAAGCCCGCGTCGGCGACTGCCTTAATTTTTCTTTCGAGTGACCATTCGCGAGCCAAGGAAGGATGACCAGTGAGTGACCAGAGATTAGCGATATGAGCGATTTTAGACATGGGCGTGGGATAAATTAGTTCGCTTATTTGACTGCTCACCCACCGGGAGTCCAGCCTGCGTAATTATTTTTGGTAAAAAATAATTTTACCCCCTTCCCGCGAAAGTCGACTTGCCAAACCGCTAAACAACTCAATGCATTCACGGCATGCCTCGCATTCCTCTCGAAGACAGTTTCGCCGACGTTATTAGCAAGACCCAGCGTGGCTACAAACTCACCGATGCTGCGCTTGTCGAAAAAGCGCAAATCACCGCCAGTGATCTGGCCGCTCTCAAGGCAGGCGAAATCATTGAGCCCGCCCTCCTCGCGGTAGCGGCGGCACTCGATTTGGGTCGTCACGCTCTACTCGCGCAGGCCCGCCGCGAATGGTACCCAGAACAACCGATCTTCAAGCGGGGGTTCGCGATGTTTAATACCCAATTTGAAGATATGACGGTCAACAGCTACTTAGTTTGGGATAGCAAGACTCGGCTCGCAGCTGCTTTTGACACTGGCGCCAACTGCCAAGCCATGCTCGATACGATCGCGGGTGAAAACTTAACCCTGCGCTATATTTTCTTAACTCACACGCATGTCGATCATGTCGCCGACCTCGACCGCTTAGCCGCCAGCGGGGCGGAAGTGTGGGCCAGTGAACTCGAGCCCAGCGATCGGGCCGGAGCCAAAATCTTCCAAGAAAATGCTCACTTTCATATGGGTGAACTCGCGATCAAGACGCTGTTCACATGGGGCCACTCACCCGGCATGACGACCTTCTTTGTCACTGGTTTATCTTGGCCCCTGGCCATAGTCGGTGACTCGATCTTTGCCAGCTCCATGGGTGGCAGCGCGACTCACTTTGATATGCAGCTCCGGAATAATAAACAAAAAATCATGAAGCTGCAGGCCGATACGGTTCTCGCTTGTGGCCACGGACCGCTGACTACTCTGAAACAAGAAAAACAACACAATCCCTTCTACGCTCACTAATATGTCTCAAAAAATAGCTTTCGTTGGTACTGGTCGGATGGGTGGCAACATGGCACGTCGCCTCAAAGATTGCGGCTATCAAATTACCGCGGTCTATGATGCCCATGCTCCTCTCGCGGAGGCTCTGGCCACCGAAATCGGGGCGCGCGCTTGCCGTTCGCTGGCAGAAGTCACTGCCGCGGCCGAGCTGATCTTCACGGTCGTAACCGATGACGCAGCCCAACTAAAAGTATTTGCCGAAACAGGTGACTCCTTGCTAATCGGCGCCTCAGGAAAAATTTTCGTCAACTGCGCAACCCTGACCCCTAAAGTTCACGTGGAAGTCGAGCGGCGCGCCCAACGCGTCGGCGGCATTACCCTCGAGGGCTGTATGGCCTCCAGTATTCCTCAAGCCCGCAACGGCACGCTCTACCTCATGTGCGCGGGTGATCGCTCGACCTTTGATAAAGTGCGTCCTGTATTGGAAAAATTAAGCACCGCCCTCCGCTATATTGGGCCGACCGGTAGCGCCGCTCAAGTCAAGGCACTGGTTAACATGGTTATGAACATCAATACAGCCGGTCTCGCTGAGGGGCTCGGCTTGGGCCAAGCTCTCGGTCTCGATCTTGATATGCTTCGGGAAGTTTTCAGCCAGACGGGCGCTAACTCGCAAGTGCTCAAAACCGACGGCGAGGACATGCAAAACCGCGCTCACGATTGCTACTTCTCCGCGTCACATGCCGCCAAGGACTCTGGCATCGCCTGCCAACTCGCAGTCGACTGCCAATTAAATCTGCCCGTGGCAAAAGTTACCCAAGCACAATTTGCGCGCCTAACAGATCTTGGCCTCGGTGGCTTAGACAAATCAGGCATCGCCGAGCTCACCTTCCGCGGTCGCCACAGTTAATGACTCGGCCGCTGCAGCGGCCGAGTGTGGCATCATCACTCGATGATTATTCAGATGTTGTAGGTTTGCCATCAGACCTACGTAACTGAAGCTACGGCCATGCAACTACCCACTCGTCGCTCATTGCGTTGGCTGCTGCCTTGCTTCCTCATTGTCCTCACGGCCAATCTTTGGATTTTCTTCAATCGCAATTGGGAAGATTCACTTTACCCGACAGATTACGCTACGCTTTATTACCCACTCGACGCTCCGACATTGCGCGAATGGCAGGTCGAAGGCCCTAATCGGCTGCGCCTCGATCTTGCTTGGAATAAAACCCCGGAAGCTTGGCAGCTTTTTTCTGATGGGAAGCTCGTGCAAACTTTACCAGGAAACACCCCGCGGCTCGATTTAACGGGTCGCCAGTTCGACGGCTCAACCAGCGCGCCCCTTCAGGATTTTAAACATCACTACCAACTCCGTCCGCTGCCGGCAGGACTCGGGCCAGATTTGAATTTCTCCGTCACCGCTATCTCGGCTGATTATTACCGCAAAAACGGGATGCGCTGGCCGAAAGATATTTATCTGGTTCAAACCACCCTACCGGTCGGCAATTTCCTGCGACACCCGCTGAGTTATTGGACTGATGATTATCACTACATCGGCGCAGCTAATCTCGCCGCGGCTGATCGAGTTGTACGCGAGCAGATGGGCATTACTGATCAAGACGCTACTCTGACCCGAATTGAGAAAGTGATGCGCTACCTTAGTTTGAAGCTGGCGGGCTCTGGCGGCGTCCCCAAAGACGATTTTCGTTGGATGGATCCGTGGAACATATGTCAGGAAATGATTAACGGCACCGGCAAAGGCTGGTGCACTCAGAATGCCCAGATCTATACATTCTTCGCTAACCGAGCCGGCATACCCACGCGCTTTGTCTTTGGTGCGAACACGCAAGCTGACGTGATTATTTATAATGGGCACTCGTGGGCAGAATCTTGGGTTAAGGAGCAAAATCGCTGGACCTACGTTGACCTAACCCAGTCACTCTACGGCATCGCCGATAAGCAGGGCATACTGCTTAACACCGCCGATATTCTCCACCTCTGTGAACATGACGCGTTCGATGGAATTACCGCCCGCATCTTCAAAGATTGGCATTGGCAAAATTTAGCGGTCGCCGCCGAACCGCTGCAGCCCGTGACGGTGCCTTATTCCATGGTCAACTGGCTCGCCCGCCAAGAATATGGTCGGCAAGCAATCATCAAGTATCGCCATCCACCTAACATTGAGGATGTCCGCGGAATTTATTCGATGCTAAGCCACGACCGAACCTTCGCTTGGACAAATTTCACCCGCTATCTTTATGACCCACCAGCGGCCTACTCAATGTTACCGACCGATGGCGTGAGCATTTACCGTCTGCGGCAAACCTTGTTTGCTGCCCTCATTCTTTCACTGAGCTTGATTCTGGTCGCCTTGAGTCGAAAAACTCACGCGGCTTAATTTCTAAACTACCCACGAAGAATCTCCGTTTAAATTTCGTAGCGCTCATATGTTATCTCATTTTTTTCGACTGGCTTACCGTGAATTTAGGCTGCTAGCGACCAGCTTACTCGCCCTCACGCTCACTCTTTTTTATGGCCAGGCGGACGAGATCGTAGAAATGGAAACAGATCTGCATGGGATTGTCGGCAAACTCAAGGGCCCCACTCGCCAATACGTCACCGAAATTAACCCCGCCTCGGACGAAGGCCGACTAGCGCTCACCCGAATGCAGCTCCCTCCAGGGCTGAAGGCCTCCCTCTGGGCAGCCGAGCCTATGCTGGTTAATCCGGTAGCTTTCAACTTTGACGAACAGGGTCGTGTTTTTGTGGCAGAGACCAATCGCTACGGCACGAGTGTACTCGATATCCGTGACTATATGTGGACGTTAGAGGACGATCTCGCTAACCGTAACCAAACCGACTTCCTCGCCAGCGTTCGCCGAAATTTCGGTGAAGCTAACGTCAAAGAACTTTCCAAGGAATCAGAACGCCTCACCTTACTTGAGGATACCAATAGCGATGGGGTGGCCGACAAATCTTCCGTTTACGCCGATAATTTCCGCGGCCCCCTTGACGGCATCGCCTCCGGGGTTCTCGCGCGCCGCGGTCATATCTGGTTCACTAGCATTCCTTCTCTTTGGCATTTTACGGGTAAAAATCAGGCGGTCACCCGCACCGAACTGCACCGCGGCTACGGCGTGCGCTTCAACTTCACGGGCCACGATATGCATGGTCTTATTTTTGGGCCCGACGGCCGCATCTACTACAGCATCGGCGACCGCGGCGCCAGTGTCACCACGCAGGAAGGTACCGTCATCGAAGCCCCCGACACCGGCTCGGTGTTTCGCTGCTATCCCGATGGTTCACACCTTGAGCTTTTTGCTACTGGGCTACGCAACCCCCAATCACTGCTGTTCACGGAAAATGGCGATCTCCTCACAGGCGACAACGATAGCGATCAAGGTGATCAAGAGCGTCTCGTGCACGTGGTTGAAAATGGCGATAGCGGCTGGCGCGTAGGCTATCAACATGCCCCGCAAGGTCACGCCGGCCCATGGAATGATGAACGTCTCTGGCGCCCCCGGCATCCCTCGCAACCCGCCTACCTGCTGCCGCCGATCTGCAATATTGAGGACGGCCCGTCCGGAATCGCCTATTACCCGGGCACCGGGCTCAACGCCGACTACGCTGGCCAAATTTTCATCACGCATTTCAAGGGCAGTATTCCGCGCTCTGGTATTTATACTTACAAGCTACAGCCCGCCGGCGCCTCTTACACCGTCAAGGCGGCCGCCCCGTTTCTCACCAACGCCCTCCCCACCGACGTTCGCTTCGGTCCCGATGGCCGCCTCTACTATTCCGATTGGGCCGAGGGCTGGCCGAAATCAAAACGCGGCCGCATCTACGCCATGTTTGATCCCGCCCACGTCAACGACCCAATCGTAAAATCCACCCAACAACTGATTGCGTCTGACTACACGAAGAAAACAAGTAAGGAGCTCTCCGATCTCCTCGCCCATCCGGACTGGCGCGTCCGGCTCGAAGCCCAATTCACTCTCACCGATTTAGGTTCCACCAGTATTTTTATTTTCAATGACGTCGCCACGAATCCGGCAAGCCATCCCCTTGCCCGCCGTCACGCGGTCTGGGGCTTGGGCCAACTGGCTGCGAAATTCCCAAATGCCATCACCGCACTGCGACCGCTGCTACAATCAGATGATGATGAGGTGCGAGCCCAGGCAGCCAAGCTCCTTGGTGATTACCACGACACGACCATAGCCAACGGACTGGTTGCAGCGCTCGACGACCCAGCCTCTCGGGTGAAATTCTTTGCCGCGCAATCACTCGGAAAAATCCATCATACAGATGCCACGCCCGCACTCCGCGCCGCGGTGCGCATCAATAACGATACTGATGCTTATCTCCGTCACGCACTCGTGCTAGGTCTGGTTGGTTGCGCTACTCCGGCGCAACTGTCAGAGAGCGTGCAAGACGAATCACGGGCGGTCCGCCTCGCTGCCGTCTTGGCGTTACGCCGCCTGAAGAGCCCAGCCGTTGCGCAATTTCTCACTGACACCGATCCACTCATTATTCGTGAAGCTGCGTCAGCGATCAACGATGAGCCCATCCCGGCTGCATTGTCCGCGCTCGCCGCGCTGACCGCGCACCCTGTGGCCCAGGAGGCCGCAATGCTCCGCGCCCTCAATGCTCATTTTCGTATTGGCAGTCCTGCCGATGCAGCCGCATTGGTCAATTACGCGGTGCGCACCGAAGCTTCCGCTAAACTCCGGGCTGAAGCGCTTAGCTTGCTCACGCTCTGGTCCAAGCCGCCAGCTCGCGACCGCCTAGTCGGAATTTATCGCCCGCTCGCAGAAAAAAATCGGGCGACGACGCCTATCATCGCCGCCCTTGAACCCCACCTGGCCAATTTGTTATCCTCCGCGACGCCCACGTTGGTTAAATCTGCTGCGATTACTGCTACCGTTAGACTCAAGCTTGCCTCTGCGGCCACCCCCTTGCTGGCACTCGTAGCTGATTCCGCCGAGCCCCTGGATATACGCGTGGCTGCCCTCCGAGCCCTCCATCAATTGGGTGGACGGCAACTCCGCAACGCCCTCGAGGTCGCCTTGCTCGCAAAAGATCCTGAACTGCGTCTGACCGCCCTGCCATTCTCGATCCAGCTAGACCCCAAAACGGCCATTTCAACTTTAACCAAATTGCTGGCCAACGCCACCGCGCTAGAACAACGCGCCGCTTTTAAAGCTCTCGGAATCGCGCCCCAACCAGAAGCTGACGATCTCCTGCTCATTCAGCTCAATCGGCTGGCGGCAGGTCAAATTGCGCCGAGCGCCCAGCTTGAATTGATCGAAGCTGCTGCTCTTCGCCCTGACCTGCGGGTCAAGCAAGCCTTGGTTGCGCGCGAGACCTTTCTGGCCAAAGACCCCGATCCACTCGCAGCTTACCGAGTCGCCCTCGAAGGCGGTGACGTCAAAGCTGGACGGGCACTTTTCAACAATCACCCAGTTATGCAGTGCAGTCGCTGCCATCGTGACAGTGATGAACCAGGTGGCGAGGCCGGCCCAAATCTCGCTGGCATCGGTAGCCGCCAACCCCACGAATATATTTTGCAGTCTATCCTCAAACCCAGCGCTAAATTTGCCACCGGATTTGAAATTGCCACCATCACCAAAAAGAACGGTACAATCTTGCTCGGCACTATTATCGAGCGAAATGAAAAAAATGTGCGCCTACGAACGAGCGCGAGCGATTCTATTGAAATCGCCCAAGCTGACATCACCAGCATCGTTTCAGCCCCCTCAGCGATGCCAGAAATTGCAGCTCTCGTGATGACTAAAACTGAGATTCGCGATTTAGTCGCGGCCGTTGCATCGCTACGCACGCCACCTCGGAGAAACGAACTAACGCAACCCCGCGCCCTGCTGGCGCCGCCCATTGATTGAGCTAGATACGGCTTTTAGCCGCTCGGAGAAAATTGGTAGCCTTACGGGGAATCGAACCCCGGTTAACGAATTGAGAATCCGCTGTCCTAGCCGCTAGACGATAAGGCCAAAAACTGAAAAATCAGAAAAGCGCACCCGACCTGCGGGCGTCAAGTGCGCAGTAGAATTAGGCGTTGAAGAGCTCGTCCGCCTTAAAGAAGCGCGCCAATTCCGCCTGAGCATTCTCATCGGTATCGGAAGCGTGACAAACATTCTTCATCATCTCAGTTCCAAAATCACCGCGAATAGTACCCTTCGCGGCCTTGCGGGAATCGGTCGGCCCAAGCAAATCGCGCACTTTTTGCACGATTCCATCGCCCTCGAGCGCCAACATAATGACAGCTCGTGAACTCATGAATTGCTCGATCTCAGGATAGAAAGGCTTATCAGCGACATGGGCATAATGCGTGCGCAATAGGGCAGGCGTCAGGCGGGCCATCTTGCACCCTACCACGGTGAAGCCGGCATTTTCAAAGCGATTAAGCACGTTACCGGCATGGCGTTGGGCCATGCAGTCCGGCTTTAAAATGATGAATGTTCTCTGCATATAGATGGGCCAACATACTTTTCGCGCTTGGTTTGAAAAGCCCTGATTTGAGGAATCTTCAACCCTTCTGGGAACGCATTGCTTGCAATGCCCCCAACGCGGCAACTCGCGCTTCTCCATGATCAACTATAGGTTGTGGATAATTTACCCCGAGCTTTACCCCGGCAGTAGCCAGGATAGCATTCGGCGCCGCCCAAGGCTGATGAATAAATTCAGTAGGCACTCGGCTAATCTCAGGCACCCAACGCCGAACATAACTACCTTCGGGATCAAATTTAACGCCCTGAAGGATAGGATTGAAGATCCGAAAATAAGGAGAGGCATCGGCACCACAACCCGCGGTCCATTGCCAGCCAAGAGTGTTACTGGCCAAATCAGCATCGAGGAGCGTGTCCCAAAACCAGGCAGCACCATCACGCCATGAAATCCGGAGGTGTTTCACTAGAAATGAGGCGACGATCATACGGACGCGATTATGCATCCAGCCCGTCGCCCACAGCTGCCTGAGACCCGCATCGACGATGGGATATCCAGTCTGACCGCGTTGCCAGGCGCGCAATTGTTGCGCATCGCTCCGCCACGGGAAGGTTGTGAAATCAGAACGCAACGGTTCTTCAGGGGTGTGCGGAAAGTGATATAATAAATGGTGAGCAAACTCACGCCAGCCTACCTCGCTGAGAAATACTTGCCCACCGCGACTAGCGGGAAAAACTCCACTTTCTTTTGAGAGGGCGCGGACTGCGGCCCAAATTTGCCGCGGACTTACTTCGCCAAAATGAAGATAAGACGACAGC
Source organism: uncultured Verrucomicrobiota bacterium (assembly GCA_903856725.1). Taxonomy (GTDB): domain Bacteria; phylum Verrucomicrobiota; class Verrucomicrobiia; order Opitutales; family Opitutaceae; genus Lacunisphaera. Next base: position 36,666 of record CAIOCT010000124.1, read on the forward strand.
GCGGAAGTCCCCTCAAGATCAGGGCGGTTTCGTTCCTCTGCATACTGGTCAATAGCCCCACTCGTAAACTTCTTTAGCCGCTGGATCGCGGCCGCTTCTCCAGGCTGCCAAGTTGCCGCCAGACCAGCATCCCATTTGATCGTGGGTAGCAACCCGAGTGCGGCCAAATCAATCGAAGCTGGCCAGCGGACAGGGGCAGCTAATTCACCTCGCGGCAGCTTAACTGGAGCCTCGACAGGAAGAGCTAAGCAGTGCTTCCAAAATGGGGTAAAAACCTGGAACGGTCGGCCCGATTTATTTTGTATGGTGTGCGGTTCAAAAAGGAGCGACGCATTAAAGCTCTGCGCCGCAACGCCCGCAGCCGCTAGGGAAGCTTTGATGAGTTTATCGCAGGCGATCGCCGCAGGCTCATAGTTGCGATTCCAATAAATTTTCGTCGCCCCAGTAGTCTTGATCAGATCCTGCAAGACCACCCCACTTTCACCTTTAGCTAACACCAGTCGCGAGCCACGCTCGCGTAACGCTTCATCCAATTTCGCGAGTGAATGATGCAGCCACCACCGACTCGCGCCACCAAGTGGCCAGCGACCAGCACGGGCTTCATCCCAGATATAGACCGGCAAAATTGCACCTTCGGCACAGGCTGCGGCTAACGCCGGATTATCCTGCAGCCGTAGATCCTGCCTAAACCATACGATCGTCAAAGCCATATACTAGCCTAGCTCAAAGTGCCGCCATGTAAAGTTGCTCGTAAGCGCCGACCGCTTTTGTCCACGAAAAATCTCTCAGCATTGCGCGACGCTGCACGGCCGCATAAGCCGGCTTTTGCGCGTACAACTCCAGCGCACGCTGCAAAGCGGCCGTAAATTCAGTGGGCGCGGCGACCGTGATAATACCGGTGCCGGTAGCTGGGCTAACGGCGCAATCGGTCACAGTATCCACGAGCCCTCCCACGTTGCTGACAATTGGGACCGTGCCATAGGCCTGACTATACATTTGGTTAAGCCCGCAAGGTTCGAAAAGCGAAGGCATTAAAAAGAAATCAGCCCCAGCCTCTACCCAATGGCTCATAGCCTCATCATGCCGCATACAAATGCCCACCTTAGCTGGATAGGCCGTCGCCAGTTTCTCGAAAAGTTCCTCGTACTCTTTTTCGCCACTGCCGAGGACAATAAGGCGACAATTTTCTTTAGCAAAAAATTCCTTGGCGGCGAGGACCAGATCTAAACCCTTCGCTGCAGTGAAGCGGCAAATCATGCCGAAAATAGGTCCTTTAAATTTTAGGCTCCATCCAAATTCCTTCAGCAGCTTAGCCCGACAGATACTTTTACCTTTAAGGTCGTCCGCACTATAACGAGCGGGCAGGCATTTATCCGTCGCGGGATTCCAGACGGCAGTATCGATGCCATTTAATAAACCATGCAAATCATCGAGCCGTGTACCGATGACCCCGTCCAAGCCATTGCCGAATTCCGGGGTCTGGATTTCTTTAGCATATTGCGGACTCACCGTCGTGACAAGATCAGCAAAAATAATCCCGCCTTTTAACATGCACATCTGATCGTAATATTCCAAACCATCGATGCTCATGAGCTCATCCGGAAGGTTGGTCAGCGTATACGACTTCCTCGGGAAAACCCCTTGGTAGGCAATGTTATGAATTGTAAATACTGTTTTGAGGGCGAGCGTAACTTCATAGCGGCGTTCGGCCTCGCGGAGGAAAATCGGCAGCAGACTGGTTTGCCAATCATGACAGTGAACAATATCCGCCTTGAAATCAGTTAGCCGCAACAATTCGACCACGGCTTTCTGAAAGAAAATAAATCGAGCATCATTATCATCGTAATCGCGCGTTCCGGTCCAATAAGGCCGTTGGCGGTCAAAAAATTCCTCACGGCAAATCAAATAAAGCGTTAGTCCTGGTCGTGGTTTCAAAGTGTAAACTTCCCCGCTTAAAAACGCATCGCCCATTTCAACCTTAAATTGGTGACTGGCTTGAGCGCCGGCCACATGCGGACCATCGAGCACCGTCCGGTACCCAGGCAGAAAAACAGCCAACTCATGTCCGCGATCCGCCAGGGCTCCAGTCAACGCCGCCACGGCATCCGCCAATCCCCCTGTTTTTATATAGGGAAACAATTCACTCGTCGCATGAACAATTCGCATGTTGCAACACTACCGCCCAACCCGCATGGTTCCACCAGAAAATTATGGGACGTGTTACGCCGCGGTGAACTCCACCGCCCCCCATAATCCTTCCTCATGAGTTATTCTGACCGTCTTCTCTCCCATCTTAAGCGCCGCGGCTACATCCCGGCTGCCCCCGACACGATCGCCAAAGAGTGGCGCCTTAACCCCAAGGATCGTCGCAAGTTTGCCCAGCAAGTGGGTGAACTCATTCGCACTGGACGAATTGCCGTTATTAAAGGCGATCGCCTCTGCGTGCCGAGCGAAGCCGACCTCGTTACTGGGAAAATAAATTTCCGACAAAAAGGCTCTGCGATGGTTGCCCCGGAGGTCAAAGTAACCGAACCCCGCAAGCCGGCCATCTTTATATCAGGGGAAGACACGGGCGTGGCGCTCCAAGGCGATACCGTCATTGTCCGTCTCCGCTCACCAAAAGAACGCGATTTCCCGCATTTCTTAAAACCAGGCGAGCAAGCTGGGCGCGTGATCAAAATCCTGAATCGCGGGGCCGCAACCATTACGGGGTCGCTCCAGAAAGCCCCTACTTATTTTTATGTAATTTCTGACGATCCGCGGATGAATCACAACATCATCGTGGCAGATCCCACAAAAAGCGGGCTCAAGCCCCCCGCCTTAGTCGGCGATAAAGTGGTTGTTAAACTCAATGAGTGGAAGGATCGGCAGCAAAACCCCGACGGTGTTATTGTCGAGCGACTAGGGCGAACTTTTGAGCCCCGCGCCGAACTGGCAGCCATCTACCACAAATATAATCTCACCCCGATTTTTCCGCCCGAGGTGATTCGCGAAGCCACCGCCCTTCCCAGCGCAGTCAACGCAAGTGACCTAACCGGCCGGCGCGATTACCGTGCAATCCCCACCTTCACGATCGACCCCGACGACGCCAAGGATTTTGACGATGCGCTCTCTGTAGAATATCTCGATGGCGGCGATATTCGCATCGGCGTTCATATCGCCGATGTCAGCCATTATGTTAAGCCCGGCACCGCGCTTGATCGCGAAGCGCAGAACCGTGGCAATTCCACTTATCTTGTCGGCACAGTCATCCCGATGCTGCCAGAGAAATTGTCTAACGGGCTTTGCTCTCTCGTGGAAGCTCAAGATCGTTTAACTAAAGCGGCGCTCTTTACTTTCAGCGCGAATGGCCGGCTCAAAGAAACCGCCTTCGCGAATACCGTGATCCGCAGCGTGAAGCGCATGACGTACAAGCAGGCATTTGCGCTAATGTTTGAGGATGATTTCGCTAAAATTCGCCAGCTACCCTTGCCCGCTGCTCATCAAACCGGGGCAACCGGACGCGCTTTCAATGAGCTGTCACCCCAAGAATTAACGGACTTACAAAAATGGGTGCGACAGCTGTGGACCATCGGCCGAAAAATCCGTCAAGAACGTATGCGCGGTGGCAGTCTCGATCTCGATATGCCTGAGACAAAAATTTTCGTCGATGCCGAGGGCTATGCCGATCGCATCGAGCTGATCCATAATGACGAAAGCCATCAATTGATTGAAGAGTTCATGTTAATGGCCAACGAAGCGGTCGCTCAACTCACCCGTTCGCACCACCTCCCCTCCTTGTATCGAGTGCACGACGACCCCGATGAGGAGAAGCTTAATGACTATCGCCAGTTTCTCACAACCTTCGGAATCAAAGTAAGTAATTTAGCTCAGCGCGCAGAGGTGGTCCGTCTGCTCACCCTGCTCAAGGATCACCCGCAAGGCTATATTCTCCGCACCCAATTACTGCGCTCAATGCGCAAAGCGTGTTACCGGGCATCACCCGACGGACATTATGGCCTCAACAAAAAAGATTACACCCACTTCACTTCACCCATTCGGCGCTACTCTGATTTAGTCGTGCATCGAGTCTTTGATGCCTATCTTGCCAAACATAAAGGTGGCCATGGCAATCCCGCTAGTTACCGGATCGCCCAAGTAGACAATCTCGCCGAACATTTGAGCCTGACTGAAATCAACAGCACGGAAGCAGAGCGCGATTCAGTTAAAGTGAAA
>CAIOCT010000125.1 GCA_903856725.1 uncultured Verrucomicrobiota bacterium
AAACGCCATACCCTGCTTCAATCCGACCTAGCGCTGTAAAATGCTTCAATAACAGACCCGCGGCTCGGGCGATTAAAATACCGCCGACCGCCCCAGCCATTCCGCCGATGCCTGTCACTGAAGCAACGGCCTGCTTAGGAAACATGTCCGAGACCGTCGTGAAAATATTAGCCGACCAAGCTTGATGCGCCGCACAGGCAATCGCGATGGTCGCGACCGCGAACCAAGTATTGATTTCCCCTAAGCGCGAAGCCGCGAGGACCGTGAGCGGGCAGAGCGCAAAAATAAACATCGCGAGCTTGCGCGCCTTGCTGGCGTCCATGCCGCCCGTGATAAATTGCTTCGGCAGCCAACCACCAAAAATAGAGCCCGCCGTAGAAACGGTATAAACGACCGCGACGGCGAAGGGCCAGCTGATCACGCCAGGAATATCGGTCTGGCTACCCGTATAATTCGTATGCGTGGCAAGATAAGCGCTCACCTTTCGCGCATTTTCTCCGGTCAGAAATGCCGGCAGCCAAAAAAGAAAAAACCACCAGATCGGATCCGTCAAAAATTTGCCGAGCGCAAAAGCCCAGGTTTGCCGAAAGCCGATTAAGCGGGCCCAGGTGATCTTCTCTGCGGACGGCTGAGCCGACCCCTCGGCCGCTTCGGCCTGATCGCTATGGATATAATCATATTCGGCCTGTTGGAGCTGACCCGTTTTCAGCTTTGCCGCCGGCGAGGCATAGATGCGGTACCAAAAAAACAACCAGAGCAAACCGACGACCCCCGTCAGAATAAACGCCCACTCCCAACCCCAAGCATTAGCAATCGCGGGCACACAGAGGGGCGCCACAATCGCCCCAACGTTAGCGCCAGAATTATATAGGCCGGTTGCAAAGGCGCGCTCCTTTTTAGGAAACCATTCCGCCATGGTTTTATTGGCGGCCGGAAAATTGCCCGCTTCTGTAAAGCCCAGCGCGGCGCGCCAAAAACCAAACGTCGCCGTGGTATGACCAAAAGCGTGCCCAATCGCCGCCAAGCTCCACCCAATAAGTGAATAGGCATAGCCCGACTTAGTCCCGACCCGATCGATTAGCCGTCCCGCCGCCAACATGCCCAGCGCGTAAGCGACTTGGAAACAAATCACGACGGTAGAGTAATTAAGCTCCTGATTAGCTTTGTCGGCGCCAAAAACTCCGTGATCGGCAAGCGTAGACTTTAACAGCCCCAGCACATTGCGATCGAGGTAGTTGATCGTCGTCGCGAAAAAAACAAGAGCACAGATCGTCCAACGATAACGTCCAATCTGGGCATTTACTTGCTGCAATTTGCTCATAAATTTAAGGGATAGGCTGCTAAAAACTAGGGTTTGGCTGTGACGGTGTGAAGACTATCGGGGGCTCGGGCCGGGGTGATCGTAACCTGATTAAAAATGATGGCTCCCGCCTGTTGCACCACATCGGTTGCCGTTACACCGCTAAATTGTGAGTTACTAATCCGAATATCGTCAATGACTGCCCCGGCAAATCCGCGGATATAAAGGACGCGCGGGCTAGCGGAACTTGTAATATGATCGAGCTGCACGTTGCGCACGCTGGGAATGAAGGCCCCTTGAGCGCCTTCTTCATAGAGTAGATCGATAGTGAGCACAGCCTCACCGACGTGACCAACCTGCACATTGCGCATGAAGACATTCTCCAAGACGCCCCCGCGAACAGCGTTATTCTTGAAACGCAGTGCCCGATCGAGCTTAGGGCTATCCATCGTGCAATTCTCAATAAAAATATTGCGAATGCCGCCCGTGCATTCGCTGCCCAGCACCACCCCCCCATGACCATCCTTCATCACGCAGCCGCGAATGATAAAATTTTCGCTCGGTACATTAACCCGACGCCCATCATTATTCCGGCCCGATTTAATAGCGATGCAGTCATCACCCGTATCAAAAATTGTATTTTCGATGAGCACATCCGCGCAGGATTCCGGATCACAGCCGTCGTTATTGGGTCCGTGAGAATTAATCTTAACATCACGAATGGTAATATTTCGTGAGAGCACCGGATGCAGTTCCCACATCGGCGAGCGAATAATCGTCACGCCCTCAATCAGGATATTTTTGCAGCGGTAAGGCTGAATAAAATTAGGCCGAAGAAAATGCCCCGGCCCGAAAATCCGCTCGGCCACCCGAATATTCGTTTCACCCATAACATTAAGCGCATCGCGATCGGCTTTTTGCCGCACTGGGCTTTTCTTTTTATCATGCCACGCCCACCAGGTACTGGCGGCGGCCCCGCCATCGAGGGTCCCTAAGCCGGTGATGGCGATATTCTCCTGCTCAAACGCATAGATGAGCGGAGAAAAATTATAACACTCCACGCCTTCCCACCGCGTAAAGACGAGGGGGTATTTTGTTTCATCAAAAATAAACCGCAAGGTCGCCCCTGCCCCAATATGGAGATTCACGTTGCTCTTCAAAGTGATGGCCCCAGTGAGCCACAATCCCGGCGGGACGACCACGCGACCGCCCCCGGCTTCATGACAAGCCGCGATCGCCGTTGCGATTGCCGCGGTGACATCCGCGTTGGCCCGAGCGCCGAAATCAGTAATCGGAAAATCACGCGCCGGGAAAACCGGGGCCTTGATTCGCGCGAGGAGTGCGGACAGCGAATCCCAACCGCGGATAACCAACGGTCGACTGGTTGTGGTGAGCAATTTTTGCACCTCAATCCCAGCCAGAATAAATGGCCCTGTGCCCTTCGGGTCATTATCTACAACCGGCTCACTCATATAATAGTGAAAGGAACCATCCCGTGGCGTCTTCCCGTCAGCCATGGTGTAGCCAAGACCTGCACCCTGACACACAGAAGTCAGTCGAGTCGTGCCGTCTTGCTGAGGCGGCACAAAAGAACGCAGCAACCCAGCGTAACCCTTAAGAATAGCCGCCTCATATTTTTCACGGGGCAGATAACCTTTATTCACGGCCTTCGCCAGCGTGTAGACGAACATCGCCGACCCCGATGATTCAAGATAGTTGCCGGGACGAGTCCCTAGATTGGGAATTTGCCACCAAACGCCGCTACCGGGATCTTGCCAACGCACTGCTCCGTCCGCGAGGCGCTGCAAAATATTTACGATCGAATCAATCTCGGGCTGACTAACGGGTAAATAGTCTAGCGAATCCACAATCGCCATGCCGTACCAACCAATCGCGCGGCTCCAAAAATTTGGAGAGCACCCAGTCTGAGGATCAGCCCAACTCTGCGCGCGGGTCTCATCCCAAGCATGCCAAAAAAGCCCAGTAGCCGCATCATAGCTATGACGATCCATCAGCAAGATTTGCTGGGCGACATCACGATAAATAGCCGGCTCCGAAAAAATCCCCGCGTATTGCGCAAGAAACGGCGCACCCATGTAAAGTCCATCGAGCCACATTTGATGCGGATAACGCTGTTTGTGCCAAAATCCGCCCTCACTCGTACGCGGGTGAGTAGCTAATTGAGCACGCAACGCCTGCACCGCTTTCGTATAAGCTAAATTAGTTTCGCCGCGAGCCAGGGCCGCTAAGAGCACCTTGCCCGGCGGGATGTTGTCGATGTTGTAGTCAGCCGCCTTGTATCCCTGAATCATTCCATCCGCCGTGACATGCGAAGCAACCGCCCGCGTCCCAAATTGAATATAAGCTTCGTGGCCGGTGATTTCACCGAGCCGGACCAAGGCGAGCGCCAACACCCCCGGGGCATAATCCCAACGAGCCTTGCCCTGGCCTCGCTCGAGCGAGCCGCCCAAGCGTTTCATTTCCGCATCGGCTAAACGCTGCGACCACTCCAAGGGCGTGGCCCCGTTAAACTTAATCGCTGCTGGCGGCGGACTGGCGGCGACGCTCGCATTAAAGCTCAAAACCGTCGCAATCCCTAAAAATAACCAGCGGGACAAATTACTCATGGGGCCAGAGTGATGACGATCGGCGACTGAATCCGCTGAGCGCAGGCCGCGACATAATCATTCCACGCCGGTTGCGTGGTAAACTCTCCTGCTTTGGACCAGCCCGCCCCCGCATAATAGCGGAGCGGCTGACCAGCGGAGACCTTAGCCAGGAGCAGATGATTACGATCGTCCTCCGCAAATCCTTGAAAATTCGCCGGCACAATTACGGCCGTCCCCAGCGACCCATTCGTTTTCTGCACGGCCCACTGCGTCAACGAACCCGCGGCTGCATTTGGCGAGAGGGCGATCTTAGCCTCCTGTCCTTTATCTGTAGGCGTTTTATTTAAACCCAGGCCGACGATGATATCCGCAACTCCGCTAAAAGAGAAGGTGCTCTCGATTTGATCGAGGTTATGACCGGCATCGACCGTGAAGCGTTTGACCTCGGAAACCATCAAGCCTGCCGCGGGCCACGCCTCATAAGTTAATTCAAAAATTGCCCGGATCGGACCATTGGCGATGACCTTCCAAGATTTATAGTTCCGGCTGACATATAATTGCTGATTAACCCAAACCCCCGTGCCGCCGCAGCCGCGGGAAGCCCCTACTTGGTACATATCCATGCCTTCGCCCTCATCTTTATGATAGTGGTCGTGGCCTTTATTGTACCAACGATCGACAATGGGATAGCTGACCCGCTTGCACCAAACATCGAGGCCGCTCGTCACTAACACTTCTTTACTGATGCCCGGCAGCGCGGGCGCCGCGAGCGCGGGACCATAGGTGCGATGCCCAATCTTGTCATTCTCCCAGGCAAAATCATCGAGCCGCTCCGGTACATAACGCGCAGAAACCTGCGCCGGGAATACGGGGGCGA
>CAIOCT010000126.1 GCA_903856725.1 uncultured Verrucomicrobiota bacterium
AAAATAAACGGCTCTTTTTACATTCACTCGAAACCAGTTTCACCTACGAGTTCGCTGGCCGAACCTGCGCCTTTAAAGCCACCGCCCCGTTGCCTGCAGATTTCACGGCTACTTACTAAGATAGCCCAACGCTTTTTAAGGGGGGATTAGTTCAGCTCGCTCGGGCGTGCATGAGGTGGTTCACGCGCTGTACCAGATCGTGGGGGCTGAACGGCTTTGTCAGGTAGTCGAGCGCACCCATTTCCAAACCGAGGTTGCGCGAATCGGGTGACGCCCACGCGGAAACAATGATGATTGGAATCATTGCGGTCAGCGGATCGCGGCGTAGAATTTCGCAAACCCCGAAACCATCAAGATCGGGTAACATCAGATCGAGAAGAATGAGATCGGGCCGAGATTGCTTGATGGCATCAATCGCCTCCCAACCATTCGCGGCCGTCGTGACTTCATAGCCCGCCCGCGCTAAATGATAGTTCATCAGCTCGGTGAGCGCTGGTTCATCATCGACCGCAAGGATCTTGGCTGGATGGAGCATCCCCCAGTATCCCACTGCCTCGTTACGATTACGTGTATTCTCCGTTACAACTAAGTAATATACCCCAAGTCCCTTTTTCAATTAGCACCGAACGAAGCTTCTTCCCCTTCGCTAATTTCCGCCCAAAACATTATGTTTTGCCATCACCTAGCGGGTGCGAGCTAGTCATTTTACCAGCGATGGTACGCTGGGTGCCCAGGCTGGACCGCAACAAAAGTACCTCGACACGTTGCGCGCGGCTTACCTGCTGCCGTGAGTACACTCTCAATTACTGCGCGATCCGCGGTAGCTTCCACGACTCTCGCTGACAATTCCACTGGCCCATCTGTCGGGGTGGGGCGTAGCAGTTTGACCGCATAATCCGCAGTCACCGTGCAGAGCGGCTGCGCGAGCTGATGCCTTTGCATGAGATGCCATGCAGCTGTCCAGTTACTATGGCAGTCTAGCAAAGTGCCGATGATACCTCCGCTCAACATTCCTGGGAATGCTTCGTGATGCGCTGCTGGTCGCCACGTCGCTAAGACCGCTTCACCGTGCACGAAACTGCGTATTTGGAGTCCTTGAAGATTGGCTGGACCGCACCCGAAGCAGCGACTCGTAGGGGCGAATTTTTCCTGAAGACTCAGCTCAGTCATGCGCTAAGGTTTCTAAGAATTGTGACGAGGGAAACATTAAATCAACGACTACACCGTTTGCCACTATTGCAAATAATAAACGATTAACGCTAGAGTTGTTTTTTCATCTATGGATTCCTCCTCACCTCCCTCCGCAGAATATTCGAATCCTCCTTCTTTTCGGGCACCGCGTAAATTGGCGCCTCTGCCACCAGATTTTCCAGTACCTAAGATGGCGAATATCGCGCTCAGATCTACCACGGAATCAAAGCCGCTTGTGCTGCCGCGCCGAGTGAGTCCGCTTCAGCGGGCGCAAGAAGTCACGCAAGCCAATGCTGAGGCCCGTCGGGTCAATAGTGCTCTTAAGTCGGCCGATTTGCTGCTTTCAAATAATACTGCTGCGCTGCCCGACCCGCGCATTGCCGCCTTAGAAAAAGCCGTGGCGCAATTAGAAGCAAAAATCGGTGAACAGGAGCTGGCTCTGGCTGGAACCGAAAATAAGTTAATTGAACGCGATCGTGAATTAGCGGAATCGGAAGCTTTGCTCCAGGCACGCGAAAAGGTGCTCGACGCAGTGCGCAAGCAACCCACTGGCTCGCTTAATTCGGGTATCCATTCTGCCGAGATAGGAGCTTGGACCCGTTTAAAAGAAGAACTGGATCGTCAAGAAATCGCACTTAAAGAACAGCGGCTTGCGCTGAAAGAGCGGGAGAATTTCATTCAACAAAGCGAAGCTGCTCTCCTGAGAAAAATACAGGCCCAGCTGGAATAGGTGAGGGGCTTTGCCCCGCTACGTATCAGAGAGAGAGCCGATCGGCGTAAGCCCACCGGCGAGGGCGACTTACGGGCTCAAGGGAACCTTATTGAATTTGGCCTTTCCAAGTGGGTTTACCCTCTTTATGTCCTTCCGCAACATGACCCTTCGCTCGCTGCAAACCGCCACTCTTTTTGCGCTCCTCGCCCTACCGACTTTTCTTTCAGCTCAAGGATTGAGCGCTAATGAAGAAGAACGCCTGGAGGCGTTAGCGAGATCAAGTTCGGAAGTCTATACTCCCCAAACAAATGTAACGGTTGGTTTTCGGGTTTTAACTTCAGGAGCAAAAGTGCATTTTGGTAAACTCGGTACGGTGCCTCTCGGTCGTGACATCGCTGCCGCCTCGGCGGGAGCGGTTAAGCGCGCATACGATAACGGCACAGTTAACGTCGATGTGGTGAGAGAGGATGAAACCGCCACCACCACCACCAATCTTGGCGGGGGGCGCTATCAGACGTCCATCAATGGCACCGAGGCAGGTCCCGACGCTGTCTTTGGCACCGCTGACGATATTCCTACCAATACAATCATCGGTAACCTGTTGAGTTATACCGCTGGTTTAACCCGTGATTGGTCATTCGGGTCTATGGCGCAAACCACGCGTAAGCCGGGTTACATCGCCTTCAGTACTTACAGTGCCTCTACAGACGGTGGTTTTCGCGATACTAAACAAGGCGCGAATGCCGGTGTTGAAATTCAATACTCGAGGAAATTTGGCAAAATTTCCAAACGCACTGAATGGAGTTTAACCACGGGGATCGCGCTCAATGATATTAACAGCAAGGTGGGCGGAAATGTCTTATCCACGCTGCACACCTTTACAGATTTTTATTCGCTGAATGGTTTGCCTGCGCCGGTAGCCTCGGCTGATTCCCCTTACGTCGCGCCTGCAAAGGGTCCCTATACTAATCCGGCTGGTGATCTGATCACGTTGGGCTACGAGACGACTACACCAATTAGCGATGTTCCTGTAGGGGCTCTCTCTACTTCATCCACTTTGGTTGGTGGAACTACCGTTAGCGGTAATTGGCAGGTAAAGGGGGCTTATTTTATGGTGAAAGTTGGTCCTTCCTTGCGGACTCAACTATCTGAAAGGTTTGGTCTCACCGCTGGCCTTGGTCTCGCTGGAGCCTATGCAGGCACGAAGTACAGTGCGATTGAATCTTTTATTGTACCTGACGTCGGCACGACCATTTCGACTACCGAAGTTAGCACTGCGAGTAAATTTGTGAGCGGGTTCTACGCTGATTTAAACTTAGAATGGCTAGCTAATGATCGCACCGGATTGTTCGGCGGAATCACAGCGCAAAAATTTGACGGCTACGATCAGTCCGTTGCGGGTCGGACAGCCCGAATCGACTTGGGAAGCACGGTTGGCTTGCGCGGCGGGATCTCGGTCAAATTCTGATCCCGCTGGTCCTTAGGTCCTAAGATCTGCGATCACACTCTCTACGCTGCGCAACCGTTGCGGTGGAAAAAATGAATTGATGCGCAGGACGACTTGCTGGACTAAACCGTCGGGGCAAGATGCGCCGCCGGTGATTAACACTCGCTTGGGTGTATCGTCGCCCGGCCAGAGAGGATGAAACTCAGTGTGGCCACCTTTTCCTGTGATGGCGGAAAATACATAGTGCTCGATCGAATCCCGGGACTGGATGTTAGCCTCTGACTGGATGAAAAAAGCCCGGTTGCCTAGCTTCTGTTCGCACAGGCGGTAGAGTTGGTAAGTATTGGAGCTGTTTTTACCTCCGATGATAAAGGCGGCATCCAGTGGTCCATTTAGGGCCCGCTGGAGAGCGTCTTGATTAACTTGGGTGGCGTAACAGAGGGTATCTTTTTTTCCGGCTCCGCCCACGTGGGCTGGTCCGTCAATTTCACCGTATTTATCAACAAAGAGGGTTTTGAAGTAATCGATGATCGAAGCGGTCTCGTTCATCAATAAGGTGGTCTGATTAACCACAGCGAGTCGATCGAGATGGCGATCAGGATCAAAGTCCGGCGTATGGAGACTCGCAAATCGACTCATGAGGGTGAGTCGTTTTGCGCTGGTAGGCGCTTTGATATAGTCTCCCAGAATTTCCGCCTCCGCGAGATTGCGCAAAATTATTGAGGGAGCGTACCGCCGCGTATTTGAGAACGTGGCTTTGGTTTCTTCGTGTTCGCTCTTGCCGTGAATGATTACGCTGTAGCCTTCTCGGCCAAATGTGCGCGCAGCTTTCCAGACCTTTTCCACTAGCATGCAAGTGGCATCATATTCCGCGACATGAATGCCCTTGCGGACTAATTTTTTCTTATCTTCATCCGTTGCTCCGAAGGCAGGAATGATGACGATATCTTCAGTTGTCAGGGTGTCCCAGAGCAGGGGAGTCAGGTGACCCGCTACAGCAATTTTACCTTCGGTTGTAAAAGGCTGCCCCTTATCGGTCTGGAGAAAACGTAACCCGCGACGATGGAGATCCTCATTCACGAATGAATTATGGATCAATTCGCTCAGCATGAAGACGCGCTTGGTGGGATTTTCTGCAAGCGTCTCGTAGGCGCGTTCAATCGCATTTTTAACTCCGAGGCAGAAGCCAAAGTGGCTGGGAATAATATAGCTTACGGCACCAAAATCGAGAGTAGCGGGCTGCGAAGCCGAACGTTCATTTGTCCGCGCTAGGGCTTTTATGGCTTCGCATAATCCGCTTTGGTAAAGCGCCCGTGCGGCAGGATCCTGCTGGTAGATATCTCGGTTCCGATCCCGTTCGACGCGAAAGCGGTAGATGTAGTCGTTTTCGCCAAGGTGGAGGTAAGGGACCGCAATGAGGTAAGGCCCCAACTGGTCTAAAACTGACACTAATGAGGGGGCCAAGGTCGCGCGGTTATTGGACAACTCATCGAGGGTGTGGAATTCCACTTCAACGTCGAGCGGAGCGCTTCTAACTTGGGTGAAGAAAATTCGATAATTTAAACCATTAGTCGCAGACGTAAAATACTGAACCGGTGGCAGGGCAGTAGCAAAACAACTGGCAAGTCTAGCTTGGGCCATGGTCTCATCTGCGCCTACAAACGCGTGTCCAAACTTAGTGCCAGCTCGGCGCACAGCCAGTCGGTTGCTCGCATCGAAGGCGAGGAAAACGCAGAGGGCGTTGGCAGCAGGGGGCGGCGCAATCATTGGCTTAAGCAAACACAACGCATCTACACGTCAACGATGACATGCGTTCACGGATGCTTGCGATTTAGCGATAAGCTATGCATAATTTTGGGGTGAATCTTTCTGACCTGCGCCGCCAGTACGCTAGCCGCTCACTCGATCGGCCTGATCTTCAGGCTGACCCGTTTGCGCAATTTGATCTTTGGATGCGGGAGGCTATCGAGACCGAAATACTTGAGCCTAATGCGATGGCCTTAGCTACCGTTTCGTCGAACGGTGCACCCACGGTGCGGACCGTCTTACTTAAGGGATTTGATGAGCGTGGTTTGGTTTTCTACACTAATTACGCCAGTGCGAAGGCCCGTGATCTTGCGGCTAATTCCCAGGTAGCCTGTCTTTTCCAATGGTTGCCGTTGGAGCGCCAGGTGAGTGTGACCGGTCTAGCGGAGAAAATTTCTACGGCTGAATCCTTAAAATATTTTCTGAGTCGACCGCATGAGAGTCAGATCGGGGCGTGGGCTTCACGGCAAAGCCAGATCATCACCACCCGCGCGTTGCTCGAAGAAAAATTTGCTGAAATGAAAAATAAATTCCGAGCGGGGGAAGTACCCTTACCTGAATTCTGGGGTGGCTATCGGGTGCTTCCGCATACCTTTGAGTTCTGGCAAGGTCGTCCCAACCGCCTGCACGATCGATTTGTTTATCGACAAACCACGAGCGATTCTTGGCACATCGAGCGGTTGATGCCGTAGGCTGCTACCGCTTAGCCAAATACTCCCAGAGATGGGTTCTTGGCCGGTCAGATTTTGATAATGTCAGCTAATTTACTGGCGTCACCACCACCGCCCATTGCGAAATCCGGTTTTCCGCCGCCTTTGCCGCCAAGCTTGGCTGTGAGCGCAGCAATGAGTTTACCGGCCTGATGGCCAGCCTTGATGGCGGCAGGAGAACAATAAGCGACTAGGCTGACTTTACCGTCAAAATTTGACCCGAGCTGAACGACTCCCTCTCCGATTTTGTGCAATACTTGACTGCCAAGTGAGCGGAGTGTCTCTGGTGAATCAGTCACAACCACTGCGGAAACCCACTGCAACCCATCTCGCGTGATCGCCGTGCTGGCAAGTTCCTCTGCGAGTGCCGCGGAGGCTTTTGCTTCAAAGGCTTTTAGCTTCTGCTCCAGCTCTTTTTGGTGCGTGAGGACCAATTCGAATTTTTGCACGACATCTTGGACCCCGGCGTTCAGACGGGTGCTGATGGTGGCGAGCGCGGCCTCTTTGGTCGCGATATAGTCCAGCGCGGCTTGCCCGCAAACCGCTTCAATCCGGCGGGTGCCAGCGGCAATGGCCATTTCGGCAACAATCTTGATAACACCAATCTCGCCCGTAGTAGCGACATGAGTTCCTCCGCAAAGTTCTTTGGAGTAACCGCCGATATCGACGAGTCGAACGCGCTTGCCGTATTTGTCGCCGAAGAAGGCGAGGGCATCTGCAGGTTTTTTATCGTAGTCAATTTCGGCTGAAACGACCGGCGCATTATCAATCACTTTAGCGTTAATTAACTGCTCGCACTCCTTGATTTGAGCGTGGGTGAGGGCTTCAAAATGGGTGAAATCAAAGCGCATACGCTCGGGCGTTTTGTGTGTGCCAAATTGACGAACGTGCGTTCCGATCATTTTACGGAGAGCCCAATGAATGAGATGCGCCCCAGAGTGGTGTCGACTGATCGCGCGGCGCCGATCCCAATCAACTTGCAAGGCGGCCGCTGCGCCAATGGCAGGCAGCGCAGTGTTTGGTGCTGCTTTATGTAGGTAACGCCCCGACTTATCTTTAACGCAATCGAGGAGCTCGATTTTGGTTCCTCCGATTAGCGCGTGGCCAGAGTCGCCCACTTGACCACCCATTTCGGCGTAGAAGGGGGTTTGATCAAAGATGAGGTAGGCGTCTTTTTCTGTCTTAACGATATCAATCAATTTTGCTGACGTGGTATGCTTGGAATCAATTGCGTAGCCGGTAAATTTCGTCGCTTCGGCGACTGCTTCCCCTTCGGTTGATGCGACAATCACATCGGTTTTTCGGGCCGCGCGGCCACGACCGCGTTGTTCTTCCATGAGTTGCTCAAAACCTGCGGCATCGACGGTCAGGCCGTGTTCGGTCGCCAGGAGCTGAGTCATGTCTAGCGGAAATCCGTACGTATCGTAGAGGGAGAAAGCGATGGCGCCGGGAATAACTTGAGGGGTAGCCGTTTTATTGGCGCGCAGGGCGGTAACCTCTGCGGTAAAGATCGCGAGACCTTTGTCCAAAGTCTTACCAAATGATTCTTCTTCAGCGCGAATAGCGCGCTCGATCATGGTGCGTTGAGTATGCAGCTCCGGAAAGACGCTGCCAAGAGAGGCTACCACTGGGTCAATGAGTGCAGTAAAATCACCCTGCTTGAGGTTGAGCGATTTGCGCCCGTACATAATGCCGCGGCGCAGAATGCGGCGGATGACGTAATTGCGCCCTTCATTACCAGGTAAAATGCCATCAGCGATGGCGCAGGAAACGCAGCGCGCGTGATCGGCTAATACGCGGAAAGCAATATCGATTTGTTCTTGAGCTGAGAGTCCATCGCGTTTGCTCGGAACACTACGCTGGTAGGTTTTCCCTGAAAGCTGTGCAAGTTTGTCGAGCGTCGGTTTAAAAACGTCGGCGTTATAATTAGAGGGTTCTGCCGAGAAATCCTTAAACCCATTCGTGGTGGCGTAAATACCCGCGACGCGTTCAAAGCCCATACCGGTATCGACGTGTTTAGCGGCGAGTGGGGCAAAAGAACCGTCCGCATTAGCATTAAATTGGATGAAAACATGGTTCCAGATTTCAATGCAGCGCGCGCTGCTGGAATTAACGTTGGCGCGACCAGCGGCCTCTTCATCAGAAGGGAGTAAATTGAAATGAATTTCTGAGCATGGCCCACAAGGACCAGTGTCACCCATCATCCAAAAATTATCTTTTTTGTTACCATTAACAATGTGCACGGCGGGATCGAGACCCGCTGCGCGAAAAATCCCCGCCCAAATATCGTAAGCCTCTTGGTCAAAATCCGCTGGATCGCCCTGGGATTTATTAGGGGAATAAACCGTAGCAAAGAGTCGTTTGGCAGGAATGCCCCACACCTTGGTTAAAAGCTCCCACCCCCACTGGATAGAGTCTTTCTTGAAATAATCACCAAAAGACCAGTTACCCAGCATCTCGAACATTGTGTGGTGGTAAGTATCAAACCCCACGTCCTCGAGATCGTTGTGTTTACCGCCCGCCCGGATGCATTTTTGGGTGTCAGCTACTCGTTGCCAAGGCGCCGTTTGATCACCGAGGAAGTACGGCACGAATTGATTCATGCCCGCGTTGGTGAAGAGCAAATTGGGGGCAGTCGGCATGAGCGAAGCGGACGGCACAATGTTATGTTTTTTCGAGGCGAAAAAATCGAGGAACGACTGGCGGATTTCAGCGGAGGTCATGGCGGATAATAAAACCTAGGAGTCAGCAAGCAGCGAACGGAAAGGCAAGAGCAGGAATTAACGTTTGCGAACCCGCCGCCACCCCTAAATCTAAGGGGGCGTGAAAATCCATGTTTTGCCGTCTGGCCCAATTAAAACGATTGGGTATTTGTTAACGAACGCCTCCCTGGGTGAGGCGATCTTAATTGATGCCCCGGGCGACATTCTGGAAAAAATAACACCTTTATTAGCGCAAGAAGGGTGTCGATTGAAGGAGCTTTGGCTCACCCACGGCCACTGGGATCACACGCAAGATTCTGCTCGGCTGAAGCGAGAGCTAGCTGTGTTGATCCGCGCGCATCGTGCTGATCAGGCGCTGATTGAAACCCCCGAGTTGATGGAAAAATTCATGGGCGCGCGCTTGGGCCTCGAACCGGCAAAGATCGATGTTTTTTTCACCCCGGGCGAAACCCTCACCGCCGTAGGTCGCGAATTTGAGGTGCGCCATGTACCTGGTCACTGCGCTGGCAATGTGCTTTTCTACGCCGCGCCGCTCAATGGCTCAACTGGGGCTACAACGAGTACTGCCTTCGTTGGTGACGCCTTGTTTAAAGCGGGGGTCGGCCGATGGGATTTGCAGGGTGGGGGCTTTGCGGTTCTCGCACAATCAATCAGGTCCCAGATCTATACGCTGCCTGATGATACCATTGTATTTCCTGGCCACGGCCCGCGCACAACCGTTGGCGAAGAGAAAGCAACTAATCCCTACGTTCCGCTGATCGCGGCGGCGCGTCCTGTATGATTGATCTAGAAAGTCAGAATTATTTTATGCGCCGCGCATTGGCGGCGGCCCGACAAGGCTGGGGGCTCACGCATCCCAATCCAATGGTCGGTGCGCTTATTGTGGAGGCCGGTGAAATTGTGGCGGAGGGTTACCATGCCGCCGCGGGTGAAGCCCATGCCGAGATCAAGGCGCTCAAGAATCTGGGCCGGAAACCACGCCCGGGGGCTACGCTTTACGTTACACTTGAGCCCTGCTGCACGCATGGCCGCACCCCTCCGTGCACGGATGCGATCGTCGATGCGGGCATTACCCGAGTAGTTGTCGGCTCGACTGACCCTAATCCGGCTCACGCGGGCAAAGGGTTTGGGCTGCTGCGCGCGAGTGGCGTTGAAGTGATTACCGGAGTATTGGCCGCAGAGTGTGATGATTTAAATTTAATTTTTAACCACACCATGCTGACGAGCCGGCCGCTGTTTGCGGCGAAATCGGGGGTAACTCTGGATGGCAAAGTGGCGACCCGAGCAGGCGATTCACAATGGATTACGGGCGAGGCATCTCGAGCTAACGCGCATCACTGGCGCCGACTTTTCCCAGCTATCGCTGTCGGGGCCGGAACGGTGCGGGCGGATAATCCACGGCTGACGGCGCGAATCGGCGCTACCGAATGGTGCCCTTGGCGCTTTGTGTTCGATGGCCTGTTGCGATCGGTGAATGATCAGAATATGCCGAATCTTTACACGGACGAATTTCGCGCTCGGACAATCGTGGTGACGACTGCACTAGGCGGTATCGGGTATGTTCGTAAATTGACCGCGCTGGGAGTGAAAACTTGGGTGCTCCCATCAGCATCGGCCAAAGTAAGTTTTTCAGATTTCCGCCAACGTTGTTTGGCTGAGGGCATTACCGGCGTTTTCTTCGAAGGTGGCTCACAATTGCTTAGCGAGTTACTCCAAGCGCGCGAACTTGATTATCTTTTTACGTATCAAGCCCCCGTGCTCTTCGCTGATGATAAAGGGAAAAGTGTGTTGCGCGGACTTCGCACTGAAACGCTGGCTCAAGCGATTCGGCTCAGGGATGTCCGTCACGAGGTGCATGGCGAAGATGCTCTGCTACGCGGATTCTTAAAATACCCAGAAAAAATGCAAATTGATGAGGCAACTTTTACGCGTCCCGTCTATGGCGAGTGACGCAGGTCGCACTCAATCGACTGCTCCGCGGTCGATCCTGATTTATTTGGCAACGACGAACGCTCACAAGGCCAGCGAATTTCAAGCTTTGGCAGATGCAACGGGGGGCGGGATACGAATACGAGCCGTCTCCCAGATGCCTGCGGTCCCAGAAGATACCGGAACCTTCATCGGTAATGCGCGACAAAAAGCCCGTGCGGTCCAGGCGCTGCTGCCCAATACCGCTTGGGTCTTGGCTGATGATAGCGGCATTTGTGTTGATTTTTTAGGTGGTGCTCCAGGAGTTGAATCAGCTTATTTCGCCGGCCCCCAACACGACAGCACTGCTAATTTAAATAAACTCACCGCCGTGATGCAGGCCGTGCCCTTAGGTCTACGCGGGGCAAGCTTTCGGTGCGTGTTGGTTTTGCTGGGACCCGACGGCCGTGAATACGTGGCCGAAGGTCGCTGTGACGGCACGCTGCGCCTTACGCCCGTAGGCGGCCATGGTTTTGGCTATGATCCGCTATTTGAACCGATCGGCTATACCGCAACTTATGCCGAACTGGATCAACCGACGAAAAATAAAATTAGTCACCGTGGCCGGGCCTGGGCTAAACTGCTGACCCAACTTCGCTCAAGCTAAGTTGACGCGGTGGCGCTAGGGTATCGGCAGGGCCAAAATAGTCGCCTTCATCGTGGTATACTGCGCCGGGGTTAGCTCTTTATAAGCAAGCCGCGAAGCGCCAATGAGCATCGGCTCGAGGGGAACATCATGGGATGCACTCCGTAAACTTTCATGAAGCCCCCAGAAGCGCCCTGCGCCGGAATAGATGCGGATACTCCAAGGCTCAGTGGCAATCTCACTCGCAAACATCGCGATCATTGATCCACGAATATAGAGACCAGTGCCCGACCAATTTTCGTTCAAGCGCGGAAAATTGTGCACACCACCACTATTTTGTCTCGTGGTAGTTTCAACAATGCCTGTCAGTAAGCAGGCGGAGATTTCGGTAACCGCAGGGGCGAATTTTTGCGTAGTAGTTGCGCCAGCTGTACCGCCAAAGCCTAGGCCTGGTGAGCCCGTGTTCCCCAAATTCGGCAGGTAAGCAGGGACGGTCGCAGTCGCGGTTCCATCTACACTGTTCGTTCCACTCGGATTGCTCGTACTCCAACTTGTGCTCCACCCGCTCGTCCGACAGATATTTGCGCTGAGCGAATCTGACCACCCACTGCTCTGGTAATACTGGGTGGCGCTACTACTGGTAAAGATCGGCTGCGAATAAATTGTCAAAGCATCACCCATCACGGAGGTGAGCTTTTCACTACTGCTGTCGGGATAACGTGCGCTATAGCCGCCATAAGCCGTGGCATCGGTTGCGGTCGAGTTGATCGTCCCATCAGCGTTGAAATGCCCGACAATATAAACCGAATCATTGGTGCAGAAGCTGAAGCCGGTGCAGCCGACGGTGCTCAGTGAAACAGCCGGGCCGCGGCCGTTCCAGAGTCTCACGCCTGAGTCCATCCGATCTCGGCTAGGCGCCGTGGTCATCGTGAGGTCCTCAGCATCAACCGAGTGAATGTAAACTGAGATCCCATCAAACCAGGGACCGGTGCCGGCGTTGTAGAGATTGGCCGCCGCTACGGTGTAATTAGCGGGGTTGATGATCGCGTCGGCTACTTCCGACGAACCGGTTGGTGCAAAATAAATCTGAAACGGATCAGGAAGTGGGAGGGCGGTTGGGCTGCCAATAATCGTTAGCCAACGGCCGGTTTGATCAGTGCCGGCGGAAGCAACGCTACTTTGCTTAGCAAGAGTAAAGGTTTTGCTGACAGTATTGGTGCCTTTGGTTGCGGTGATGATAGCCGTCCCAGTGGTGCTGGTCATATTCGTGACGGTGTAGATATTGGCTTGGGGGCCTGAGCCAAAAGTGCCGACGACTCCTCCCGTAACTGCGACGGTGTAATTCCAGTTAGCAGTGTCCTCAACTCCACCTACATAGACTCGCATTTCGCTAACAACTGGATTGGTGGTGAAATTAGCTGCGACGGTTACTCCTGCTCCTGCCGACGGAATTACCATATAATCATTAGTGAGAGCGGCGGTCACAGTCGTGCTGCCATCGGTCACGATGGGGATGATTTGATAGTCGAGCTGCGTAGCGGTGCCGCCGGCCAAATACTGAGTAACCTTGATGGCTGTAACAGAACCACCGGGCGTATAGGTGGTCGAAGATTCATCACTCGAAGAGGTGTAGGTGCTCCCACCCCACCCGTAAGGGTCGGTCGTGCTTTCTTGGATAATGTAGCGTCCAGCATAAGCGGTTGAGGCAGCGGTGCCGGTCTGCGTGGTACTGCTGATTCGGATTGCGGTTGGCGCGTAGGCGACGGCTTGAGATTTTTGCACTACAGGAAGTGTCACCGCCGAACCAAGCAGCGAGTAAGTTGGTCCGAGACCGAGGCCGTAGGCGAACATTGTGGGGGTCCCGCCATTAAATACTGAATGACTCCACGTGGTCGCGTCGCTCGGTCGAGCTGGATAGTAAACGCTGCTGGTTGTAGCTGTGGAATAAGTGCGATCGACCGCCATTTTAAAACGGGTCATATCAAAATCGATTTTAGCAATCGGACGGGGTAAAAAAGCGCTACTTGATCGGCTAAAAGGATGGCCGTTACTGTTAGTCGCTCGTCGCATGTCGTAGAAATAGGCATCGCTAAAACTCGTCATGCTCGGGGTGCCCGTTGCATACCCAGTGCCAGCGAGGTCAACATTTGCAGTACTGATCGGTCCCTTCGGTATACGCAGAACTTGATTGCTGCCGACGGCGGTGTCGACGCGGTAGGCGTTGGGTAAATTATTTACAAAAGAGTTGGCCGACCCGTAGCTCGGCTGCCCCGGCAGTACCACCTCTCTGAGCGTATGAGTTAGATCGGCATTAAGCGTATTCAACCAGCAGCGGTAAGAATACGCGCGCATCGAGACCGTCGTGGCATCTGGCAAGGCTCCGTTGCGTACCTGCGCGGTGGGGTTAACGATTATATAAAGACCGGCTTTACGAGAAAATTGAGTTCCTGCCAAGATGAGGTCGGCTGAATCGGCACTACTCGGTGCCTCGATTGTGCTGCGGCCGCTATTTAGAATTGAGGTATCAAGCCCGGGGAGCTCCAAGGTGCCCACTTGGTGGGCGCTCGTGCGAAAGTTGCCGCCATAGGAGGAGGTGGCAAAGGTCTTGAAATTCGCGAGGGAGGTGGTGGTCACTGAAGTACCGCCATATTTATGGTCACGCCAGACGCTGGCGGAGCTCATAATGTTCGTGGTGGTTCCAGCCGGATTTTGAAAAAGCAGCGGGCCGGTGCCACCAGGCCCAATATCAGCGGTGTCTGTTTCGTTATAGGTGGTACCTTTGTAAGCGCTGTTAGCGTAAAATCCGCCGACAGCGGTTACCCGATCCTTGAATTGGATCGTGTTGGTAAAGCCCGTCTGACACCGCGCAATAAAATCACCGTTCGAGTGCACTGGTCCACTGATTACCATGTTGGCGCCCGGTGAAAATTCGAGGTCCTTGTTGTAAAAAATCGCGAACTGAAAAAGAGGCACCTCGGAAATTTGTAAATCTTGCTCAGCGTAAGTCGTGATCGAGCCAAGCGCGGAATGCCGCATCGTTGATTGGGCAATAATCGGCACTGTGCCAGTCAGGACTTGCAGGCCATAATTTGTGCTCGTGGTATCCGTGATGAGCGTCAGTCCGGTGTTTGAGGTAATTCCGGCATAAGTAGCGACATCGCTGACTCCGGAAAATGCGGTAGTCAGAACGTCATTTGGCGGGAGATAGAGTTGATTGGTGCCACTCGAAAACTGCATCAGGCTGACCGTTTTCATTCGATGCAACTTAGTACTGATTTGTTCGGCGGAATAGAGCGTTACATTTTCCGCCATATTCTTTGAGCGAAGAATCAGCCGATTGCGTTCATTACCGCGGCGCTCGCTGAGGGTGTAATTCAGCATGCTGCCAGTCAAAATGGCCATCATCCCGATTAGCATCACTACGGTGATCAGGGCGGAGCCCTTGGGCGAGGAATTGTAGTGCGAACGCATAGGTTTATCTCCGGGGAGAAATCGTGTAATTAAAACTACTGCTCGAGAGCAAATTATTGAGGGTACTCCCGTTGATGAATTCGACGTTGATTGAAATAAACCCATTGGTGGCTGAAGCACTGGGTGATTCAGAAGAAAAAATCGGGTACAGATCACCGGCGCTATACGGCGTGTAAGGGGAGGGCACCGCGCGGCCCTTACTACGGGCATTGAGTAATTTGGATCCGGTCAGCAGAGGATTGGTGCTTAAATTGATCAAATTTAGCTCAGCCGTTACATCACTGTGCCCATTGGAGGTAGACGAAGTGCCTTCGCCCCAATCCGCTGTTTCGTAATAACGAATTGCCGCCTCCGCATTGACATTAGCATTGGCCGTTGTGGCCTGGTCGCGTGTGACTCGATAATAAATTCGGATCTGTTTAATATCAGTCGTTCGATAGAGTGCAGTCTTAGTGATCAAGACTAGGCAATCGCCATGTCCCACCCATTTATCGTAATCATCGTCCGCGGCATCAACAAAACTCAACGCGGCGTAATCGGTGTCCAAATTCACGCTGCCATCGAGCGAGGTGTAATAAGGGAAAAGATAAAAATAAGAGGCGTCTAAGGTTTCCTTAGAGATCTGCGCCATGAAACTACGCAGACTAGCATTGGTCATCAAGCGCTGGGTGTCCTTGTACATGGTCCGGAGGCCAAATAAAAACGTGCTCATGCACATTCCCATCACGAGGGAGACGATGGTCATGCTGATCATGACCTCGACAAGCGTAAAGCCGGCCCGAGACGAACATGGCGGGAAGGGAGGCTTAGCTTTCATTGGTCGTAGCGGGTGCGGAGAAAAATTTCTCGATCACGGACGGTCCGTGTTATGCTGCCGTCTTGATAGCTATAGGTATAAACCAAGGTGAATTTTTTTACGTTCGCTACATCTCGAGACAGGTTGGGGATCTCATCGATCCATAACCAAATGTTCAAATTGATCTGTTGAGAAGTCGTCCCGGTGACAGTCGAAAGTGGGATAGAGCCAATCCAGTTATCTACAGCCCCCAAACTGCTCGCGCTCGCGGACGGAGCGGGCGTCGTTGTAGGGCCGTGGGGAGTGGTTGGTAGCGCGCTGGTCGATTCCAAAGTATGGACGACGGTGAGCCATTTAACGATGTTCTGACTAATCCGCACCCGAACATACGGCGTAACCGGCGCGCCAGTACCCGTGGGTGCATACGGATCAACCTCATAACTGGGCACCAGCGTTGTGTAATCGAGTTCTTTGATTTGCTCAATTACGCCGTAAATCATGCTGGTGGCTGCTGCATGCAAGACACTCGATTCAGTGACGCGGCGTGACTGAATAAATGCGCTGATAAAACCAAGCATGACCGTCGCCATTAGGATGAGGGAGATCATCACTTCCACCAGCGTTAACCCCCGCTGGCGAGTGCCGGCCTGAGCGGAAATGATGCAAGCAACTCGATGCGACGCGGGTGAGCCGATTAACATAAAGTCATAATGTTGCGATTTCAGGTCTGATGCCAAGCCCTGAAAGCATTCAGCTGGTCGACTATCCGCTGGCGGGATTGTACCGCGATTTGTGATTATCAATGCTGGTTAAGAAATACGCCACGCTCTAGCGCAGTCGAGCTCAGCTTGGACCGGTCGGTATCAAAGTCTTCGACAAATGGCAGAGGAGTATTACTTTTAGTCCCTCCATGAAGTCTTTCTACATCACGACCGCCATCGACTACGTAAACGGGTCGCCGCACCTCGGGCATGCCTATGAGAAAGTGCTAACCGACGTCATTGCACGCTTTCGTCGTCAGCAGGGCGACCAGGTGCATTTTCTGACTGGGGTCGACGAGCACGGCCAGAAAGTTCAAGCGAGCGCTAAGCGTAAAGGGATGCCGCCCCAGCAATTTTGCGATGAAGTAAGCGCGGAATTTCGGGCCTTGTTGCCGCGGTTGAATATTACCAACGACGACTTTATTCGGACGACGGAAGAACGCCATCAGCGGGTCGTGCGGACTATTTTGCAGCAATTGTTTGACCGTGGAGAAATTTATAAAGCTGAATATCAGGGCTTTTACTCCACCCGGCAGGAGCAATTTTTGCAGGAAAAAGATCGTTTGCCTGACGGAACCTGGCCGGAACTCTTTGGCGAAGTTACCGAAATTACAGAATCTAATTATTTCTTTAAGCTTCGGCAATATCAGGACTGGCTCATCGACCATCTCACTAAACATGAGGATTTTATTTTTCCACGTTACCGGCAGAAGCAGGTGCTAGAATTTCTTAAAGAGCCGCTCAATGACCTTTGTATTTCACGTCCGCGCGAGCGACTGGAGTGGGGTATTCCGCTCCCCTTTGATGCCAATTATGTCACTTATGTATGGTTTGATGCGCTGCTTAATTATTATTCAGCGGTCGCCGATCGTCCCGGCAAGTGGCCCGCAACCTGGCATGTGATCGGCAAAGATATTCTTGTTCCTCCGCATGCCGTTTACTGGCCCATTATGCTCCATGCGGCGCAGTTGCCGCTGCCCGGTGGAATCATTGCTCACGGTTGGTGGATGCAGCGCGGAGCTAAAATGTCTAAAAGCACTGGCAATGCTCTCAATCCGCTGGATCTGGTCACGGAATTTGGCGCCGATGCTTTTCGCTACTTCCTCATGCGTGAAATGAACGTCGGCCAAGATAGCGATTTTACCCGCGAACAATTCTTGGTGCGTTACAACAGCGAGTTGGCAAATAATTTAGGTAATCTGGTCAACCGCACGCTCAACATGACGACGCGGTTCGCGGCTGGCGTGCTTCCAGCCGCAGAAGTGACCGAAGACTTGGAACGCTCCTTGCAGGAATTGTGGTCAAAAACTCGCCATGAATTTATTCCGCTTTGCGAAGGCTTTCAGTTTCATACTGCGCTTGAGCGGGCAATGTTCTTCTTGACCGAAACCAATGCCTATATCGAGAAGCGGGCGCCTTGGAAATTAGGCAAATCGACGGCTCCAGCCGATCAAGCGTTATTGCGTACCTCGTTAGCGACGATGGCAGAAGCGCTCCGACTTGCCGTGGCTTTAATTCAGCATGTCACCCCAACGGCGACTGAAAAAATCAATGCCGTGCTTGGCTACAAGCCGGGGCTGATCTGGAGCGAAGAACTTGATTGGGGGCAGCGTCTCGTCGGATCGCAGGTAGCTGCCACGCTGGTTCTTTTCCCAAGGCCACTACCGCCGCCGGCGGCGGCGCTTTAAGTTGCGGATTGTGCGGGGTGACAAGCATGAGCTCACGGCAGGCTGATTTTCTGTGGTTATGAAGATTCTCCCGATTAACCCAACGGAGAATGTAACCATCGCTTCCTTGCGGGACTTTCTAGAAACCTGCAGAGGAATTGCCCAATCAGCCGGGCGGCCGCAATTGGTCAGTATTAGCCTAGTCGTAGAATCGCTCGACCCGCTCGCAGTCCTAGAGTCTATTTTTGATTCCAACCAACTGCATTTTTATACAGAGCGACCCGCGCAAGGCTTTGCAGTGGCTGGAGCAGAAGCCGTCTTAGAGTTTAGTGCGGCTGGGCTCGACCGATTTAAGCTCGCGCGTGATTATATCACGCAAGTTCTTGCAGATACGATTGCCGTCGGACCTTTACATGAGCCTTTTGCTGGTCCCCATTTCTTTTTTTCAGCGGCTTTTACCTCCACGGTTGAAGTGGGAGCGGTGTTTCCGGCATTGCGCTTATTCGTGCCGCGTTGGCAGGTTGCGCGCATGGGGGATAGTACTGTAGCAGTCGCTAATTTATTAATAACCCCGGATGCGCCGGTTGATTTACTGGCGGCGAAAGTCTGGAAGGCGCACGAAAAATTTCGGGCCTTTGATTATCGCAGCGCTACTCGTAAAAATCGTCCCTCAGCCCCGCTGCAGATTTCGGAAATTGGCGGACCGGATGCTTATCGCACGGCGGTTGAACACGCGCTCCAGGAGATTATGCGGGGGGATTATTTAAAAATTGTCCTCGCGCGTGCCCGGCGGCTTACGGCTAACGAAGATTTCCATCCACTCGGGGTACTCAATCATCTGCGTCAACGTTTCCCTAGCTGCTACGCCTTCTCCATCGCGAATGGTTGTGGACAAAGTTTTATTGGGGCTTCGCCCGAGCGGTTAGTACGAGTTGCCAGTGGCCGCATGCACACTGAAGCCCTTGCAGGATCTGCTCCGCGAGGTGATTCCGCCAGCGAAGATGCGGCGTTTGCGCGGATCCTATTGCAGAGTGAAAAAGACCGACGAGAACATCAACTGGTCCTGGATTCGATCGCGCGGCGTTTGGCAGATCTTCATTTGCAATTAGAGTATGCCGCGCAACCGCGGGTGTTAGGTTTAGCAAATGTACAACATCTGCATTCGCCCATCAGTGCAGAGTTGCCGACTGGAGTGCATATTCTTGATCTCGTGGCCCGCTTACACCCCACGCCGGCGGTGGGCGGGACACCGCGCGAACCAGCCGCCGCCGCCATTGCTCGTTTGGAATCATTTAATCGCGGACTTTACGCAGGTCCGCAGGGGTGGGTTGACCATCGGGGCGGTGGCGAATTTTTAGTAGGGCTGCGCTCGGCCCTGATTGATGGCCCCACGGCCATAGTCTATGCTGGTGCAGGCATCGTCGCCGGTTCTACGCCTGAGAAGGAATTTGCGGAAACCGAATTGAAGTTTAAAGCTCTACTGGAAGTTCTAATTGCCCCATGAGTCGCCCCCTTCAACCAGCCCTCGATTTTCGTAACACGAACACCCTCTGGAGTAGTGTTCTCGTCGAAACACTTTTTCAGCTGGGGGTGACTCAGGCTGTTATCTCACCAGGATCGCGTTCTACCCCACTAACGCTAGCTTTTGCGCGGCATGCGGGCTTTGCGGCAATTCCCGTGCTCGATGAACGCTCAGCCGGTTTTTTTGCGCTAGGCTTGGCAAAAACGCACGGTCGGCCCGTCGTCTTGGTCTGCACGAGTGGTACGGCAGGTGCTAATTATTTCCCAGCGATCATTGAAGCCCAGGAGAGTGGCATACCGCTGCTTATTTTAACCGCAGATCGTCCACCGGAAATGCGGGAATGTCGCTCAGGGCAAACGATTGATCAGCAAAAACTCTACGGCGGCCATGTGAATTTTTATCATGAATGCGCGGTTCCCGTAGCGAGCTTGGCGATGCTGCGCTATCTTCGACAGACTGTTGCGGAAGCGGTTGTCCGTACCAGCCAGTCGCGCCGAGGACCGGTGCATTTAAATTGTCCATTTCGTGATCCTTTGCACCCCGCAGCGGAAAAAATACCAACGGAACTATTAACTTCGATTGGAAATAATTTTTTCGCCGGGTTGGCCGAGCCCAAGGTGGCGACAGTGTCCGCACTGGGAAGTTCGGAGCTCAGCAAGCCATTTACCACAGAGCCCGCTGGCCTGATTGTGGTCGGGGCCGTCGAAACGCCGAAGGGAAAAGCTTTCGCGCAACTCGTAGGACAGCTATCACGCGCGTTAGGTTGGCCGGTCCTCGCAGATGGGCTCAATCCGCTGCGCATGCACGCTAAGAACGCGGGGCACCTCGTAACACACTATGATACTATTTTACGCCAGGAATTGGGCGCTGAATTGCTCCGACCAAAGCGCGTGATTTGTCTAGGGGGTTGGCCCACCAGCAAAGCCTTGCGCGCTTGGTTGCAGCAGGCGGATCCCGAGACGATTATGGTGACGGATTGCCCAGTCAATCTCGACGCCCTCCACCTTCGAAGTCGCGTGCTGACGGCCGACCCGGCGACTTGGGTTCATGGATGCACGGGGCAGCGCCGGTTGACTCCGTACGCGCAACGCTGGCTTAAGGCTGATGCTCGGGTTAAGGATTTATTTGCCAAATTCTGGCGCGTCGGCACCGACGCATTTGAGGCCCGTTGGGTTCCAGTCTTGGCTCAGAAATTACCGCTTCGGACCAAGATATTTGTCGCCAATTCGATGCCCGTGCGAGATCTGGAATATTTTTGGCCAGCTACAAATCGGGGGCATGAGATTTACTTCAACCGCGGTGCTAATGGGATTGATGGTACTCTCTCAACTGCTCTGGGCGTGGCATCAGGGCCCGGCCCAACGGTTCTAATTACAGGCGATTTGGCTTTATTGCACGACACCAACGGCTGGCTGATAGCGGCTAAATTTAAAGGCAGCCTAACAATTGTGCTCATCAACAATAATGGAGGGGGCATCTTCGAACATCTGCCGGTAGCGCAAGTAACGCCACATTTCGAAAATTTCTTTGCGACACCTCAGGACGTCAATTTCAAGCAATTGTGTACGGCCTATGGCGTGAAGCACCTGCTGGTGCGCGATTGGTCTCATCTGGCGACCCTCGTAGCGTCTTTACCAGCAACAGGACTGCGCGTTTTGGAAGTGCGGACTGCTCGAAAAGCAGATGCCGCGCAGCGGCGAGCATTGTTTCAAGCCGCGGCACAGGAACTGCAGTAAATCTGGCGGGTGCCACGTGATCGTGGTCCCAACACTTCGCGGCTTACAACTGAATGGGTAAACCCACTTCGATGATTTGCATCGGGGGGAGCTGATAATAATCGCGGGCCTGGCGCGCATTTCGACTGAGAAAGGCGTAAAAATGTTTTTGCCATTCGAACATTCGTGCATCGCCGCCGGTGATAATCATTTCTCGATTAAAATAGTAAGTGGATTCATTTAATTTAAGCGGCACGCCAGCATCGCGAACCCGTTTCATCAGCGTAGAGACATCGGGTGACTCCATGTAGCCATACGAACCAACGGCGCGCCAGACGCCATGACCAATCTCTGAGATGATGAAGCGCTCGCTTTCATCAACCGTCGGCACGTCTTGTGTGGTAATACTCAAAAGCACGACTGTTTCATGGAGAACTTTGTTTGCTTTGACGTGGTGGAGTAGCACCAGAGGAGTGCCCGTGGGATTACCCGCCATGAAAACACCCGTGCCACGCACGCGAGTAATATGGGAGCTGTGGGCGATATTACTTAATTCATCTTCGGTGATTTCGTTGGCGTAGATGCGCCGGAATATTTCCGTTTTCCCGCTTTTCCAAGTATGCATGATTGCTAACAAGCCCAACCCGACCAGGAGGGGTAGCCAGCCACCTTCTGAGAATTTGTGCAAATTCGCTCCAATAAAAGCAGACTCAATTATCAGAAAAAATAAAGCGAGCGGGACAATTTTCCACCAGGCCCATTGCCAACGCAACCGTGTTACCCGAAAGAAAGCTAGGGTGGTAACAAACATCGTACCGGTCACTGCGATGCCGTAGGCGGCGGCGAGTTTGTCACTGGAGCCAAATTGCAGGACGACGTAAATTGAACCAAGCGCGAGGGCTATATTAACGAGTGGCAGATAAATTTGTCCCGCGTGCTCAGCGTTGGTGTACTTAATATTTAAACGCGGGAAATAACCGAGCTGGATCGCTTGTCGTGTCAAGGAATAGGTGCCAGAAATTAAGGCTTGGCTCGCGATCACCGCCGCAGCGATGGATAGACCAATGAGCAGAAGGCGCGGAACACCATCAGGCACGAGGGCGAAGAAAAGATTATCAATCTCACTCGGATGTTCGAGGGCGAACGCCCCTTGGCCGAAGTAATTTAATAATAAACCTGGGAACGCGACGCCATACCAAGCGAGGGAAATATATTTACGGCCAAAGTGCCCCATGTCTGCGTATAAGGCTTCGGCTCCGGTGATGGCTAAGACCACAGCACCCAAAATAACCGCGGCATTGCCGGGGTGGGAAGAAAGTAAATCAACGCCGTGCCTTGGATGAAGCGCGGCCAAAATACGTGGATTATCAATAATGTGCCACAAACCCGCGAGACCGATGGTTATAAACCAAACGACCATTACTGGGCCGAAAACTCGCCCAATTTGCTTCGTTCCCTTGTGCTGAAAATAAAATAGCCCAACCAAGATTATACAGGAGATCAGGGGGATATAGTGTTCGTACGCTGGGTTAAAACTTTTAAGACCTTCCGCGGCGCCGAGGACGGAGATCGCTGGGGTAATTACGCCGTCACCGTAAAGCAGTGCCGCTCCGAATAATACTAAAAGTGTAAACCATCCGGTGCGCGCACTTTTGACTCGATCTGGATTGGTTAGTGCGAGCAGCGCAAAGATACCACCTTCACCACGATTATCAGCCCGCATGACAAAGAGCAGATATTTCACGCACACCACAATCACCAGCGCCCAAAACACCAGGGAGAGCGCACCCAGAATCCCCGCGGACCGGTCGCCAACTGGGAGCGCGTGAAGGCATTGGCGCAGGGCATACAGCGGACTTGTTCCAATATCGCCGAAGACGACACCCAAAGCTCCAATGGTGAGGCCGGCGGAAGCTGCGGCACTAGACTTAGGCTGAGTAGTATGCATTAAGGGTCCTATTCTCCGCTTCCCGCCGCGCACTCCAAGCAGTTTTATGGATTATTGAAATACAGCTTGACCGTTGTTTGCAAAAAATAGGCAAACTAGCAAAAACGGTTGCGGCTCAGGGGGTTTCCCGTACATTGCTCCCATGCTTCCCGCTTGGAAAACAGTTAAAAGATACGACGATATCATTTACCAGAAGTCCGCTGGCATGGCCAAGATCACGATTAACCGGCCGGAAAAGCGTAATGCCTTCCGCCCGCAGACGATCGTGGAGATGCATGAAGCACTCTTGGACGCTCGTGAAGATCAAGCCATCGGGGTTATTTTTCTTACTGGGGCCGGTCCTGCTAAAGATGGAAAATATGCTTTTTGCGCTGGCGGCGATCAGTCGGTTCGCGGTCACGGTGGCTATATCGATGGTCAAGGTGTGCCGCGACTCAACGTGCTGGAGGTGCAAAAACTCATCCGATCGATGCCGAAAGTCGTCGTGGCCTTGGTTGCCGGTTACGCCATCGGAGGCGGGCATGTGCTGCACGTTATGTGCGACCTGACGATCGCCGCAGACAATGCAATTTTCGGTCAAGTCGGTCCAAAAATGGGCAGTTTTGATGGGGGCTTTGGTTCAAGTTATCTCGCGCGCATGGTTGGCCAAAAAAAGGCCCGAGAGATTTGGTTTCTCTGCCGTCAATACGATGCTCAGGAAGCCCTCGCTATGGGCTTGGTGAACAAAGTGGTACCTGTGAAAAAACTCGAGGCGGAAGGCATCGCGTGGGCCCAGGAAATACTGCAACGCAGTCCCCTGGCTATTCGTTGTTTGAAATCAGCTTTCAATGCGGAGTTGGATGGTCAGAGCGGCATCCAGGAGCTCGCGGGTAATGCCACAATGCTTTATTACATGACCGAAGAGGCGAAGGAATTTATGACGGCGCAGAAAGAAAAAAGAAAACCGAAGTCGGCGAAGTTCCCCTGGCTGCCTTAAGAAAAGCGCCTCCTGCATTCGATCTTAAGGGCGACCGCCTCGGCTCGCCGGTTGAATATATGCTGCCGTGCTTAATTTTTATCTGAGCAGCACTTCTAACCAAACGGCATCGCGCAAATTTTGGCGCAGATAATCGTACGTCACCTGACCGTAGCCGCCTTGTCCCCAATGAGGACCCCAAGAGTTCTTGAAAATAAAAACCGCATCTTCGATCTGCCCGGTGGCTGACTGACAACCGACCAGTGTGACAGCGTGCCCAGCATCTGGGTTGGCCGGTATAGCTCCAATATAGCCACGGATGATCCGACCAGCAGGCCAGGCGATTCCGATGGGCACGGGTAAGCCGGCTTGGAGTGCATGAATGATATTGTTCAGACGGGTAGGGACATCGCGACCGGGTAGCTGATGAACAAATACTCGCTGATACTGTCGTGCAGCCTGTATGAGATCAGGCGCAGGTTCTGGCCACGAGCTCTTGGGCGCACTCCACGCATTAGGCATAGTCGCCTGTAAAGGGATGCCATATGCTCGGAGCGCTTCGACTACTTCAAATAACGAAAAGCCCTCGTCGGGCTCATCACGAATTGAATCGCTAGCAGTCGTTGAGCGTACCTTTGGTAGTGGCTGCACCGTTTTGCGCGTAGCCCAAATCAAGTATTCTTCCGAGAATTTTTCCACCTGCCCAGTCAGTTCAGCACGCTGAAATTCTAGCGCGCTTACAATTGCAAAAATGGCACAACTGGGTCGACGACCCTGATTTTTAACCGCCAATTCAAATTTAAATAATTTTGGTCGTAGATCGATCGGGGTTTTGAGTACCGCCGGCTGACCGAATTTTTTCACCAAGTCATCAAGCTGGCTGTGGTAACTTGCTGTGAGACGCCGTTGAAGAGAGCTAGATGGAAGTGGCGACGGCGTACTTCGACTAGCAACTTCGGCCGCTGCTGCTAGCGCTGGATCATAGGAAAAACGAGCCTGCCAAGCAGCAGGCAGGTCCCGCAGTCGAATTGAGGCTAAGCCATCGCGGTGAGCAATCACGAGCGTGCGGGCATTTACGGAGCGCACTTGCACCTCATGGTAAGTGGTCGCTCCTACCGTTAGCGATTCGGGATCGTGGAGGATGGGCTGACTCGCCTCGGCGGCCTGAACCCACTGGGCCCAGAATCCCCATCCGATTACCGCCAGACAAGCGAAAGCTCGCAGGGTGGGTATCAATCGGGAGAGGGGGACGGGGGCCATAACTTTTAATTCAGCGATCGCGTACTCAAGACGAAGATTCAAAAAAAATGCGGCTCCGGTGAGCCGCATAAAAAACAGGAAAGGTGTGCAGTGTTATTTGCCCAGACTCTGCCGGAGGTCCTTGAGCTGGTTGGCTGAGCCAAGTAAGACGTTACGGCTTGCGATAAATTTTGCATATTCCTCGATAAAAATTTTACCCGGCGGGCGAAAATCAAAATCCTTAGGATTATCGCGGAAAAATTCCCGATGGACGCGGGTCCAGACTAGGCGGCCATCAGTATCGATATTAATTTTGGTCACACCTAATTTAGCGGCTGGCAGGTATTCATTTACATCTACGCCCATCGAGCCAGCAATTTGACCACCTGCTGCATTGATGCGCGCTACTTCGTCTTGCGGCACAGATGAAGATCCGTGCATGACGAGCGGGAAATTGGGCAAGCGGGCTTTGATTTTTTCCAGCACATCAAAATGCAACGACTGTTTGCCCTTAAATTTAAAGGCGCCGTGGGACGTGCCGATAGCTGCGGCAAGACAATCGCAACCAGTGCGTTTAACAAAATCTTCTGCCTCAGCCGGATCGGTTAAGCAGGCGTTACCTTCCTCTACTTTAATGTCTTCTTCAACCCCACCGAGCATTCCAAGCTCCGCCTCCACCGAGATACCTTTTTTATGGGCGGCCTCAACCACTCGCTTGGTGATTTCGATATTTTTCTCAAAAGGATCGTGTGACGCATCGATCATGACGGAACTGAAAAAACCTGAATTAATGCAATCGTAGCAGGTTTCTTCATCACCGTGATCCAGGTGGACGGCATAAATAGCTTCAGGGAAAATTTCGCCGGCGGCGCGAATCACTGCTTCGAGCATCCGCTTGTCCGTGTATTTACGCGCACCCTTGGAAATTTGAATGATGAACGGCGCTTGCGAGGCGACCGCGCCTTTAAAAAGCCCCATCGCTTGTTCGGCGTTATTTATATTGTAAGCGCCAACAGCATATTTGCCGTAGGCGTGTTTGAAGAGTTGAGCGGTAGTTACGATCATGGCAGCAGCTAACGTAGCTAATCGGAGTAAAGCGTCACAAGCCTATTTCCGGTTTGGCTGGTTAATATGACGTTACAAAATAAGGCTGATTTGATGTCAGCTTCCCTGCGTCCAACCGGAACTAATTTTTAGGCGCCGCTGGCATGCGAACGGCACTCATATTTTGGCGCATCTGGCGCGTGAGTTGCGCCTGAGCATCTTTTTCTTGCTGAATAGCAATGAGGGTATTGACCTGACCCGGTGATAAAATTGCTCGTGACTGATCAATCGCTTGTGGCGTGATCGCCCCGCCAGAACCGTTGCCCGCACCATAATTGCCCCCGCGCGGACGGCCAAGTGCAGCGTCAGCCACAGTCGGCGCAGTATTTTGGCTGAGTATGCCAACTAAGCTAGTTGCTTGCTGCGGGGTCATGGGTTCTCCCGAATAGCTAAGGCGTTGCTGCATTCGCTCCACGGTAGCCCGCTGGGGTTGGGTTAATTCGTAATTTTGGTACTGTTCATAAGCGGCTGTTCCGAGGGTGCTCTGAATTTGCCGATCAATTTCCGCGTTGGCGTTCTGGACCAAGGTGCGCATCTGGTCGGCATTATCGCGATTAGGCGTCAAACCTTGGGTGCGCATGGCGGCGAGCACGTCACGAAAGGTGCTTTGTTTATCGATTAAGAGTTGTTGGAATTTTTGTAATTGAGCAGGAGGCAGGCCCAGATTTTTAAATAATTCAGCATAGCGACTATCGAGCATGCCGCGGTCCCGCAGGTTCATCAGTTGCTGCATTTCAGGTGTGTCCATCATTTGGGCATAATCACCGAACCCGCGCCGCGGCTTGCCTCCGCGCCGTTGATCCTTGGGGCCAGCTTCCTCCGCGCCACCCTCGACCATTAATTCAGGGCTAGCGGAATTATCCAAGGCCTCTGCGCCATCAGCGTGGGCTGGGGTTGCGGCTACCTCTTTAGTCTTAGCCTGCAATGAACGGATCAGCGCTTCCGCGTCGGCCAGTTTCGACTGTTGCTGATAAATGTAAATACCGAGACCAGCGCACAACAGTGCGAGTGCAAAAACCAAGCGGCGGGCAGGCAATGAATTATATATCACGAGGTGCAATTCACCTGCTCGGCCGAAAATCGCAAGCAGTTAGCGAAGCACAAGCCGACACAGGTGCTCGCTCAGCAGATCGAAGAACCGTCAATTAGCGCGGTGGGAATTCGAATTCAGCCTTATCCTGTTTTTGGGAGAGGATAAGGTAAGCGCTAAATTTGTTGCCGCGCTTGGAAACAAATCCCTCGATCAGTTCACTACGGCCGTCTTCGATGAGCTTGCGAATTTCGTCGACGGGAATCTCCACGTCGCAAACTTTTCGGGCGCACTTAAACACCGCGCGGTTATCCTGACCGGGCTTGCGCACGTAGTAGGCGTCGTCCGTCATGACCAACTCACCGCCGTGCACTTTACTCTCACCGATGATGGTGGCGGTAGAAAGGTCGAGCGGCACGCGGGCCTTACGGGCGATGGGGTTTCCATCCTTGTCGAGCTTGGCCTTACGCGGCGGAAATTCCCAAGCCATTTTGGGACCCTCGCGCTTTAAGAATGCATCAAAGGGCCGCCCTTTCTTGGAGATGAAGCCCGTGATGAGGTCAGTCTTACCTTCAGCAACCATCTTGATCGCCTGCTCGGAGGGGATCGACTTCTGGCACATAATGCGACCGAGCCGGAAAGTCTGCTTCCACGTTTCGCCGTCAGCTTCGCGCAAAACATAGCTGCTGCCGCTCTCGCACAACTCCGCCTTTGTCAATGGATCGGTCCAGAACGGCGTGAGGGTGGCGAGGTCAACTTTGTCGCCGAAATCAAATTCGGTTTTCCATTTTTTGGTGACGACTTCCTTCTTGGTGACCTTGTCCTTCTTGGTTTCCTCGACAAGGGCCAGCTTGATGACAGCAGAAAATCGATTGCGGGTCTTATTGGAGATGAAGCCATCGAGTGGACCGACCTGGCGTTTTTCAACGAGAGCTTGGACTTCGGACTCCTCCATACGCCGGCCGCCGATGATTTTGTAAACCATGAGTTCGCCATCAGCCGATTTGTAACCACGAAGCGTTTCGCGCATGGGCAAGCCGTCCGTAGGGGAGAGAATTTCGGTGACGCGAGAGGCGGAGTCATCTTCCTCAAAGCCTTTTACGCGTTCGACGATGCCTTTCGTCTCCTTAATAATTTCAGCCATGAACTTCTCGCGGGAAAACTTCCCATGTTCCATCTGGCGTAAATTAAACTCCCACTCACCGGTCATCGCGGGACTCGTAATATCAGTAGCCTTCACGGCTTGTAAAAATTGCATCAACTGCTCGGCCTTAGTGGTCGGCACCAACTCGCGCTGGGCGCGATCCATGTATTTTTGGTTGACCAGGCCCTCGATCGTATCTGCGCGGGTCGCGGGTGTGCCGAGACCACGTTCTTTCATCGCGTCGGCGAGTTCGTCGTCATCGACAAGCTTACCGGCGCCTTCCATCGCGGAGAGGAGCGTGGCTTCGGTATAGCGTGGTGGGGGGCGGGTGCTTTCGGAGTGGAGGGTGGCATCGAGGGTCTTCGCCTTGCTCTTGTCCTCGGGCGACATGGCGGGCAAAGCCTTTGAATCGGCTGAATCGTCATCAATGGTGGACTTGCCGTAAACCGCCAGCCAGCCTGGCGAGGTAAGGACCTTGCCTTCAGTTTTGAAAGTGTGGCCGCCCACGACACTGAGTCGCGTGGTGATATCGAATTCAGCGACCGGGTGAAATGTGGCCACGAAGCGGCGGGCGATCATGTCAAATAACTTGGCCTCCGCTTCGTCGAGGTGCTTGGCGTCGTGCTGAGTCGGGATAATCGCGAAGTGATCCGACACCAGTGCATTGTTGAAAATGCGTTTATTCGGCTGCACCCAACCGGAATCGAGCACGCGTTGCGCGTGTACTTTAAGATCGCCCCCCAGATTGCCTAATGTCTCACGAACGAGCGGCATATAATCCTCGGGCAGGGCGCGCGAATCGGTACGGGGGTAGGTGATCATCTTGTGCCGCTCGTACAGCGACTGCGCAATCTGGAGCGTGCGCTTAGCTGGAAAACCGAAGCGTCCGTTCGCCTCGCGCTGCAACGTGGTGAGATCGTAAAGCTTAGGCGCAATCGAGGTGCTGGCTTTTTTCTCCTCGGAAACAGTCGCCAACGGCTGGCCTTGGCAGGCGGCGACTACTTTCTCGGCGGCCGCTTTTACCCAAAGGCGGTCGACGCGATCGTGTTCATCGTCATTTTTCTTAAAATCGGTTCGTTGGTAGATACCTTCGTAGACACCCTTCGCGATCTCGAAATTGGCGGTAATGCGCCAGTAATCACGCGGCTTAAAGTTCCGGATCTCTAATTCGCGGTTATAGACAATAGCGAGAGTGGGAGTCTGCACGCGGCCGACTGAGGCCACGTTGCCGGCGCGAGAGCCGAACATACGTTTGGTCAGGGCGCGGGTACCGTTGATGCCAATGAGCCAGTCGCTTTCGCTGCGGCAGCGCGCAGCGTCAGCCAGACCCTGCATCTGCTTGGCCGGGCGGAGGTGCTTGAAAGCTTCCTTGATACCTGCATCGGTCATCGAGGACATCCACAGCCGTTCAAAGGGCTTTTTGCACTTCGTCAGCTGGTAAATGTAGGTAAAGATGAGTTCGCCCTCACGGCCCGCATCACAGGCATTGATGACGCTGGTCACATCTTTGCGGGCGAGGAGCTTCTTGAGTTGGTCAAAGCGGGTCTTCGATTCTTTGATTGGCATCAGCTGAAACTCTTCCGGAATGATGGGAAGAGTTTCGAGGCGCCAAAATCCGTACTTCTTCTTATCGATATCCTCAGGCATTTGCAGGCCGACGAGATGACCCACGGCAGATGAAATGACATATTTATCATTCTCGAAATGATCACCCTGCTTGGGGATTTTACCAAGGGCGCGCGCAAGATCGGCCGCGACGGAGGGTTTTTCAGCGATGATGAGACATTTCATGTGGGGCCGAGCGGTTACGCTTCGTCTCCGACAATTTCAAGCACTACTTTTACGGCCCGCGTTTACTGGTGCCTAAAACCAACCTTGATTTATCTCGAGGCAGGCTTGTTTTTTAGTGCGAAAATATTTTTAACACTCTTCCGCGTACAATGTGACTTAACCCAGAGCTTTGGGCGTCGCTAGCTCTAGGAGAACCGCATCAAGGGCGGCGAGCAGTGCGTGCATCGTCTCATCAGTTTCATCCCCCATATTAGAGATGCGGAAGGCGAGGCCCTTTAATTTACCGTAGCCTCCATCGATGACGAAGCCATGCTTCGCTTTCAGCAGTTTATTTAAAGCGCTGAGATCAACTTTGAGTGTATTGGCGAAACAATTTAGTGTCACTGATCCGTAGCCCGCCGCTGGGAAAAGTTGAAAACCTTTCGCCAAGGCCCAAGTGCGCACGAGTTGATTTAGGCGCGCATGCCGAGCATAGCGGACGGGCGCACCTTCCGCTTTAATGTCGGCGAGTTTGGACTGAAGCGCGTAGATGAGTGAAATCGTCGGGGTGCTCGGGGTCATCCCATTTTCGTGATTTTTTTGAAATTCAATAAAGTCGAAATAGTAACCACGACCCGCGATGGTCGCCGCGCGCGTGAGTGCCCGTTTCGAAACCGAAAAAATCGATAAGCCGGGTGGAAGGGCCAGCGCTTTTTGAGAACCGGTTATCATGACGTCGATGCCGAGTTCATCTTTCTTAATCGGCAGCGCGCTGAACGAGCTTATGGTGTCAACGATACTGATCACTTCAGGGAATTCTCGGATCACCGCCATAAGCGCCGGAAGGTCACTCATGCACCCGCACGAAGTTTCATTATGAATCAGGGTGATAGCATCGTAGTGCCCAGTCGCCAACTCGGCCCGGAGCGCGGTGGGATCGACGGGTTGGCCCCATTCAAACCGAAGCCCGCTGGCGGCAAGCCCGCAGCGCTGCGCGACATCGAGCCATTTGTCAGCGAAGGCGCCATTCATACAGCACAGGACCTTTTTCTTTACGACGTTGCGTAGGGAACCTTCCATCACGCCCCAAGCACTGCTGGTGCTCAGATAAACCGCATCTTGCGTATAGAAGAGCGCTTGGAGGTCCGGCTGAATCGATTGATAAAGTGCGACAAAATCTGGACTGCGGTGTCCGATCATCGGCTGCGCCATCGCACGGAGTGTTTTTTCCGAGACAGCAATCGGACCAGGAATGAAAAGTTTGTAGCTCATGGTAAAGAGAAGCCAGTGTTGCATGTGGCAAGACCAGCCGCTAACAAAGACTCACAACCGTCCACTCCTTAGCGTCAAAGCCATTTTGTTCATGCCCAATCGCTGGTTTCGTCATAAATTAGATGCATGCGAGCAATTCGCGATCGATGTTATCATGGGGCGGAGCGAAGGCACCCGCGCCGCGCTCCTCGGGGTTGGCTTACAGGGGGGAGCCTATATCTTCAGCGGGCTGGTGCAGCTTCGTCTTTGGCTTTATCGGAAGCGCATCTTTCGTGATCAACCCCTCGGGTGCCTCGTGCTGGTGGTGGGTAATTTAACGGTGGGTGGTACGGGCAAAACCCCCGTGGTTGAAATGTTTGCCAAGGCGCTTCGTGATCGTGGACGTAAGGTCGCGATTTTATCCCGTGGATATAAAAGCAAGGCTCCACCCCTTTGGCAAAAATGGTGGTTTTGGCTTAACCATATCGCTGAACCCCCACCACGAGTCGTCAGCGACGGCCTCACCGTTTTGTTAGACTCAGAAATCGCGGGTGATGAACCTTACATGCTGGCCAGAAATTTGCCTGGAGTCGTGGTGCTGGTGGATAAAAATCGTGTAAAAGCGGGCGCTTATGCAATCAGGCAGTTCGGCTGCGATACGCTAATTCTGGATGATGGTTTTCAGTATCTGCCACTCAAGGGACGCCTTAACTTACTGCTCGTCGATAAGACTAATCCTTTTGGCAATGGCTACACACTCCCGCGCGGAATTTTGCGCGAACCCATCAAACATCTAGCGCGGGCCTCTTATGTATTGCTGACCAAATCAAAAGGCGTCCGCGATACCGAGCTCGAGGCGATGATTCATAAATTTAATCCTGGGGTCGAGATTATCGAATGCGCGCATCAGCCGCAATATCTGCAGCGCATCGATACTGGCGAGCGCTTGCCGCTGACGGCGCTGTCGGGGCGCAAGGTCGGTGCGTTTAGTGGAATCGCTGCCCCCGAAGGCTTTGAAGCTTTTCTGCGTGAGGCGGGGGCGCACTTAGTCACGACCCGACGCTTCGTCGATCATTACCGATTTACAGATGAGGATCTGCTGGCTGTTTTTTCAGAAGCCCAAACGGCGGGGGTTGAGTTCATGATCACCACGGAAAAAGATGCCGTGCGCATCGATGCGAGTGAAACAATACCCATGCCGTGTTATTATTTGCGTTTGGAAATTGAAATTCTTCGAGGCGCGGCAGATTTCCAGGAGGCGGTGAGTAAGATCTGCTTCCCTCTCGGAGAAACACTCGGTCCTCGTCGCTAATATTTAATTAAAATCTGCCGGCAGCGAAGTTAGTTTTTCGGATTGTACGTTTTGCCCGCAGCCGTGAAGGTTTCTTTATGAGTGATCCCCGTTATGCCCAACTCGCCGATGTGTTGACTCGGTTTTCTACCACCCTGAAAAAAGGTGAGCGCGTACTGATTGATGCCTTTGATGTACCGGATGCTTTCACGATTGCCCTGATTCGGGCGGTTCGGAATTGCGGCGCCATGCCCTATGTAAATATTCAGCGCGCGCGCGTTACACGAGAGCTCTTGCAAGGCGCCACAGTCGAGCAATACGCGGTTACAGCTGATATTGAGCTCCGGCGCATGCAAAAGATGCAGGCTTATATTGCAGTGCGCGGCTCTGAAAATATTTTTGAAACTTCGGATGTACCATCTGCGCAGGTGCAAACGGTGGCCAAGACGCTCAAGCCCGTGCTAGACCACCGCATTAACAAAACCAAATGGGTGGTACTGCGCTGGCCTTCCTCCGCGATGGCGCAGCAGGCGGCCATGAGCACCGCCGCTTTCGAGGATTTCTATTTCCGGGTCTGCACGTTCGATTATAATCGTTATGGCCCAGGGATGAAGGCCCTCGCTGATTTGATGCGCAAAACGGACCGCGTCCATCTCAAGGGCCCCGGCACCGATTTAAAATTTTCGATCAAGGGCATCGGGGCCGTTCCCTGCGGCGGTGAACGCAATATCCCCGATGGCGAGGTGTTCTCGTGCCCGATCAAAGACAGCGTCGAAGGCGTTATTCAATACAACGCGCCAACGATCTATCTAGGGACCTCGTTCGACAGCATTCGGCTCGTGTTTAAAGAGGGTAAAATTGTCGAAGCCACGAGCAATAACACCAAACGACTAAACGAAATTCTCGATACGGATGCTGGTGCGCGCTACATCGGTGAATTTGCGATTGGTTTCAATCCGCACATTCTAGAGCCCATGCGCGATATTCTTTTTGATGAGAAAATCGCCGGCTCCTTTCACTTTACCCCCGGTCAAGCTTACGAAGAGGCCGATAACGGCAATAAGTCTGCAGTGCATTGGGACATGGTTAATATTCAACGCCCCGAATACGGTGGTGGAGAAATTTGGTTCGATGGGAAGCTCATCCGCAAAGACGGCCTTTTTACGCTGCCGGCCCTAAAAAAGCTAAACCCTGATCAACTTCTGAAAAAAGGGTAGAGTCCGGCCAATGCGATCTTGCTATATTATCTGGCTGAATCGGGTAAAATCGCCCGTCGGTTACTAGATAGTATTAATCTTCTTTTTTCCCATGCTCCCTGCTGCATCATTGTCCGCGTT
This sequence comes from uncultured Verrucomicrobiota bacterium, assembly GCA_903856725.1. GTDB lineage: Bacteria > Verrucomicrobiota > Verrucomicrobiia > Opitutales > Opitutaceae > Lacunisphaera. The sequence continues at coordinate 34,145 of CAIOCT010000126.1, forward strand.
TATTCAGGCGCTGCCGAAAACCGAGACGCATCTGCACGTGGAAGGCGCGCTGCCCTATGAATTATTGAGGCAATGGCAGCCTAATACTTACCGCGAGTTTCCGGCGTTTCGCGAACGCGGCTATCGCTATAAAACTTTTCCTGATTTTGAAAAACAATTGCTGGATAATGCTCTGCCGTGGTTTATCAGCGCTGAGCGCTACCATGAAGCCGCCAAAGTGATGTTTGCGCAGCATGTTGCCCAAAATGTTAAATATGTTGAGACAAGTTTTCACTTACCGGTTACCCAGTTCATAAATATACCCGGTCAGGAAATAATTGCCGCAATTAAGTCCGCGGCTCCGGCTGGGCTAGAGGTGCGCGTTTTTGCTGGCATGCAGCGCACCGACATTGCTGGGCCGCTTCGTGCAACTATCGACGAACTTCATCGCTGGGATAATCTTGATGGAGCTGACCTGCATGGGTTTGAACAACAGAAGACTGAGCCTGACACCGCTAAAATTTGGGCCAAGTTGCGCGCTGCCGGTAAATCTACTAAGTGTCATGCAGGGGAATTTGATGGACCCGCTCGAGTACGCGAAGCGATCGAACAACTTGGGGTAACACGTATCCAGCATGGCATTCGAGCCAGCGAGGATCGCGCCGTGCTCCAGCTGGCGGCTGATCGGGGAGTGACCTTCGACGTATGCCCGATTAGCAATGTCGGCTTAGGAATTGTTGCCGACATGCCCCACCATCCTCTACGCAAATTGACTGAGGCGGGCATTCGTTGTACCATAAGTACAGATGATCCGCTCTGCTTCGCGAATACGCTGAATGAGGAATATTCGGCTATTTCCCATGGACTCGACTTTACGCGTAAGGAATTAGCCCGTTTCGCAAGGAATGGTTTTGAGGTAGCGAGTATGTCGGCTGCGGAGAAGCAGCCCTGGCTTGCGGAGCTCGATGTGATCCTGAACGGGTAGGGCGGACTACCTCGCTAGGAAGGCAGCTTGCAGGCGAACGATAGTCCTGCACCATCCCATCACTTGGAACCCACTGTTTACATTGTCCCTGACTCTATACGTCGCGAGCGCGCTGACAAAGTACTGGCGCAGGCCTTTCCTGAACATAGTCGCTCGGCCTTTCAGCGGGCATTGGAGGCCGGTCGAGTTGAGGTTGATGGTAAAGTAATCGAGCAAAGCCAGGAGGTAAAAGCTGGTCAGCGCATCGCGTGGTCATTTCCAGAAGTAGTTCAAGCGGAGCTCCGCGGAGTAGATATTGCCCTTAATGTTATTTTTGAAGACAAGCACATGATCGTGCTAAACAAAGCAGCGGGCATGGTAGTCCATCCCGGAATTGGTACCGGCGAAGATACGATGGTGCATGCGCTGCTCGCCCATTGCGCCGGTGGCCTCAGCGGGATTGGCGGGGTGGAACGACCGGGAATCGTTCACCGCTTAGATAAAGAAACTTCCGGTTTGATCGTGGTCGCGAAAAATGATGCAGCGCACCGGGCCTTGGCCGATCAATTCGCCTCGCGCACCTTGCGCAAGGAGTATGTCACGCTGGTGGCGGGGGTACCTAAAAAAGACAGCGGCTGCATTGATCAAAGTATCAGTCGTCATCCCGTGCATCGGCATCGCATGACCACGGGGGAAGGAGGGCGGCCATCGCGCACAGATTGGACCGTAGAAAAAAAATTTGGTAATCAGGCCGCGCTTGTGCGCTGTCGTATTCACACCGGTCGCACGCATCAAATTAGGGTGCACCTCAAGTCGCTAGGCTATCCCGTGTTAGGAGATACTACTTATGGCTGGAAGCAAAACCCAGAATTGCCGGTGCCGCCCCGAGTTATGCTCCATGCCGAGCACCTCGTTTTTGCTCATCCGCTCAGTGGTAAGGTTATGGATCTGACTGCGCCGCTGCCAGCTGATTTCAAAAAAATGCTGACTGCGCTGCGCAAACTAAAGTAGCCAGTTTAAGATAAGGCCCCGCTCTCATCTACAGCGCTGCGAGAGCTTCCGCGGCAAGCCCCCACCGCAAATTATGCAGTGAGTGGTGGAAGCAATCGAGGTGAGCGTAGTCGGCCATCGTAAGCATGGTAATCAAGGCCGCGGGGAAAACATCAGCGCGCGCCTTAGACATCGCCGGCAAGGCTTGGCGCTCGACGAGATTGAGCAGGCCGATTTCGTCGAGCAAATCAGCAATGGTTTCAATTCCGATCTGCGCTGGGCTTTCGGCGAACGATAAATTATGTCGTGCGCTCTTCAGCGCGCGCACGGTGCTCATACTGCCTCCAGTAAAAATCGCGGGGGGAGCCACCAAGGGAAGGTGAAAGCCGCTCCGCTTGAGTTCATCACGCACATGCAACGCTAATGCCGTTGTCTCTGCAAGAACCAGGGGGGCTGACGGATTTTTAATAAAACGCTCGGTGAGTCGTACGCACCCGAGCTGGAGGCTCATAGCCTGAGTGATTTTACGTTGGCTAAAACGCAGGCACTCGAGACTGCCCCCCCCAAGATCAAAGAGATAGAAATCGTTCAGATGGGAAAAGGCGGGATCGCTGATCAGGCCGAGTCCAATCAAATTAGCTTCCTCCTCGCCGGTCAGAATACGGATTTCATGCCCCGTCACGGCGGAAACGCGGGTCTGGAAATCAATGCCGTTCGTGGCATCGCGTACTGCGCTCGTGGCTACGATGATGATTTTAACGGGCAAGTAGGGCGCCGCGGCAGCGAGTAATTCTTGAATAGCCGCTAGCCCGCCGTTCATACCTTCCGCACTGAGCCGAGGTCTAGCTTGGCTGATGCCGCTGCTGATCCGGGTTTCGATCGTCTGACTCTTCAGCGATTCAATTTGGCCTGATGCCCCTCGCTTGGCTACGAGGAGCTTGAGCGAATTACTCCCGATATCGATGACGGCGACAGCTGGAGCCATGGTTAAAGGACAAAATCTTTTGGTGCAATCAGTACAACAAACTCACCCTTAAGGCTCATCTTGAGCAGTTGAGCCAAGACAGTGCCAGCAGAACCGCTCAGAAAAGTCTCGTGAATTTTAGTGACCTCTTTCGCGACGCAAATAACCCGTTCGGCCCCGAGAGTATCGACAATCTCCGCGGCGAATTTATCAATGCGATGACAGCTTTCGTACAGCGCGATCGTGTAGTCGAAATCACGATGTTTTTCGAGAAAGGCTGTTCGCGCAGCTGTCTTGGGTGGTAAGAAGCCAGCGAATAAAAAACCGTTGGTTGGTAAACCAGCGGCGCTCAGGACTGCGATGAGTGCACTTGGCCCGGGGACCGGCACGACAGGCAAGTGACGACGGCGGCAAGCGCGGACAATCCGAAATCCTGGATCACTTAACCCAGGCGTGCCAGCATCGCTCACGACGGCGACTGATTTACCCTGAAGGATATGTTCAACTAATTTGTCAGCAGCCTCGGTCTCGTTATGATCATGATACGGGACAAGTTCCCGATGCAGCCCGAGTCGCGTTAGCATGGCACCCGTCGTTCGGGTGTCTTCGCAGGCGACAATGTCAACAGCACCTAGAATTGCGCGGGCCCGATCTGTGAGATCGGCAAGATTGCCAATGGGTGTAGCCACCACGTAGAGGTGGCCGGGCAGGGGGGTTAGCGAAGCGTTGGCGGCGGGCGTGATCATGACGTCGCCGATAAGGCGCGAACCGAACGGCGCCTTACTTACCCATGCCGGGGATACGGCCTTCCCAATCGGCGGGCCGGCTCCACGGGATTGAGGAATCTTGTTTGGGTGGCACACAACCGGAAAGACCGGCTAAGCCGAGAATAGCGAGCAATGAAACCAAAAGGGACTTTCTCAAAGTAGGCATACTAGGTTTAGATACGAAATAATCTCCACTCTGCAACTGTCCTTTCTGGTACTAGCCAAACGCATCATTTTTGCGCGCGGGGCTTACTCTCAGGTCAAATTGAAGCCATTAACACGACTGCCGGTAGGTTGAGGCAAACCAAGGTTGCCGCTGGGTTTTGCTTACTTGGCGATCTGGATTAGCGGCTAAATGATCTAAGATTTTAAAAATTAATTCAGTTTGGTTGGGTTGACCGATTTGTTGGGCTAAGCTCTCAGCGGTAAATGAAACCTCCGGCGAAGCAGCCAAGGCCGCGCTGATAGCCAATTTCAGGCTGATGACTTTGCCAGCGGCTTGCTTGCCAGCCTCAACCCCAGGTTGGTGGTAGGCATTGATTTTAATTAAAGACGCATAAAAACCAACCGCTCGCTCATAAAGAGCGATTAACATGCCGATACTCTTGGGCGAAATTTCATTGAGTGTGATCGTCATGGAAGGACGGTTTTTGTCACTGAGGGCTTCGCGGGTACCGAGTAAAAAACCTTGAAGAAAATCGCCACTGGTTACGCCCGGTTCAACCGCGAGCGAAGTGTTGGACGAACGGTCTTTTAGTACCTCAATAAAAGTTACGAAAAAATTATCCACGCCGTCACGAAGTTGCTGCACGTAAGCATGCTGATCCGTTGAACCTTTGTTGCCATAGACGGCAATTCCTTGTTGCACGAGATTGCCAGCGAGATCGCGTTCCTTGCCTAAGGATTCCATGACCAGTTGCTGCAGATAGCGGGCAAAAAGTAACAGGCGATCTTTGTAGGGGAGCACGACCATATCCTTGGTGCCGTGACCGGCTGTGGCCCAGTACCACATCACCGCCATCAAGGCGGCTGGATTTTCGCGAAGGGTGGTTTGCCTAGTGGCAACATCCATCGCGGCGGCGCCAGCGAGTAATTGGTCAATTTTAATTCCTTGAAGTGCGGCGGGAAGAAGGCCCACGGCACACAGGGCAGAAGTGCGACCACCCACCCAATCCCACATCGGGAAGCGAGCAAGCCAACCCTCTTGAATCGCCAACATATCAAGTTTTGAATTCTGACCAGTGATCGCGATGAAATGTCCGCGATAATCAAGCCCCGCAGCGCTAAAAGCGGCCTGCGCCTCCAACATGCCATTACGCGTTTCGGCTGTACCTCCTGATTTAGAGATCACAATAACCAACGTCTTTTTTAAGCGGCGGCCTAATTGTTTGAGCACATAATCCATGCCGTCGGGATCCGTGTTGTCGAAAAAAGAGAGAGCCAGCTTGTCAGGGCCAGCCTTGAGCCGGCCGAGTGCATGGCTAATGAACTGCGGGCCGAGCGCCGAACCGCCAATGCCGATGACGAGAACCTCTTTGAATTTCCCTGACGCGCAGGTGATTTCACCTCCATGCACTTTAGCCACAAACGTTTTAATCGCCTCGAGGCTGGTGCTGATCGCTGATCGAAGCTCATCTGTCGGCGCCAAATGGGCGGCCCGTAGCCAATAATGTCCGACCATTCGATTTTCATCCGGATTTGCAATCCCGCCCGCCTCCAAGGCCGCCATATCAGTCCACGCTTGCTGCAATTCTGGCTGCATTTTCTCGAGGAAATCATCCGGGAAGGGCATCCGGCTAATATCGAGTGACAAGCCGAGCTTCGGATGGGTGTAGTAGAGCGATTGGAAACGAGTCCACGTCATATCTAGCAATCATTAACTGAGTGCCACGATGGCGGCTAGCTCCAAAACGGGATGTTTTTCGGGATTGCTAGGTCGGTGTCAGGCCGCATTCACTTGAGATTAAAGTATGTCATTTGATCTCAAGCGCGTGTTGAAAGTGATGCTCTTCGCCTCGAATGGGCCGCTTTCAGTTAAAGATATCCAAACGGCCATCAGCCGTTTCCACGAGCAAGCCATGGGCTTGCCCCTACAAGGTGAAGAGCCTGCTAGCGTCGAAGGCCCCACCGATGGAGCCGCCGCCATCGAATCCGTTGACCCAATTGAAACTTTACCCGCGCCGATCGAGGATGATGAATATTATCGTGATGTGCCTAGTTTGGTCACCACAGCACAAATTCGCGAAGCGGTTGAGGCGATTTCACTCGAGCTGCAGGCAACTGAAAGTGAAATTGTTTTAGTGGAAGGTCACCACGGCTGGCGCTTGGTAACCCATCCGCGTTTTGCGCGCTGGGTTCGTCTTTTGCGCAACGAGCCACCCCCTGTTCGACTGAGTGCCACTTCACTTGAGACGATGGCCGTCGTTGCGTATCGTCAGCCCGTAACGCGAGCCGAGATTGAGCATATCCGCGGCGTATCAGCAGAGGCAGGACTGAGTAAGCTTCTTGAGAGGGACTTAGTTTATGTGGTTGGTCGAGCTGATCAACCTGGGCGGCCGCTTCAATATGGCACGACTGAGTCTTTTCTAGAATTTGTCGGGATTAAATCCCTCGATGAGCTCCCCTCATCCGATGTCCTTTCACCCCGTCAAATCGATGCATGGCTGCAAACTTCTAATGCCCCCCAGGGCGCAAGTGATGCAGAAATGGGTCTAGATGAAACCGAGCAAAGCCAGCTTTCCTTAGAAAAAGTTGAGGCGCCAGCGGCACCGACGCCGTGAGTCGGCCCCTGCGCATTGGCTTCATCGGTGCGGGTGCCAATACTCGCAGCAAACATTTGCCAGGTTTTAAGGAGATCCCCGGGGTCGCCTTAGCCGCTGTCTGCAACCGATCGAATGAATCCGGACAAAAGGTAGCTCACGAATTTGAAATTCCTGTTGTGACTACCGATTGGCGCGACATCATTGAATCACCGCTCATTGATGCCGTGTGCATTGGTACGTGGCCAAATCTGCACGCTGAATTAACGATCGCGGCGCTCCGCGCTGGCAAGCACGTGCTGACCGAAGCTCGCATGGCTCGCAACCTAGCAGAAGCTGAAATCATGCATGCCGAGGCGCAGCGACATCCACAACTTGTCGCCCAAATTGTGCCGGCGCCAATGTCATTAGCTTTCGATGCTACCATCATCCAGTTAATCAATCAAGGGGTGCTCGGGACCTTGCGCGAAGTGTTAGTGACATGCACGAACAGCACACAGGCTGAGAGCGCTGTGATCAGCGGTTGGCGCCAGGATAGTGAGCTCAGCGGCAAGAACACGCTCGCCCTCGGCATCTATTATGAAATGACATTGCGCTGGCTTGGTCGCGGTGTGAGCACGCTCACCGCAGAGGCTGCCATTTTTACGCCTCATCGGAAAAATGCCCAGGGGGAAGTGAGCAAAATGACGATTCCTGAAAGCATTACCGTGCTCGGTCGTTATGCCGATGCCGCTCGCTTTCTTGCTCATTTCAGCAGTGTTGAACTTACGCCGCCGCGGAATGAAATTCGCCTTAATGGAAGTCGCGCAGGACTACGCTTAGATTTTATCGCAAATCAGCTATGGCTAAGCGAGGCAGCTGGACCCGAGCGCTTGATCGAGATACTTCCAGAGCAGCGCGGAGCTTGGCGCGTGGAAGTCGATTTCATCGCGAGTATTCGCGATGGCCGTCCTGTGACTCTCACTGATTTTCCCACTGGAGTTAACTATATGCGTTTTACGGAAGCGGTCTGGGACTCGTGGAATACTCAGGGGCGCTGGCTGAAGGTCTGAAATCCAGGTAAGCTGGTGAATAAGATAAAATTCCAGCAAGCCTAGTGTGCTCAGGCCCAGAGCAGCTCATTCTAGCCTTGGCCCGCACCGCCCGCAGGATCTTTTCTTGGTATTGGGCAAGAATGCCCTCAGCAGTCAGTTCTGGGGATACTGGCGGATTCTGAGCAGAATTAGGTGAGGTGTCTGGCTGAACACACGAGCAATCTTCTGATCAATAAAATCGAGCTGCTCCTGCGCACGAAGGCTTTGGCGCTGCAAAGCGGCGAGGTGGATTTCAGACCGATAAGAATAGACGCTAGCTGCGCCCAAAAAAAAGGCGCACCTTAGTGGTGCGCCGGAAGAAGCAGCGTCCTAATTAGACGACGTTAACTTTGCGATGAGCCTTATCGAACTCAACGGTGCCATCGCGCAAGGCGAAGAGCGTCCAATCGCGACCCACGCCCACGCCCTTGCCGGGATGATGCTTGGAGCCGCGTTGGCGAACGATGATGCCGCCGGCGAGGACCTTCTGACCGCCAAACAGCTTGATGCCGAGACGCTTCGCTGTGCTATCGCGACCGTTACTCGATGATTTTTGACCTGTTTTATGTGCCATGACAGTGGGTGCTTAAAGGGTGATAGACTCGATTTTAATGACCGAGAGTTCTTGGCGATGGCCGCGTTTACGCTCCATGCCCTTGCGCTTCTTTTTCTTGAAAACGATGACCTTTTTGGCGCGTTTATTTTCGAGGACCTTGGCTTTAACCGAGGCGCCTACGAGGAAGGGGGTGCCGACCTTAAAATTTTCGCCTTCGCCAGCGGCGAGGACTTCATTGATTTCAATCGTGGAACCGGTTTCCGTCTTGGGATAGCGATCGACGATGAGGATATCGCCCTCGCTGACCGAGAACTGCTTCCCCTGTGTTTTGATAGTGGCTTTCATAAGTTCAAAGGGCGAAATAAGGGGAGTGGCCAGCGGGTAAGCAAGAATTATTTTATTCGATCGCGAAACTTATCTAACGTCCGTGCTTTTCGGGCTTAACAAAGAGGTAGTTTACCAAGAAACTTAGCCCAAGAACCCCGCTTAACGTGCGAATATTGCGCATCGCCCCGACGACTGTTCGCAGCTCACTTGCTGCTGGTTCTTTGATCTTAATTAAAAACAGGCAACTGAGTGCGGAAAAAACAGGCTGAACTAAGAAAGCGACATGGTAAACGCTTAATGGAGAGTAACCTTGTGAAATACCCCACGCCAGCGCTTGCCCGCCTATAATAGGTGAAATAGCGGCGACAATTGAGGTAACTGCTAAATTAAGCCCAATCGCCATGCTTTTGGCCTCAGTTGGAATCAGCTTTAATAGAATGATAAACATTCCGAGCGCAAAACCCGCACTCCAGCCTCCGCCGATGAGCCACATGGGGTAAAGCATCCAGCTATTGGCCGGGGTCATGAAACAATACAAAATATTCTGCAGCTGACCTAGCATGAGACCGACGGTCATCACTGCCTTATTGCCATAGCGGTCTAGTAACTGACCCCAAACGGAGAGCGAAAATACACCTCCGAGTGCTGCCAGCGTAGCCAGAATGCCAACTTGCGTGCCTGAGAAGTCGAGTTCTTCGAAAATAAAGACGTGATAAAAAGGTCCAAAACAATTGGCCGAAAAAGACCAGATTGACCCAAAAATAATATAAAGAAGCAGGGAGCGTGACTGCGCTACGATCCGCACTTGCTCAAGCAAAGGGCGCTCCGATTTGATTAATTTTGGACCAGCTGGGCGAACCCCTGGCATTCTGAAGAAGTAATATAACGAGATGAAGCGAGCAAAACAGGCGATGCCGATGACTCCTTGGAATGCCGAGATGGCGTAATTACCGCGAGAGAGGGCGAAGCCGAGCAGAAGAACAAAAACCAAGGTAGCAGCCTGCGAATAGCGATTGCGCTGAGCAAAATAGCGGCCGCGCAGCCGAGGCGGAACTAATTCATGCATCCAACTATTCCAAGCTAGGCTCAGCGAAGCATTGAACAAACTGGCCAAGAAAAACCAGGGGAGGAGGAATTTAGCGACGGCGACAGGATCGGCTAGCGGCAGCGCTGGCAACTTCCAGCCCAGCCAGATCCAGCAAACCAAATGCAAAGCAGCAAGGGCGATCGCGGTGGGTTTGACCCGAAACCAACGCGCCACGAAAGGAGAGTAGAAAATTTGCAAAAAATTACAAACAAAGGGCAGGGAAGTGAGATTGCCGATAGTTGGCTTCGAGAGCGCGAATCCTTTGGTGATGAGGGCGGTAATGAAGATATTAACTGGCAATGACATCGTAACAATCGGCACCGACAAAATGCCCTCCAGCGTACTGGCGCGCATTCCCAGTCGGAGTTGTTCACGATGAAGGTGCGGCGCTAATGAGTTTTCACGTAACATCGCGCGGATGCTGAGTACACGGCGGCAGACGTAAACCTGAATTTATATATTTCAGGCCTAACTCAATCAAATCACTCATGGAATAATCAGAATCACTCGCACTTCTAGGCTGATTATTTAGCGGAGACGGGAGGCTGGTATTCACTCAAGAGCAAAGTAGCCGCACCGAAATTTAATTTAAGCTGCATCTTGACCGGCAAATTACTGTTATCTTGAGCAATCCAGACTTTGATTTCACCGCCTTTTTTGAAAAGCCCCTTCGGATTGCTTTCCATGCGCGGAATTAAAACAAGGGTTTGGTAAACACCGAGCGGTGTGCTCACTTCCTCATAGTGATCAGCATAAATCGACAAGAGGTAGAATTCGCGGCCAAATTGGACTAGGAGATCGCGTTTCATACCAGGTTGCAAATGCCAGTCGCGCGTTTGCACTAACGCACTGATGAGATCAACCGGGTTGCCCTCGGGAATCATGATCTTGACTGAGCGCTGAGGCCGAACTCGGTCGGTGTAGTCAGCCGTACGGGTTGCGTAATTGAAGGTGATTTCTGTATCGGTCGCCCGCTTTGGATCTGCCCCGCTTTCCCGCACTCGAAGCATGCGGCCTGAGACTTGATCGATGACTACTTCAGCCTGATTGTCGAAAGCATACAGCTGACGAACAATACCGTGCGACTTGGTGTTTGTCGTGACACGGATAATGGGGGCGCCTGCTTTTTCCTCTGCATGGGCCGCTATTGTGAGATCACCGGCGTGCGGGAAAATGGCAAAACTTACACGGTAGGTAAAAGACTCGCCATCACGAAAAGCCGTAAAGGGCGCCGCGTGACTAATTCCGATTAACCAAAAAGAAATTAATATAATTTTTACCAACAAACGCATCATAGTGAAAGAGTGATTAGGTTGATCCAACGTTCGTCGAAATGGGAAGCTCCATCTGATTTTGTTGTCCGATGGCCCAAGCCTCAACGCCCCGCGCGCGGAGGGTGGCAGCGAATTCTTTTGCGAAGCCGTGCAGCGTATAGACTACCTTGGGTTGAACCCGTTCAATCAAAGCGATTAAATCAGGGAAATCGGCATGATCTGAAAGAGGGAATGCTTCATCGCACCCATATCGATATTTCGCTCCCTGATCGATCGCCCAGCCAGTGGCGATGGCGGTGCGTTTGGGATGAATCCAAGTGAGTGGTGGAGTCTGGGCTGATGTCGGAGGGGCGATGATTACGTACCCAGCGTAGTTTTTTTCATTCAGTAAACTATACGGTGGTAAAATCATGCCGAGTTCTTCGTAGCGCTTGGTCATGCGGTGGCCATGTGCATGCAGCATGACACCCAAGCCTGCTCGGCCCACAATTTGCAGCAATTCCTGCGTTTTGCCCAAGCTATAAGCATAGAGCACAGGGGTGATGTTGCTGGCCAGTGATTCGCGGCAAAAAGCGATAATGCGATTCTCGATCTCGGCAGCGGGTGGTAAGACATAACGCGGCAACCCGAAGGTCGTTTCCATAATCAAAACATCGGCGCGTGGGGCCACGCATGCTTCGGCTGCGTGGCTGGGGCGGAGCTTAAAATCCCCGGTATAGAGCAAGCTTCCTTGATCAGTCGTCGCGTGTAGCATCGCTGAACCGAAAATATGGCCAGCCGGAAATAGTTGAAACTGCGTGCCTAATTCTGCGGTCCACGACTCATTAAAATTGAGAATGTTTTCACGCCGACGGCCGGAAAGCCTTAAGCGCATGAGGCTAGCCGTCGTGCGCGTCGCAACAATTTCTCGATGGGCGGCAATATGATCACCATGGGCATGCGAAACAAAGGAGCGTGATTGTGCGCGATGGGCATCGAGCCACCAACCGATTTGGGGTAAGTGTACCCCAGCTTTAAAACGAACGTCCCAGGACATAATAACTAAGCAAGCATGAGGAGGATTCCGCGTCCCAGTGCTTTAACGTAGGGTGACGCTTTTGACCGCACGATGTTCAGCAAATAACCAACGGGCCAGAGCCGGCATGAGCAGCATAGCCCCTAGCATGTTACAGAGGAACATAAAGGCGAGCAGCACTCCCATATCCGCCTGGAATTTGATGGCGGAGAAAGCCCACGTGCCGACCCCAATCGACAGCGCGAACCCTGTAAATACGACGGATGTTCCCATGGTGGCGAAGGATTCGCATAAGGCATCTTCCAACGATTTGCCTTCGCGGATTTTTTCCATGAGCGCCGAGCAGAGATAAATACCATAATCGACCCCAATTCCAACTCCGAGCGCCACGACTGGTAGAGTGGAGGTTTTTAAGCCAATTTGAAGGTATACCATGAGAGCGTAAGCCAGGTCCGAGACGATCACGAGCGGCAAGACGACACAAACGGTCGCGCGCCAAGAGCGGAATGAAATCAGGCAGAGTAAAATGATCGCGATATAGAGCCACATCACCATTGGAAATTGAGCGGATTCAACAACTTCATTAGTCGCGGCCATTACCCCAACATTGCCGGTGGCAAGTTGGAATTTTACTTTAGCGGTCGCGGACGTCGCTCGAAATTCTTTAACTGCAGCAATCACGCGCGTGATCGTCTCTGCCTTATGGTCCGTAAGATAAATCATGACCGGAATGACACTGCCGTCATTATTCAAGAGTCCCGTGGCCGTTTCTACAGGCGAAACCGCCTGGGCGAGCATAGCTTTATTTCGCGGAATAGATTTCCACTTGAGGCTACCTTCGTTCCAGCCGGCGGAAATAGTTTTAGCGACATCGGTGAGCGCGAGCGTGGATTTAACACCCTGAATATTGCGCATTTTCCAACTAAAACGGTCGATTAAGGCCATGACGTCATGGTCGATGACGCCATTCGGAATGGTTTCAGCAATGACGGTGATCACATCAACTCCAATACTGAATTTATCCGTGATGGCGGCGGTATCCTGATTGTAGCGTGAATTTTGCCGTAACTCCGGAACGCCGGCGTGCATGTCGCCAATCTTAACCTGCTTTGCTTTAATGAAACCAAATGTCCAGCAACCCAAGGTCACCGCAATTATGATCAGGGAATTACGCCCGGTCGTTAATTTAACTAGTTTTCGCCAGATTGGCTGAAGTGCGAAACGACGAATGTTAACTCGCTTACGAAAATCCGGGGCCATTGTCGTGTAAGTAAGCAAGACAGGGAGTAAAAACCGATCAGTGAGAATGATGAGGGTAACGCCTAGACTGGCCGTGATTGCGAGTTCTTGAATAATGGGAACCTTCACTAAGTAGATTGTCAAAAAGCCCACCGTATCCGTTAGAATGGCTACAGTACCGGGAATAAATAGATTACTGAAGGAAGCGCGCGCGGCCCGCAGTTCATTGCGGCCGACATAAAATTCATACCGAAAAGAGCGCAGCATTTGCGTCGCATGGCTCAAGGCGATTGCGAATACCAGAAATGGCACGAGGATCGAAAGCGGATCGATGCCAAAGCCGAAAAGATAAAGTAAGCCCAATTGCCAAATGACCGCGCAGGCCGAAGTCACCAAGGGTAAAACAGTCAAAATTAGCGACTGGGAGAAATAATAAAGCAGACCCGCCGAGATGATTATAGCGATGCCGAAGAAGAGGAGCACTCCGCGAGCGCCATCGGTGATATCGCCAATCACTTTAGCGAAACCAATAATGTGGATATTTACTTCGGAGGACTGATATTTTTTTCGAATTTTGCTTTCCAACGCATCCGCCACTTCTGCGTAAGCTAATTTTCGGCCAGTCTGCGGATCCACTTCTAGTAAAGAGATAATAACAACCGCGCCGGTAAAATCATTGGCCACGAGTTGGCCAACGCGGCCTGATTTAATAATATTTTGATGAACGCGTTCGAGGCCGGCGGAGTTTGGCACAAAATCAGCCGGAATTATATTGCCGCCCTGAAGACCATCTTCGACGACCTCGAGATAGCGAACATTTGGGGTGAAAATAGAGGTGACCTGGGCTCGATCAACCCCCGGCAGGTAAAATGCTTCATCGGTAACCGCTTTGAGTGTTTGGAAGAAGCTGGGGGTGAAAATATCACCTTGCCGTGCATTGAGTGCGATCACTACGCGATTGGCACCGCCAAATTGTTCCTGATACTTTATGAAATTCCGAATGTACTCATGATCGCTGGGTAGCTGCTTGTTGAAACTTGCGTCGACGTGGGTCTTGCTCGCGAAAAAACCAAGCAACAACGTGACGATCGCGAATGAAGCCACGGTGAGATGGCGATGACCGAAGATCAGTTTTTCAATCTGGCGCAACATACTAAGGAATGTGGAGGCGGGTTACCCCTGCCTCGCCGACTGTAATAATTGCGCCGTCATCAGCTTCGATGAGGTCCGCCACACTGGTGCCGAAGTCAGCGGGCTTCCAATGCTGAAAACTACGACCGGCATCGCGGCTAATAAAAAAATTCCCCCCTTGGCCGCTGAGGACTAAGGGGCCTTGGCGAAGGCGAATTCCCCCCATGATGAGTACTTTAACATCCGTCGATAAAGGCACCCACCGCGCGCCCTGATCATCAGAACGGAAGATATGACCACGTAAACCGTAAGTGACAATTCGCTGAGCCGTTAGCGGAAGAACACCGAACAGCGACCCATCGTATGGAACTTCGACTTTATGCCAAATTTGGCCACCATCTGAAGAGCGCAAGCAGATGCCGCTTTCACCGGCAAGGTAGAGTGTGCCATCAACTCCAGCGCTAATCCGGTTGAAATGGGCTTCTGCATCGCTCGGGTGGCCGCTTACCCAGTGAGCGCCTCCGTCGATTGTGTATAAGTATTTCCCGTACGCACCCACTGCAAAACCACGCAGCCGGTCTAAAAATAATACGCTGAGAAAAATGGTTTCGAGTTGCTGGCCATCATCCTGACGCACCCACGTTTCACCACGATCTCGGGTAGCGATGATCACACCATCATGGCCCACCGCCCAGCCGTGCTGCGCATCAGGAAAGCTAACGCTCGTTAGCAGTGCTCGAGTAGGCGTGATTTGCTGAGTCCATTGCTGGCCTTGGTCAGATGATCGTAAAACGTGTCCGTGATCACCGACTGCCACTAACTGTTGGCCAGTGTTAACAATGCCGAGTAATAAACTGCGGTTAGCCAGTGGTGCTAATTCCGCTGAATCAGCGGCGTGGACAATTGGAATTAAGAAGAGGGCTGCCCATATGCGGCTGACGCCAAAGTATTTTTTTATACAGCTCCGAATTAGCCCCGTCAGTTGCGCTAAAATTAGCAAGATCACTGAAATAAATATCTGACAGTCCTGACCTCGCAGGCAAGAAAAAGGGCGACCCCGAGTAGAGGGTCGCCCGTAGAGTCATGATTGGTTAGCGCACGCCATCCTGACGCAAGGTCGCGGGGGTGTAGTCCTGCGGACCGCGGCTAAGACTGAAGTTATACATTTTATTTTCATTATCGAGACCGATAGCCACGTAGCGACCGGCGATCAGATCGGTATGTACCTCAAGCGTACTCCAGAAAACTTGGGCTTCATAATAATTAATGCAGTGGGCTTCAGATACGCGCCAGAGTTGACCACGACCGTCGTATTGGTCGACGGCAAGCACCTGCCAGCTATCTTCGTCGATGTAAAAAGTGCGCTGGGAGTAAACATGGCTCGTACCCGCTTTGAGCGTCGCATTAACGACCCAAACGCGGTGTTTTTCGTAGCGCGTGAGAGCTTGATTTATATGCAGTGGTTTGAGGATTTCGCTATATTTGATCGAATCGCTATGCAGTTTGTAAGAATTGTAGGGAACGATCATTTCTTTCTTTCCGACAAGTTTCCAATCGTAGCGATCGGGGGCCCCATTGAACATATCGAATTGATCGGCGGTGCGCATTCCGTCCGCAGCAGTCCCCGGATTATCGTAGGAGACATTAGGCGCGCGGCGCACCCGGCGTTGGCCTGAGTTATAGAGCCAGGCGCGGCGTGATTCTTTAACTTGATCCATGGTTTCGTGAACAACGAGAATGGAACCAGCAAGTCGCGCCGGAGCAGTTACCGCCTGCTTGAAGTAGATTAGAACATTATCCAGATCTTTTTCCTGCATGCCTTCGCGAGCATAGTTGAAGAGAAACTCATCCTCGAAATCAACCAAGGTGTAACTACCATTACGCTGCGGAGCAGCTTGACTGATCGTTCGATTAGCCGCCACACCGCGATAGCGAGTGAGATGATTCCAAATCACCTCGAGCCCATTTTGGGGGATGGGGAATGGGGTGCCAATCGTTGAACCAGCAATGCCATTGCCGCCTTCATTGAGAGACGCGGTCGTCGCATTTTGCTTAGTCGCACTATAGATGCGCTGGGGGTTGGCTGCACTCCGGTGCGTGGGGTAAACCGGCATCGAATAATCAGAATAGGCTTTCAGTAAAGCTAAGTGCCCAGCGCTCAATTCTGCCGCATATTTATCAACATTAGTCCCAGTGATGGTGAACAGGGGCACTTCATCCTTATAAGGATCGGGATGATGCATTCCTACCGTATAACCAGCCGGTGGAGCGGTGATGCCGCCTGTCCATGCTGGAATAGAACCATCAGCATTGCCGGCTTTCTCACCCCCAAGCGGCGTAAGGTCGTTGCCAAGTCGGTTCGCGTCGCTAGCCGAAATAGCCGCAAAGCCCCCGAGTGTAAGTGAGAGGAGGGTGCCGCTGGCGATGAAGTAACGAAGTCCTGATTTCATGGTAATGGGGTAATTTAAATTAGAACGAGTATTTCATATTGCAGGAGATGAAATCACGATCGCTGATCAAATTATAGCGATCAGCGCCGAAGAAATTAACATAACGGAGGTCAAGGGCCCAAGCATTCTGAAAGGTGCACTCAGCACCGATGGTAAACGATTTCCTTCCGTGAAGAAAATTGCCGAGGGGCAAAGGAGTATTACCCCCTACATCATGAGTGTAGATTACAGTGGGGGAGATATTCACGCCCCGGAAGACGTTATTGTAATCGAGGCGACCAACTAATTGGTAGCCCCATGAGAAACTATCCGCGAAGGCTGAGGCAGGCTCAGCAAGCGGCGCGATATTCGAAGCATTATTGCCCGAATTGGTCATGTAGTTGATGTCACCACCGACGAAGGTGCCGGGACCATCAAACCGCAAGACGCTCTTGCTTGGAAGGTCGGCATTAACGAAGCCGGATTCAGCCAAAAGCGTAGTCTGCGCTGATCCGAGAATGCCTTTGCCCACCCACGTGGCGGTCATCTGGCCCGTCGTTACTTTGAGGCGGCGATAGCCAGGGACATAGGTGTTTAGCTGGCCAAGAAAATTACCGATTTGGTTATTGGTACCAAACGCAGGGTTAATTGAAGAGAATGCGGCGAAAAGTAATTCGACGTCATCAACCTGCAGCGGTTGACTTTTCCGATAGCTAATTTCGCCCTGCAGGGCGATTCCGTGCACACTTGTGTTGAAGCTAGCTCCAACTAAACCGATGTCTTCGGGAAATTCGACTAAGTAGCGTCCGGTACCTGAGGCGGTCAAGAAGCCGATGGTCTTAGCTCCATTCGCAATCGTGATCGTGGAGGGATAAAATGCGGCATAAGGCGCCAAAGATGGGGCCAACGAGCCAACCGGTACACTGGTCAGAGCCGACCCCACTAGTCCTGGTAGAATTGCAGAAACCGTGGCCGGCGGAATTCCTGCGGCGATCATTGCCGGCGCCAGATTCGCGGTAGCTAAGCCGCTCGCGGTGGCTTGCACCAAAGCTGAACTGATGGCTTCCGTCGGCGTGCGTGCTGAAATCACAGGCAGGCGACTGTGATAATTCATGGCGAACAAACCGAATTCGGTATCCTTCAACCCGCGAGCTAGCCAACGAAGATTAACTCCGTATTGGCCAGAAGAACTAGGTTCACCATCGGTGCCACGCGGCACTGCGCCCAGCGAGGCTGTGTCGGCAATAGCGCCAAATCCGAGCAGAACCTTGGTGCCACCCTTAGGGGCATAATCGTTCGAACTAAAGTAGGTGCCAGGGGGATCAATACGGGTGCGATCCCAGTCGAGGAGGTAAAAAGCTTCTAATGACAAATCTTCATTTAGGCCCAACGCGGCCGAGACCATATTGACGGGCCGGAGAGCTTCTTTCAGCTCGGAGCCGGGCGTGCGCAATTTGGCCACGTCGATGGGATTAATTGAGTTAATGCCGTTCGGGATAAAAGTGCTTTCGCCCCAGCTCAGAACTTGGCGGCCTACCCGAAGCGTAGCTGGCATTCCGTTAAGCGTCTCTTTAAAATAAACGTAAGCATCGAGCAACTCTGCACCCGTACTCACAATTTTGTTCGCTTCATCGCTCAGCGGCGTGCGATCGCGGACGCCATTCGAATTCACAAAGTCATTAAAATAATAACCGCGGACAAAAAGACCGGCGTGCTGGTATTTAACAAGGAGGTCATGGTTTGCTTTGACGAGAAACGAAGCCATGCCCGCACTGCGATAATTCAGATCGCCGTCGTCGTTATTGTTTGACCGCTGTAACCCGCCAGAACCAAGGCCATAAAATTGCCGATCTGCCTCGTTGACGCGGTACAGGCCACCAAGTGAAAGGGTTGTGTCAAAGTTACCTTTAACGTCACCGAATTCAAAAACAAAGGCATGGGCACAAGGCGCCAGAACTAAAGCCAAACCGGCGATAGCCGATAGGCGCAGACAGGAGGAGACAGCTTTGCTAAGGTTCATAGATATAATACTCAAGGGTTCTAGATGAAGGAGCCAGATGCTGCGTGGCGATACGAGCTCCGCGTTAGAGTTTGAAAGGCTCATAAAGCTCCCTTAATAATAAAATCACAAGCGAGAAACGCGAAGCGGAGGGTAGTGGAAATACTTAATCTCACTTTGACGCGCGGACTAAAACCGCAACATTGGCGTCATGAAGGCTGCGTCGCACATTCATATTAAGGGAGCCCGCGAACATAATTTGCGGAACTTAGAACTTCGCATTCCCCGCGGTCAGCTGGTCGTCTTGACGGGGCCGAGTGGGTCAGGGAAGTCATCATTGGCCTTTGATACAATTTACGCTGAGGGCTACCGGAAATATATGGAAAGCCTCTCGGCTTCGGCGCGCCAATTATTGGAACAGCTTAAACGACCCGATGTAGATTTTATTCATGGACTTTCCCCCGTCCTCGCAATCGAACAACGCACGGGGGGCGGTTCTCCCCGCAGTACGGTTGCAACCGTAACTGAAGTGGCTGATTATGCGCGTTTGCTTTGGGCGCTCTGCGGAGAACCCCGCTGCCCTAAAGATGGAGGGCATGTCCACAAGCGCTCGCTGGACGATTGCGTTTCTCAATTATTTCAAACTGCTCCAGGTGAGCGCGCCATTATTGTAGCCGCCTGGTTGACGGCAAAACCGTCTGTACTGAGAGACGAATTACCGCGACTTCGCCAACGCGGCTTTCAGCGGGTCCGCATTGCGGGCGTTATTTATTCTCTGGATGACTGGTCGATGGGAGTAAACCACAGTTCCACGGAGCTCACCGTTGAGTTAGTAATTGATCGGGTTGTCATCACAGCTGATCAGCGCAGTCGTTTAGCTGATTCCTTGGAACTCGCTTTTCGCGAAGGGCAGAATCGCGTGAAAGTTCTCGTGCAAAAAACAGCCGCTGATCCTTGGCGGGAAATCCCCCTTAGCCAGAATTTAAGCTGCACACTCTGCGGTGATGTTTTTGAATTACTATCGCCGCGCCATTTTTCATTTAATCATCAAGAGGGGGCCTGTCCAGATTGTGGAGGGTTGGGTCGTAAACTTACTTTTAACGATCAACTTATAGTCCCCAAACCAGAGAAATCAGTCCGAACGGGGGCGCTCAAACCGTTGCGCATTGGCGGCCGCAATCTCATTATTCGCCATAACACGCTGCTCAAACAATTGGCCGAGCAATTGCCGTTTGATCCTGAAGTACCGTGGATGGATCTGCCGGCGGCCACTCGGCAGGCCCTCTTGTACGGCGCGGGCGAGCGTTTGTTTAGTTTCCGCCCACGCCGCACACAGAAAGCGGAATCGAAAGCTTTTCCAGGAGTCATTGCGCTTCTCGAAACCGGCCGTCGTGAATCGCGCAGTGATGGCTACCGCGCGCGTTTAGCTACTTTTATGGCGAGTGGCGATTGCCCCTCCTGCCACGGGTGGCGGCTTAATGCAAAAAGTGCTGCGGTGCAGTTAGCCAGTCGTAGCTTTGTTGAATTCATGGCGATGGATATACAACGCGCCTATGAATTCCTCCAAAGTCTTTCTGCCATTTTACCCGCTACAGAAGCGGTCGCCGAAGTGCTGACTGCCGTCGAGCAACGTTTACGTTTTTTAAACGAAACGGGACTAGGCTATTTAACCTTGGAGCGAGATTACGCTACCTTATCTGGCGGTGAGGCTCAACGCGTCCGGCTAGCCACTCAATTAGGAATGGGACTCGTCGGAGTTATCTATGTGCTGGATGAACCGAGCATCGGTCTGCACCCGCACGACAATCAACGTTTGCTAGGAACGCTCCGTGAATTGCGCGATCGTGGTAATACCGTCTTGGTAGTTGAACATGATGCCGACACCATACGAATCGCAGATGAATTAATTGAGCTCGGACCGGGCGCCGGAACGGAAGGGGGGCAGATTCTCTTTCAAGGGTCGCCGCAAGCGTGTGCTCAATTACCCGAGTCAATCTCGCGCACGGGAGCGTATCTCGCGGGGAAATTAGGTATAATGAAAAATGCGCTAACTAAAACTCCCGATAGCCGCTGGTTAAGTGTGCATGGAGCAACCGAGCATAATTTAAAAAACATTGATGCCTATTTTCCGATCGGACTGCTGACCTGCGTTACCGGGGTCTCTGGTTCTGGGAAAAGTTCACTGGTTAATGATATTCTTGCTGTAGCGGTAGCGCGTAAACTGAACGGAGCCAAAAGCCTGCCGGGGCAACACCGCAGCTTGCGAGGGCTGGAGCATTTTGAAAAAGCCGTCGTCATCGATCAAGAACCGATTGGGCGGAGTCCCCGCTCTAATCCCGCGAGCTACGTGGGGTTGCTTGATCTGCTTCGCGCGCTTTTCGCCCAACTGCCACTGGCAAAAGTGCGTGGCTATAAGGCAAGCCGCTTTAGTTTTAACGTGCGCGGTGGGCGATGCGAACGCTGCCAAGGAGATGGGCAAATTAAACTCGATATGCAGTTCATGGCAGATGCGTACACCCCCTGCGGCAGTTGTGATGGTCAGCGCTTTAATCGCGAAACCTTGGAAATTCGTTTTCATGGAAAAAACATTGCCGATGTTCTTGCGCTCACTGTTCGGGAGGCCTTGGAACTGTTCCGCCCCGTCCCGCGGATTATGGAAAAATTAGCGACGCTCGACGCCGTGGGGCTTGGTTATTTACAACTAGGACAATCGGCTACAACCCTCTCAGGCGGCGAGGCACAGCGAATTAAATTGTCACTCGAATTGAGTAAGCGCGAGCAGGGGCTAACTCTTTATATTCTCGATGAGCCTACCACGGGATTGCATTGGACGGATATTCAGCGGCTGATGGATTTACTTTTTAAATTACGTGATGCGGGTAACACCTTGGTGGTGATTGAGCATAATCTTGATGTTATAAAAACCGCAGACTGGGTGCTTGACCTTGGCCCCGGCGGGGGACCTGCCGGCGGTAAGATTATCTATGCCGGTAGCGTGATGGGCCTGCAAGAGGAGCCGGCGTCACTTACAAGCAGGGCGCTCAGGCAAGTCTAGTATCAGTAAAATTCTCTCACGCAATTGCCTTCGACTAGCTAACCTAGCATAAATTTTAGGCTAATGTCTGCTCTGCCACTGATCGTCCACCTTGATGCGGATGCTTTTTTCGTATCTTGTGAATTGGCTTTGCAGCCGGCCTTGCGGGGAAAGCGATGCGCAGTGGGGGGCCGTGAGCGTGGGATCATCGCGTCAGCTAATTACGAAGCACGGGCTGGTGGGGTTTACACGCCGATGCCTACTGCTCAGGCACTGAAATTATGTCCTGATTTGATTCTACTGCCACCCACGAGGGGACTTTACAGTGAAATTTCCCGCCAATTATTTGACCTTTGCGAAACACTCACGCCGTGCGTGCAACGTCATTCAATTGATGAAGGTTTTCTCGATCTCGGACCGTGTGGATTTACCGCCCTAGCGGAAATTGAAAAAAGCGTACGCGCCCTTCAGCAGCGCATTGTCCAACAATTGGGCGTGACGGTGTCATTTGGCCTTGCGACTAATAAGCTCGTAGCGGCCATCGCCAGCAAAGCATTCAAACCACGTGGCTTCACGCTGGTTAGCCCAGGCACGGAAGCGGATTTTTTGGCGCCTTTCAAAATAAATGTGATCCCGGGAATCGGGAAAATAACAGAGGCGCGCTTGAACCAAGCCGGCCTTCGCCTAGTGAAAGACATCATCGCTCTACCAACTCTAGAATTGCAGCGCTTATTTGGTAACGCCGCACCCGCGATTCTTGCCTTGGCTCGAGGGGAGGACACCGAACCCGTCGAAGTCCTGCAGGCTGCCGCGCAGTCTTACTCAACCCAAGAAACTTTTCCCCAAGATATCGGAAACTTCTCACAGATCGAGCAAGTGACCAAGCGGATGATTGATGAACTCATGCCGAAAATTAGGGCCGATGATAAAAAATCTAAAACACTCACGATTAAAATTCGCTATTCGGGGATGGAGGATAATTCCACCAGCCGCAGTTTGACGGAAGCCAGTGATTTAGAATCATCCTTTTATCCATTCGTCACAGCCTTACTGAAGGCAGTGTGGACGAAGCGGCGGCCCTTACGACTCGTGAGTGTGCGATTTTCTGGGATCGAGCACCCCAGTCATCAGCTAGAAATATTTAAAGAAGTTGATGCTAAAAAACGTCGATTAGCTGGGGTGCTTGATCAGTTAAATTCACGTGGACCCCAGCCAATCGTGCGCTCTGGCCATCAACTAGCACCTCAACCGAAAAGGCCCGGCGACACCGATCACGGGTGCGCGGGCGGCGGCAGATAGCCGGGAAGCTTTGCCGCAGCGGGTTGATGGGCTAAGACAACCGCGGCATCAACAGCCTGTTTAAATTCGTTTTCATCCGCATCGTTCCAGCGCACCTTATCGCGGAAATAATCTGCCCAATAAAATTCCTGAAAGAAACCCGCGGGCCCTTTTTTCTCCGCGAAGCCGCCGGCTTTCATGACGGCCCAGCCCAAGCCCCGATAGATGTTGCTTTGAATGTCAGCCAGCGTCTCCGGAAGCAAGCGGGGGTCAAGTGGACCGCGTCCATCTTTGTCCATCAGATAAGTGTAATGGTGAGACTGCATCTGTGACCAAAAAGAGACTTCATCTAACTCCGCCCAGTTCGCCAAAATGTGACCATAAACGGTTTTATCTGATTGATGAGAATCGAGGAGCGCACGAATCGTATGATGGCCATCAGTCATGTAGGGTCGACCGCCGGGTCCAATTACGACTGGCACATCTTTGTCTTGCAGATAAGTCCGCAGCTCGGCGGCATTTTTAGAGTCGATCGATTTAGCTTTAAAAATAACCTCCCGAAATCCAACAGCGAATTGCGTTGGGTGAAGTTTGGTCGCAGGTAAACTATAAGCCGTCCCCGCCTTCATGGTTGGCTGGAACGGAGCATAAGTTTCCGATGCTCTGATCGTGTTATTAAAACCGGCGATTAATAAAAGGAGGGTAGCCCAGCGGGGAATAATGAGATTCATGAAATCAGCATTACATTTTTACGGTTTAAGCAAAGCGCGCGGGGTTAAATTCAGGTTACAATCAAATATCGCCTAGCTGGGTGAGATTCCATTTGGAATCAGGCCTGCTCTGTGGATGCTAAATAACTAATTATATGAACCTTGCTGCGTCCAATCACGAAATCGACCAACGTATCACCGCTGCCCTTGCTGCCGTGAGCGCAGAAACTGAGCTGATGCACCGAGAATTTGGGCGCGCACGCAGCGAACTTAAGTACGACGGCACCAAAGTCACGGCCGTCGATCTAGCTATTTCAAAAAATATTCAGGCAGCGATCGGTGCCTTATTTCCTACTGATCAATTTTTCAGTGAAGAACTTAGCCTAACAGAAACGGCTATCCCAGTTACTACGCGCTATTGCTGGGTTCTTGATCCAATCGATGGCACGAATAATTACGTCAACGGAATCAGTCACTGCGCCATTTCGCTTGCGCTGCTGGAAAATGGCGAACCGACCTATGGCGTCATCTACGACCTGGCCCGGCGGGTGCTGATACACGGCGGCCCGGGGCGTGGGCTATTCGAAGGCACGCAACCCGCTCACGCGCGCGGGGAGGCTCCGAACAGCCATAGCTTGATTGGGTTTCATTCGCCCTCGGACAAGACTCATGCAATGGAAGGGAAGCGACTCATCGAGAATTTTAAAATCCGGGGGCTAGGGAGCAGTACTCTGCATTTAGCCTACGCGGCGATCGGGTTGCTTGATGGGGTGGTGGACCACAATAATAAGGTATGGGATATCGCGGCGGCGTGCGCGCTCTGTGCCGAAGCGGGTATTACAATTCACTATTTAGAGAATCCACCATTTCCCCTGAGAACATTTACACTGTTAGCGCCACGAGTGCAATATGCGGCTGGTCTTCCTGCGATGGTCCAGCGCTTGCGCGAGGTAATTGGCCGCTAGACTTGATAAGGCTGCAGCGGTACAGGATCCAGCACCTGAGCTTGCGGCAACTTATCCGCAAGTTGAGCAGCGAACCAGGCTCGTGCCGGTGGGTCGCCGTGGGTCAATACAATCGAGCGGGGATTGCACGCTAAGGCATAGTCGAGCAATTCTTCGCGCGAAGCATGGCCGCTGAATTCAAACCGTTCAATTTGAGCACGGATACGCGTCTTAACATTAACCGCGGCAAAGAGGAATTCTTCACCATTGTGAGCAGCCTGCAAATGCCCACCGGGAGTGTCTGGGTCGCAGTAGCCGACGAAACAGATGCTATGCTTGGCGCTGCCGACGAGGCATGAAGCGAGTGTATAAGAGGCGGTCTTTTCAACCATCATTCCGCTGCTGACAACGTATATCCCCTGGAGGGGGGGCTCTTTACCAGGGACGAGATCGCGCGGTGATTTTTTAATTTTCAGCTCCTTCAAGATGGTGCGGGTGAAATGCACCAGCCCAGTTTTCTTGGAAATATCGTCAAGGTAATCGCAAAGATCCATACCAAGGCCCGAAGCAAAAATTGGCGCTGCAGCTAAGCGATTAAATTTTCTCGCATCATGGAGAATTGCGAGAATTTCTTGCATGCGACCGAGTGCAAAAACTGGAATGAGCACTGACCCACCGCGCAGCAATGTGCTATTAATTGTCTCAATCAAGCGAATCATCTCATTCGAACGAAGATTGCCCGCCTGTTTGTCGGTGGCGCCATGAGTTGTTTCAGTTACCAGTGTATCGAAATGAGTTCGTGGAAGTTTCGCCCCGTCCAAAATCCGCTGAGTAGAAAAAAGCACATCCCCGGTAAAAAAGATCCGCCGGTGTTTATGGACAATTTCTACGCCACATGCGCCGGCAATGTGCCCAGCTGCATGAAAAGTGAATTCAATTTCATCATGAGCCCCCGCAAATTTCTTCGGACTATTCAGCTGGTGGGGCAATAATCGCGGGGCTATCCGATCGATTTCATCATGCGTAAAAAGAGGGTATTCCATGATCCCTTTCTCCTCTCGCTCACGGACCATAACATTCGACGAATTGTGCAGCATGCGCTCGATGAGCATTCGGCTTGGAAGCGTCATAATGACCGGCGTGCTCGGTTGGTGCCGCATGAGCAGAGGCAAAGAGCCAATATGATCGAGATGGCAGTGAGTGATGAAAATAACATCGAGCTTCACGCCTTCTAGCGGCCGAAGATCTGGAGCAGCGATGCGACCTACTTGTTTAGGGTTGAGCCCGCTATCGATAACGAAGTGAAAATCCCCCACCTGACAGTACAGGCAGTTAGCGCCGATGCCTCCGACACTATTTAAATCGATGATCTTCATGTTAAAGGCGCCAGTCAGTCGGCCGGAATGATCATGTCAAACTTCGGGATCCGGACAAAAATCCGAGCGCCATGAGCGTCGACTCCATGAAAGCTGCCAAAAGCCCGACTGTTGCTGCTACCTATATGGTAACTGTTATAGGCAAAATGCGCTCCGGGTATCAGGGTAGGGGTTTCGCCAACAATTTTATCGCCTTCAACTACCGCTCGGCTCCCATCAGGATGCTCAATAACCCACTTTCGGCCGAGCAGGGTGACCGTGCGATCAGAGTCATTATGGATTGTCAGGTAATAAATAAAGGCATGAGGGCGATCAGCTGGGAGATGATCACCGCCGTAGCGATAAATCAGCTGATCCAGATTAACTTTTAGCCCAGGTAATTCATGCGCGACGCTCATCAGATTAGCGCAGTAGAAACGATGCCAACGGCAAAATACATAAAAAAAGTTCACGGAGTTCGCGGGCTTTCGTCTTGCGCACGAAAACCCTCCGGCGCAGAAAAGCGACCTATGGAAAAGCTCGCGCTGCTGTCGGTTAGTGACAAACAAGGCCTCGTCGAATTCGCGACTGCCCTCGTGCGCCAACAAGGGTACCGACTGCTCTCGACCGGCGGAACGGCTAAGCTGCTCGCCGCCGCGGGCTTGCCAGTAACAGAAGTAGGTCACCACACCGGGTTTCCCGAAATAATGGAAGGTCGCGTGAAAACCCTGCATCCCAAAATTCACGGCGGATTGTTATGCCGACGTGATAAGCCAGAACATCTCGCTCAAGCAGTGAAAAATGACATTACCCTGATTGATTTGGTGGTAGTGAATTTATATCCGTTCGAACAAACGGTCGCTAACCCTCAAGTGTTATTCGAAGAAGCGATCGAAAATATAGACATTGGTGGCCCTTCCATGCTGCGTAGCGCCGCTAAAAATCATTCGAGCGTAACGGTCATTTGCGATCCGGCCGACTATTCTCCCGTCTTGGCTGTCATCAACAAACCAGCCGAGTTATTGATACTGCGTCGTAAACTCGCACTTAAAGTATTCCAACGTACGGCGCGCTATGATGCGGCCATTGCTCGATATCTCGAAACGCAACAAGATGAACCTGATATCGAGTCGCTGAGCGGGTTCCCGGCGACTTATAATTTAGCCCTAAACAAGGTCCAAAATTTACGGTACGGCGAGAATCCTCACCAAAAAGCCGCGCTCTATGGAACGTTCCATGACCATTTCGAGCAACTCCAAGGCAAGGAACTGAGTTATAACAATATTTTGGATATCACAGCCGCCACTTATCTCATTGGCGAATTTGAACGACCCACTGTGGCAATTTTAAAGCACACCAATCCTTGCGGTGTCGCGAGTGCCGACACGCTATTGGCTGCTTGGGAAAAAGCTTACGCAACTGACCGACAGGCTCCTTTCGGTGGCATTATTATTGTAAACAATACCTTGCACGGAGATCTCGCCAAATTGATCGCTGAAATTTTCACCGAGGTTATTATCGCGCCCCATTTCAGTGAGGAAGCGCGAGAAATTTTCGGGAAAAAGAAAAATTTGCGCTTAATGATCGCGAAAGAAGGATTGGGGGCCGATACGCTCCAAGAGGTTCGCTCAGTTGTTGGCGGGGTACTCGTGCAAGATCGCAATCGCTTGTTGGGTAAAATGAATGACTTTAAAGTAGTGACCAAGCGCCAGCCCACGGCGGATGAATGGACCGCTATGCTTTTTGGCTGGAAGGTCGGGAAGCACGTGAAATCGAACTCTATTGTTTATTGTCGCGGCGAACAAACCCTTGGCGTCGGCGCTGGTCAGATGGCCCGTGTTGACAGTTCACGCATCGCCATTTGGAAAGCAAACGAAGCGCAGTTGAATCTGCAGGGGTCGGTGGTGGCCAGCGAAGCATTATTTCCCTTTGCCGATGGCTTAATTGCCGCTGCAGAGGCCGGCGCCACCAGTGCGATTCAGCCCGGTGGTTCCCTGCGTGATGAAGAAGTCATTCGCGCGGCTGATGAAAGGGGGATGGCGATGGTCTTTACTGGAATTCGCCATTTTAAGCACTGAGCTCTTCGAGCTTGGGGGCACTTCTTGCTAGCGCCTAGCGGGAAATCACCTAGAGTTGAGCCATGTTTGATCCTGTCGAAAAATTAAAGGAATACGTTCGTCACGCTAGCGTCTCGGCTGATCCCCAATACCAGCAGGGGATGGTAGGTGCGCAGCAATTTGTAGCAGGTTTGCTCAAAGGAATCGGCTTTAACGTCGAAGTAGTCCCGACGGCATTACACCCCGTGATTTTGGGCAAACGTGGGGACAATCCCAATTGGCCGCACGTGATTATCTATGGTCACTATGATGTCCAACCCGCAGATCCGGTAGCTAAATGGGACACCCCGCCATTCGAGCCGACCATTAAAGGAGAGCGGATTTATGGTCGAGGCACAGCTGATAACAAAGGCCCCCTCATGGTGCATCTTGCCGCTGTCGGACGATTGCTGGAGAAAAACCCTGATCTACCACTTCGCATTACCTTCATGATAGAGGGCGAAGAGGAGATCGGGAGTAAGAATTTCAAAACTTTCCTAGGTGAGAATAAAGAAAAGCTACGCGGGGATTTCATCTACCTTTCTGACACCGGGATTCCTTCGCCTGACCAGATCGTGATTACAGTTGGACTGCGTGGGATGCTTGCCTTTGAAGTTGAATTCACCGGCCCTCAATCGGATTTGCACTCCGGCTTGCACGGTGGCGTGATCATGAATCCGCTCCAGGCGCTGGCAGAATTTTGCGCCTCGCTGCATACTCCTGACGGCCGCGTGAATCTTCCCGGCTTCTACGACGCCGTGGTGGAACCGGAGGCGTGGGAGCGGGCCGAATTACTCAAATTAGGATTAGATCAACGGCCTTATGCAAAATTTCTGGGCGTTAATGAATTTCACACCCCTCCAGGCTATAACCCGTTCGAGGCCATTCGTTTTCTACCAACACTCGAGTTTAATGGATTTAGCGGTGGGTATCAAGGGGCGGGAACCAAAACTGTCATCCCGAGCAAGGCTAGCGTCAAAATCACTTGTCGCTTGGTCCCTAACCAAACACCGGAAAACACCAAAGAGGCAATGTTTGCGGAGCTCCACCGCCGCTGTCCAAAGGGAGTGACTCTCACAATCAAAGAACAACATCATGCGACCCCGTATGTGGTAATCCCACCAGGGCGGTCAAACACGCCCGCCAATCAATCAGTTGTACTGGCCAAGGGGTTTCAAGCCGTTGAACATGCCGTTACCGCAGTTTGGGGTAAACCACCGCTCTTTCTTCGCGAAGGGGGCAGCGTGGGCCTGATCGCCGACCTTAAGCAGGTACTCGGACTTGATGCGGTTATGATGGGCCTTTTTCTGCCAGAGGATAATCTGCATGCGCCGAATGAAAGCTTCCATCTCGGGGTAATGAAAAAAGCTATCGACGCATCAGAACGCGTCCTCGCCGAATTGGCTCAAATCCAAAAGTAGCCTTGGCGCGGTGGTTAAATTGCCAGTGGGGCAGGGGCTAATACGCTGCCTTATTTTTGGACATAAAAAAGCCCCAACAGTCATGCTGGGGCCTCGGTTATTGCGCTAAAACAGATTAGCGTTTCAGGACAACGAAATCAACGCGCCGGTCTTTGGTCCAATCGCCCTCGGAACCGCCTTGTTTTGCATCAATAGAGCCCTTGGAGAGTGTTTCCAGGCGATTAGCATCGACGCCGAGAGATTCGAGATAGCGTTTGACGGCGTTTGCGCGACGGTCACCGAGACCGAGATTATATTCAGCGGTCCCGCGCCAGTCACAGTGACCGATAAGCACGAGATTTTTATCAGCGTTATCCTTCAGCCATTTGACAGCTGCTTCAATTTTGGGGCGCTCAGCGGAAGCCACTGCTGAGCGGTCGAGCGCAAAATATACTGGCTCGACGACGCTCTTGCTCGCGTCATCAACCGAGCCACCATCGCGGGCCGAAAGATTTGCGTTATCACCAGGAACCGCAATTTGCTCGGGATTAATACCATTAGCACCGGTTTGCGTGGAGTCCGGCATCGCCCGCACTGGTTTTTTGGCGCACGCAGTGAAGAGCAACGCGGTGGCAGCGAGAATCAGACCGAGGATTTTGGAAGAATTAATCATGGGTTACAATGTGATGAGTCCATAGACTAATGGATAATCGGTAGTTACGCGCAAGAAAGAAACTCACCTTGGGCCTATTAAGCGCCGAACATTTTTATCAATGGTGAATGAGGCCTATTTCGAGCGAGTAACGAGTCAGGCTGGCAACATCATGCATATCGAGCTTCCGCATTAAATTGGTGCGGTGGTTATCAACCGTCTTCGCGCTGATTGCTAGTTTCTCGGCTATGCCGCGAGTGCTATTGCTTTCCGCGACGAGCTTGAGGATTTCTCTTTCACGACGAGTTAGAGCATCGATTCCGCCAGTTTGTCCCGGATGAGCGACCACATTTCTTAGCAAGGCAGCGACACCGGGGCCGAAGTAGGTGCCGCCACGAGCGATCGTCTCAAGGCCTTTTTTAAATTCACTCAAGCCAGCAGTTTTTTCGACAAACCCATGTGCCCCCGCCTCGAGCATTTCCCTCACCAATACAGGGCTTTCATAGGCAGAAAAGATTAACACACGCGTCTGCTTGAGTTGTTTACTGATGCGCCGGAGAATATCTACGCCGCTTAGGCCTGGTAGGCGGGCATCCAGGACGATGAGATCAGGCTTAAGCTCTAAGCATAACTTGCAGGCCTGCTGGCCATCGCCGCATTCTCCGACAATCTGGTAATTATGGTCGCTCCGCAAAATTTCAGCGAGCATTTCGCGAATTGCGGTTTGATCTTCGACGATCACTATTCGTTGCGGTTTGGCGAGGGTAGTCACGAGTGGTAGCAATAATGGGGTGATAACCTGATAGCTAACTCAGGAATCTTTTTTGTCCATGCAGGAATAGACCTAGCTTACTCTATGAGCTCGTTGCCTGCTGCGGCTGGTGGGGCGACCGGGATTCGAACCCGGAACCAAAAGCTTAAAAGGCTTCTGCTCTACCGTTGAGCTATCGCCCCCTCGCCAGCTTGCAGGGTTGAGATATTTTTTCAGTCAGCTGGCAACGCAAGAATTATTTATGTTTAGCGAATATTGACCCTCTGACGCGTTTTAGTCCAAAATAGCCCACATCTGCATATTCATGGGAACTATTCTTCAATTTCCGGATCAAAAAGATTCTGCTCCCATGACAGATAAAGCCCAAGAAGTAGCTTTGGATCGGCTGTTGGTTGACCGCTTTAAAGGCGGCGACGCCACCGCTTTTGAGCAATTAGTCACCAGATACTGGGATCGTATCTATGGCATGGTGCATCAACTACTCCGCAATCAACAAGATGCCGAGGAGGTTACCCAGGATGCTTTTATTCGCGCCCACCGGGGATTAGTTAACTTTCGAGGGGATTCCGCCTTTTCCACTTGGCTTTATCAAATTGCCACCAATTTAGCGCGTAACCGCTACTGGTATTGGTGGCGCCGTAAACGCGATAAATCGATATCGTTCGACGCCCCTGTGAGTGGGGATAACGATACCACTTTGGCCGAACTAATCCCTGCCGAACAAGAAACCCCGGAGGATGCTACGGTCACGCAGGAATTTGTTAACCGAATTGCCGAATGCATGGACGAACTCAATGAAAAGCATCGTGAGATTCTCGTTCTACGCAATGTCCGCAACCTCGCCTACGAGGAAATTGCGGAAATTCTCGGTATTAGTGTAGGCACTGTAAAAAGTCGAATCGCGCGAGCCCGTGAAAGCTTGCGCGAGAAACTCGGAGAGGAATTCACCCAATGAAAGACCATCGTTTTATTGAACTCGTTAATTTGTATATCGACCGGCAGATCACCGCTGCAGAAACTGCTGAACTGGAGGCCGAAATTCAAGGGCACCCTCGTCGCCGCGCGACTTACCAGCAATATTGCCGAATTCACCGTGCTACACTGGTGATTGGCGAAGGTTTTCGGCCGCAAGCTGCCGGCCAGCCAGCTCAAACAGCTTTTACCAAAAATCGTTCACTCCAACGCTCTGGCGAACAACGTCAGCGCAAGGTACGCTGGAGTTACTATGTCAGTGGTCTGGCCGCCGCTGCTTGTTTTGGCTTAATTTTTATCCGCCTAAACTCGAAACCAACTGCTAATGTCAATTTACTGGCATCTGCATCGGTACCACTCACGCAAACCGAAATTAGCTCGCCAGGAGCTGAGTCGGTGATTCCGCAAATCGTCCCAGCCCACGAAAAAAATACTTATGTGGCAAGCGAGGTGCCCGCTCGGCCGCTACAACGTTCACTGCTCAGTCGCCAAAGTGAATCCATTCAGTACCCATCGCTCTTTGCGGATGAGGTTTTCAGCACGAAACAAATTGGCACGCTCACTAACCCAAGAACTTTCCGGGGCCTGCCAACACCCACCTCGCAACTCGAGTTTACCGCTTTTCAGTTTCAGCGTTAAGGTCAGCCCAGAGCTTTCTTAATCAAGGCCTCGATTGACGTGGTTGGTCCGAGTGTAACCCACGCTTGCCTGACCGCTTTATCGGCATCTGCCGCACGGTAGCCGAGGGCCACTAAGGCCAGCACGGCATCGCGAATTTTGTTTTCAATTGAAACGGCGGGAGCTGCACCAGTTCCTGCCTGAGTCGCGGCGATACCAGCGAGTTCAGCGGGATTTAAATAATCGCGTAATTCGATAACGAGACGCTCGGCCGTTTTTTTACCGATCCCCGGGCACTTTGAGAGTAAGCCGACGTCACCTGCGGCAATGGCCCCTTTTAAGGTCGCGAGCGAAAGTTTGCTAAGGACGCTCAGCGCCATTTTCGGGCCAACTCCCGTTACTTTTTCTACTAGGAGGCGGAAGAAATTGCGTTCTTCGTCAGTGCTAAAACCATACAGGGTCTGTGAATCCTCGCGATAAACAGCAACTGTGTGTAATTTGACCAATTGCCCAATTGAGGGCAGTCGCTCTGCGGTCGTCACCGGAATATGTACTTCATAGCCAAAGCCGCCGACCTCAATGGTGGCGGCGAGCGGCGAAGCGGCGACCAACTGTCCAGAAATGCTCGTAATCATTTCAATCCAAGCACGTCCTGCATATCATACAGTCCGGGAGCTTGACCGATAACCCAATGGGCCGCGCGAATGGCTCCACGGGCAAAAATAGCGCGATCACTTGCCTTGTGGGTGAGTTCTAAGCGTTCCCCGAGCGCGGCAAAAATCACGGTATGATCGCCGATAACATCACCGCCGCGCAAAGCATGGACGCCCACTTCGCTCGGCGATCTTTCGCCAGTGAGGCCAGCGCGGCCGTGGCGTAAAGCGGCTGCAGATAACTGGCGTTCTTCCAGAATTATATCGAGGAGACGAGCAGCTGTACCACTCGGTGCATCTTTCTTAAAGCGATGATGCATTTCTACTACTTCGGCATCATAATCAGAACCGAGAATTCCAGCTGCACGCTGCGTCAGAGCAAAAAGGAGGTTAACACCAATAGAAAAATTTCCGGCCCAGACGCAGGGTATTTTCGCTGCCAAGGTGCGCAAATGCTCCTTTTCAGCTGGCGTATGCCCAGTCGTGCCTAGAACAACAGGTTTGCGGTGAATCTGCGCAAGCTCGAGCACTTGCGCGGTGGCCCCAGGTGAGCTGAAATCAATTATTACTTCACAGCGCGAGATCGAGGCACTGAGATCATCGCCAGCATCGAGGCCGGCGTAAATTGTCGCATTCATTTCGCCAGCAACACTGGCAATGACCTGGCCCATACGCCCCTTGGCCCCATTAAGAAGAATTTGCAGTGGCATGTTAATTAGCCCCGGTAGGCAGCCAACGCGGCCAGCAGTGTTTTACGATTGGCCATACTTAAAGGGCAGAGGGGTAAGCGGACTTCCTCAGAGCTAATAATCCCTAAATGGGCCAGAGCTACTTTCATCGGCACCGGATTTGATTCAATGAAGAATGTCTTGAAGAGCGGATAAAGTTTCCGGTGTAAACTACGCGCGCGATGATAATCACCCGCCAGGGCCAGCGCCGTCAATTTGGTCACTTCGCGAGGAAAATAATTAGAGGCTACACTGATCACGCCTTTCGCCCCCACTGCCATGAAGGGGAGGGTGAGGCTGTCATCGCCACTCAGCACAGTCACAGAATCGCCCAAGGCTTGGATAATTTGATCAACGCGATCCACGCTGCCGCCTGCTTCCTTGATGTGGGCAACGTGCGGATATTTAGCCCGAAGACGAGCGATGACGTCGACGCTGATCTCAACACCACAGCGACCGGGAATCGAATATAATATGATGGGCTTGTCGGTAGCGTCAGCGATTCGCGCAAAGTGCTGAAACAGCCCCTCCTGGGTTGGGCGATTATAATAAGGGGCTACGAGCAACAAAGCATCGGCACCCGCAGCAACCGCGGCCTGACTGAGATCGATAGCTTCTTGTGTGGAGTTAGAACCCGTTCCGGCAATGACCGGGACTCTCCCTCGGGCAGACTCAATCGTGCAGGCAATAATGGCCAAATGTTCGTCATGAGTGACTGTCGGAGACTCGCCGGTGGTTCCGACGGGAATCAGACCATCGATCCCACCTTTAATTTGAAACTCCACGAGTTTCTTTAATTCGTCGAATGCGACGGCCCCGCGCCGGAATGGAGTGACAAGGGCAGTGTAGGAACCGGTGAACTGGCTTGGGCGTTTCATGGGAAAGTTACCTTGAACGATGCAAAGTTAAGCTATAGCAAAAGCACAGCTTTAATCACGGTTCACGCAAAAAATTCCATGAGTATCACGATTCACACCGAAATTGTTAATGATCTGCTTAAACTGGCGGTCGAGAGCGGCGCCAGCGATATCATCATTAAAGCAGGGAAGTCAGGTTATTTGCGCATCGGTGGACGGCTCCGCCCAGTGGAGATGGAGCCTGTTTCGGCTGAACACGTCCAAGCCTTCGTCGACGAAAAAGTCCCCGCCATTTTCAAAGAGCGCTGGGCCCAGCAGGGGCAAATAGACTTTGCATACGCGACTGACGGCATAGGTCGCTTTCGAGTTAACGCCTTCCATCAACGCGGCCTGGTTAGCATCGTCTTTCGCCACATCAAGGACCGTCCGCCCACTTTTGCGGAATTGAACATCGAATCCGAGACCTTGACTAAATTAGCTTCGGCCAAGGACGGAATTTTACTCATCTGCGGCGCCACTGGCTCAGGCAAAAGTTCCACGATGGCCGCAATGCTCAATTGGATTAATCAGAACTTGGATAAACATATCGTCACGATTGAAGATCCCATTGAGTACACCTTCAAAGACGAGAAATCACTTTTTCAACAACGTGAAATCGGCCTGGATGTGCCGAGCTTTGAGTTGGCAATCAAATCCGTGCTTCGCCAAAATCCTGACATCATTTTAATCGGCGAAATGCGTGACAAAGAAACCTTTGAAACTGCGATTTCGGCGGCTGAGACCGGCCATTTAGTGATCTCTACGATGCACGCCTCGACGGTTAAACAATCGCTCACTCGCTTATTTGAATTCTTCCCGCCGGAGCAAATTGAACAAGCTCGACGCCAAATAGCTGGCTCTTTGCGTGGTTTCGTCTGTCAAAAATTAATTCCCGCACTCGAAGGTGGCGGGCGCTTCGCCGCTCATGAAATTCTCATCGCTGACGCCATGGTGTGTAATCTGATTCTTGATGATCAAAATGAAAAGATTCAGCAGCTGCTCGAAACCAACAGCGACGCCGGATCTAAGGCTTTCAATAAAGATATTTATCGCCTAATCAAAGAGGGGAAAATCAGCAAGGCGGATGGATTGCGCTTCTCCCCAAACCCCCAAGCACTCGAGATGAATCTCAAGGGGATTTTCTTTAAGACCTGATGAAATTCCGTGCTGGTGTATTTATTTTTGCCTGCGGAACCGCGATCGCATCAACCGCACAGGTCGGTGGCGTAGCGCTGGAAGATTCTCAGCGCGAACTTAAGGTCCTCCAGGCAGTGCCTAATACCAAAACGAGCATACCCACCAACGCTGAGTTAACGGCAAACTTTGCCCAGTTACCAACCGTAGGTGTCCAGCCGACACCACTTAATCGAGAATCGCCTCAGCGAGTAGTCCAAGAGTTAAAGGAGCGAAAGTCGGTCGATAAAAATTGGCTGGTCAATGGCGTCAACGCTTTGGAACGGGCCGCGCACCCCGAGACTGCTAATCTTCATGCTGCTGATAATTTACTGCAAGCAGAGCCGGACTCTGCCCGAGAACACACGGCGGCCCCCAATTTACTGGAAATTTACGGCAACCAACAAGCGCCCGCGCCAGTCAACTCCGCGAGCAAGCATGCCACCGTCGCTTCGCGCGATCCGCTGGCGCCATTTTTACAAGGTTGGCTCGCAGACTCACCCGTTCGCGGCCTGTTTTTCGATGATTATGTTAAGAAAATAAATACAGAGGAGGCCACTGTTTCGAGTTCGCATAACTCCGCCACGGCCCAATCGGGGGAGCCTCGGCTAGCAACCAATGAGAGACGCACTCGCCCTCATCAAACTGAAGCAAACCCCTATCTCTCTCCGGTAAACATACAGGCGTTACAAAATCCAGTCATGACGAGTAATCAGGTGAGTTTGAGTGACGCTCCTGGTAATTTTTTCCGCCAGGAGATGCCAGCTGGACCTATCGCCGAGGCGTTGCCAGGGTCTCGGACACGTGAAAAGCCCTCGGCGCGACTCATTCCATCCGACGCCCACAAATATTTCCCTCAGCAGAGGAAATTTTAGGGCTTGGTTTTTAGGCACTGGACCGGTTTAACCCACCTTTCATCTATGTCACTTGCGCTAATTTTTGCTGGGCAAGGCGCCCAAAAGGTTGGGATGGGGAAGTCGCTTTACGACGGCTCAGCGGCCGCGCGGGCACTCTACGATCAGGCTAAACTAGTCTTGGGCTGGGATTTGGCTCAAATTAGCTTTAATGGCCCCGAAGCCGAGCTGACCCAAACGAAGATTTGTCAGCCCGCACTTTTCGTCCATGGCCTCGCGGTTCAGGCCGTTTTGAGAGAAAAGGGACTATTACCGGAGGTTAAGTTCGCCATGGGTCTAAGTCTCGGCGAGGTCACTGCATTGACTGCAGCTGGCGTTTTCGATTTTCAGACTGGGCTAAAAATTGTCGCCGAAAGAGGACGCCTTATGCAGCAAGCTTGTGAAAAGTCCATGGGTGGCATGGCAGCCATAATCGGCGAAGAGCGTGCCAAGGTGAGTGAACTTTGTCAGGAATTTGATCTCGAGACGGCTAATTTTAACGCCCCAGGGCAAATCATTGTTTCCGGGGAAAAAGCGAAAGTGGATGCACTCGTCGCGACAGCCAAGGATCGCGGCGTAAAACGGGTGATGGCCCTCAACGTGGCGGGAGCTTATCACAGCCGCTTAATGGAACCAGCCCGAGCAGAATTTCAGACTTATCTCGCCGGGGTGACCTTCCATCGTCCTACTTGCGCTGTGCTAAGTAATACCACCGGTCAGATTGTCACTGAACCCGAGGCCATCCGGTCAGCCTTAGTAAAACAGGTTGTTTCTTCGGTCCTTTGGGAGGATTGCATGCGCAACTGCGTCGCCTTGGGTGCGACTGAATTTATTGAATGTGGTCCTGGCGCAGTGCTTGCGGGACTCGCACGCCGTACCGATAAAACCTGGCTAGTTAAAAGCTTCGCTGAATTGACTGACCTCCCTGCCTAAGTGAAAGACGCTCCGCTCACACGTAATTTTTGCATCATTGCCCATGTTGATCATGGGAAGACGACCCTGTCTGACCGACTGTTAGAATTTACGAGTACTATCACTAAAAGAGTGATGACGGATCAGCATTTAGATTCGATGGACCTCGAGAAAGAACGGGGCATCACGATCAAAATGCATCCCGTGACAATGAATTATCCGGCGAAGGACGGTAAAATATATAAACTAAACTTGATGGATACGCCGGGGCATGTTGATTTTGCGTACGAAGTTTCCCGTTCGCTGGCCGCCTGTGAAGGTGCCCTTTTGCTCATCGATGCTGCACAAGGCGTCGAAGCCCAAACGGTCGCTAATGCGCATCTCGCTTTTTCGCAGGGGCTCAAAGTTATTCCGGTTATTAATAAAATTGATCTGCCCAGCGCTAATCTCGAACTTTGCATTCGTCAGCTGGAAGATATCTTAACTATTCCGGCCGAAGAGGCGATTCTCGCGAGCGGCAAATCAGGCATTGGCATTGAAGATATTCTCGAGGCGATTGTGCAGCGTGTTCCAGCTCCGCGTTGGACAGACTACCCGACAACTCGGATGCTCGTGTTTGACTCCAAGTATGATTCGTATCGTGGAGTTATTTCGCATGTGCGGGTTTTCTCAGGAACCTTCAAGGCGGGCGAAATCATGATGCTGATGAGCTCAGGCCAAAAATCTGAGATTAAGGAAGTCGGCATGTTTCACCCCGGCATGATCAAGTGCCAGGAATTAGGACCCGGCGACGTGGGCTATATTGTTAGCAACATCAAGAGCGTCGATGAAATCAAAGTAGGGGACACCGTTACGCACGCTAATAAACCGGCATCCGAGATGCTACCCGGGTACAAAGAAGTTCGTCCGATGGTTTATTGCGGTCTATATCCACTGGAATCAAATGATTATGAAAAGCTGAAGGTCGCGCTTAGTAAATTGCGCCTGAACGATTCATCACTGATTTATTCTAATGAAAGTTCCGTCGCTCTAGGCTTTGGCTTTCGCTGTGGCTTTCTGGGCTTATTGCACATGGAGGTCGTGCAAGAGCGCATTCGGCGTGAATACGATGTAGAAATCATCTCC
Organism: uncultured Verrucomicrobiota bacterium; assembly: GCA_903856725.1. Lineage (GTDB taxonomy): Bacteria > Verrucomicrobiota > Verrucomicrobiia > Opitutales > Opitutaceae > Lacunisphaera. The sequence goes on from CAIOCT010000126.1 coordinate 72,909, forward strand.
ACCTATCCGAGCGTGGTCTATAAGGTAAAGAAGCATGGCGGCGAGGTGATCGATGTTGATAACCCCATCAACTTACCTGATCCGGGTACGATTTTTGAGATCAGTGAGCCGACGATTAAAGCGGCCATTCACACTCCCAATGAATTTCTTGGTGATATCCTAAGCCTGGTGATGGAGAAGCGCGGTAGTTGCGATCAGACCGATACACTCGATGGTGCGCGCGTCATGCTGACCTGCACACTTCCCCTTAATGAAATTCTCGTTGATTTTAATGATCGGCTTAAGAGTATCACACGTGGCTACGGTTCGATGGACTATGAATTAGGTGAGTATCGAGTCTCGGATCTCGTGAAGATGGATATCATGGTAAATAATGACCCGGTAGATGCTTTTGCCAGTATTGTGCACCGCAGTAAGGCTGAAGGGCAGGGGCGTGGCCTTTGCGAGAAGCTGGCGGACATCATCCCCGCGCAAATGTTTAAGATAGCCGTCCAAGCGGCGATCGGTGGCAAGATCATCGCACGTGATAATGTCCGTGAAATGCGCAAAGACGTTACCGCAAAGTGTTATGGCGGTGATATCAGTCGTAAACGCAAGTTGCTCGATAAGCAGAAAGAAGGTAAAAAGAAGATGAAACAAATTGGCCGTGTTTCGATCCCACCTGATGCTTTTATTCAGGTACTTAAAACCAACAGTTAACCCCCGTCTTGCTTGTTTAGTTTCTTTTACTCCGAAGAGAAAAAGTTAAGAAAAAGCGCCGGCCATTGGCTTGAGCTCGCCGACCGCGTTTATAAATTTCGCCGGGACCAACTGACGCCGAAACAGATCGAGCAGTTATTAACTGCAAGCAAAGCAGTTCAATCTGAGGTCAAAGGGCCATCAACCGGGGTTAAAGGATTAGAAAAAGCTTTGGGTGATCTGGAGATTATTTTGCGCGCAACGGGTGGCCGTATTTATCCCAGTTCATCGATCGTAGAGAATGTAGAATTTTTTCTCGTCGCGGCTATCGTGATCCTTGGCCTGCGCGCCTATATCGTGCAGCCGTTTAAGATTCCGACTAATTCGATGTGGCCAAGCTACTATGGCATGACTGCCTCGCCGGTTTACCCAGAAGGGAGTGCTCCCAATTTATGGCGTCAGGCCATACGCTTGATCGGACTCGGCGCTAGCAATTACTCCGTCGCGGCACCTGCCGCTGGAGAGGTACTATTTCCAGTTTATGCCTCAACGTACGACGGTACGCACTATAGTTTTCGACCAGCATTTGCAGAAACCAGCGGGCGCAGTCTCTTAATATTTCCGACGCGTTGGCGGGAATATACTTTTTTGGTGGCTGGTGAACAAGCCACCATTAAGGTGCCCGCGGAATTTGATAATGACTTCCAAGGTGTTTTAGATGAAGCCTTCAAAGGCTCGTCCGCTAATCTTTATGAGGCGCTTCGCTTAGGAGCAGCCACCCATAAACCCCTGCAGACTTCCACGCTCCAACTCCAAGGCCGCGCGACCACCGTTTACTGGATTCCAATCGGGAAGCAGGTGCGTAAAGATGAAAAAATATTATCCTTCGATGTCCTAACCGGCGACTTACTCTTTGTGGACCGCATTAGCTATAATTTCGTGCAGCCCCAAGTAGGGTCGGGCTTCGTGTTCAAAACTGAAAATATTGATAGTCCGGAGATGAAAGATCAGGCCGGTAATCAGATTCGCCAATATTACGTCAAGCGACTCGTTGGCACGCCGGGTGACATTTTAGAAATTAAGGAGCCGGCACTTTGGCGCAATGGACAACCAATCACCGGTTCGGCTGCCTTTGATAAAAATGCTAAACGCGATGGCAAGTATCCTGGTTACAATAATACCGGCAATCTATTCGCTACTGGCACTATTACAGTACCAGCTAATCATTATTATGCCTTGGGCGATAATTCACCGCGCAGCAAAGACAGCCGCTATTGGGGATTTATTCCTGAAAAGAGCGTCGTAGGACGCCCGCTGTTTATTTATTATCCATTCACCAGTCGCTGGGGTCTTGCTAATTGATTAACTCTAATCAGTTCCAATAAAGCCATTAAGGCATCTGTATCGCACAATATATATTATGTCTAATATATAAATAGCCTTATTTGGGCTACCGTTCGCTTAGTCTAATCCGAGAAAGCGTTCAATCTCCTGCCGGCAATAATGATCTGCGTCTTCCAAAATGTAGTGTCCGGCCTCTTCTAGGTAATCTGCTTCAGCGTTAGGTAAAAGTACGCGCCAACGATTATAATAGTGATAATTAAAGCAAAAATCCTGAGCACCCCAGAGGATGCGAACAGGTTTATCACGCAGCAGCCGCAATCGTGATTCAATCATTTGCAGGGTGCTGTCACTAGGATGTTGTTTGCCAGTAGGTATATCCTGCACGAATCGATGGGTCGCGATTCGATTATGCCAATTGTTGTAGGGATAGAGATACGCGCGTTTAAGATCACGGTTGAGAGGTCGAGTAACTGCCATCCACGTTGCCGGCCACGCAAAGGCATTAAAAGTGCGAACAAGCCATTCCCCTAGCATCGGAATTCGACATAGGCGAATACGCCAAGGCACGATGCTGTCGGCAAAAGCAGCTGTATTTAGGATAATAACTCGACCAAGTTGATCAGGCTTGAGTAGCCCAGAGCCAAGGCCGATGGGACCACCCCAATCGTGGACAATGAGGTGAATTCTTCGTAAATTTAAGTGATCAATGAGCGCGCGGAGATTTTTAATATGCTCGGCTAAAGTATAATTAAAATCCTGCGGTTTATCTGATAATCCGCAGCCAAGGTGATCTGGCACGATACAGCGAATTTTACCGCGTAGCCCGAGCACGACATTGCGATAATAGAACGACCATGTCGGATTGCCATGCACCATGACGACGGCTTCATCGCCCTCGCCTTCGTCGAGATAACTTAACTCACCGCATCCTGTATCGAAACGTTTAGGTTCAAACGGGTATAGACGCTGCAGCCATAGAGGCCTTGTCGCCTCTGTTATCACCGTCTGCTCATAAGGTGATTTATGATCTGGCTTGGGCGATAACTGGGGATCGGCGGCGCTCACCATTCCACCCCCAACATCAAACTATTGATACCGCTGCCAATACCGAGTAAGGCAACTTTATCACCTGATTTAATGGCGCCTTGAGCTGCCGCTAAAGCCAAGGCCGTCGGCAGTGCCGCTGAGCCCGTGTTGCCTAGCGTCTCGAATGTAGAAAAATCTTTAGCTAAATCGAGGCCAAGTCTTTCGAATAATTTCCGCCGGTGGGTATGACCAACTTGGTGACAAATCATTCGTTCAGGCGTGGAGCGATTCCAGCCGGTTTCTTTTTCAAAAAGCTGCCAAGTGTCATGCGCTACTTCGACACCTGCGAGCAGTAATTGCTCAGAGTCAGTCTGCATAGCCAGCCCGTCGCCTGCGGTATCCCCTTGGCAAAGTGCGCTATGTTGCGTTGCGGCTAAATAAGCGCCAGCAAGGAGACGATGTTTCGGGCCCGCCGGTAAAAGATCTTCATGACAGACAATGGCGCCCACGGCACCAGAGCCAATCGTTAGGTTCGCGAAAAATGGTTTGATTGCATTTCGATCCAGCGGTGCCGTTAATAAATGGGCTAACGTCTGCTCGACCAATGGGCGCCCGTTTTCACCCGAAACGACGAGCCCGCAGCGAATGTGGCCCGCATCAACCATCGCACCGAGCGTAACCAGTCCATTGAGGAAGCCCAGGCAAGCATTGGACAAATCAAAAAGTTGGGTGTGAGCACCGAGTCCAATTTTATTGTGAGCAAAAGCAGCGGTCGCCGGTTCGAGCATATCGCGAGAAACTGCGCAGTGGATGAAAGCATCGATTTCGGTTGGTTTAAAACGCGATTGATCCAAAACCGCTCGGCCAGCCCGCGCACTAGCATCTGATGGCCGTGTACCAGCAGCCCACATACGTCGCTCTTTGATGCCGGTCATGAGTTCGAGCCGACCCGTGGGTAATTTTAAACGATCATAAAGTGGCTGCAGGCGGGCTTCAATTTGGTGAGAGGTCCAAATTTCATCAGGCAGCACAGCCGCCAATGATTCAATACAAGCATGTTGAAAATGCATGGCCGCTTATTGATCGGGCCGCATCGCTAAGCGGATGATATCTTTATCAAAGAAATTCGCCCCTAAACCAGCATCCACCACCAGCGTGGTTGCGTTGCACCCACTACTCCGCTCGCTCAGTAGAAAAACCGCCGCATTGGCCACTTCTTGCGTCGCCAAGTTGCGTTTACGAAAGGTTAATTTTTCTGCATAAAGATAGCTATCAACATAGCCGGGGATGCCAGCTGAGGCACTCGTTTTGAGCGGACCCGCGCCGACTACATTAAAACGAATTTCGGTATCAGCACTAAATGATTTAGCTAAAAAACGACTGCACGATTCCAAAGCTGCTTTGATCGGGCCCATGTAGCCATAATTGTCAGGCGTTACTTCAAGTGAAGAAATACCAATAGTCACAACCGATGCATTGCGTACTAACAGCGGCTTGAGTGCTTGGGCCAATTCAACGAGTGAAAAGGCGGAGATGGCATTGGCCTGCAGAAAATCCTTACGCTTCGTTTCATGAAAAGCTTTAAAGCCATCGCTGTAGTTGGCGAAGGCGATGGAATGAATGATACCCTGGAGCGGCCCAATGCCAGCGGTTTGTAACTCTTGCGCCAAACGAGCACAGGCCCCTTCCCCTTCCACGTCACAAATAAAAACTGAGCGCTCTGCCAAGAGTGCCGCGAGCGACGCTTTACGTGCAGAGGAGCGGACACTGTAGACAACCAGAGCCCCTTGCTCTTCTAAGGTTTTTGCGATTTGCCACGCTACACTTTTTTTATTGGCGACACCCATCACCAAAAAAGTTTTCCCGCGAATCTGAAGAAAATCACTCATGCTGGCCCCTCGGGAGTCTTCCACGCGACGGCAAAATCTACGCTCAAGACCCGCTTGGTCCCATTTTTTATATTTCCGGACATCATATAAAATCCTCCAGCTATTTCTCTAATCAGTACTTCAATCGTCGTAATATCTCCCGGATAGACGGGACTACGGAAGCGAACATTTTCCACTTTAGCTAGGAGCGGGACGCCTGCGGGTTGGCCTTGCCCAGCAAATTTAGTCGCCAGCAATAAGGCGCCTGTTTGGAAGACTGATTCACAGAGTAAAACCCCAGGTGTGATCGGTGCACCTGGATAATGTCCTTGATAGAAAGATTCCTCGGCTCGCCAGGTCCGCTGGGCGATGAGTGTATCGGCGGATTGGCTAATAATTTCATCCACGAATAAAAAAGGCGGACGATGAGGAATGAGTTGGGTAACAGTTTGCACGGAAGTGTTAGACGATAGGAGGAGTAGCTTCGGGGGCGCGCTTTTGAGCGACAAGGAATTTATCAATCTGGTTAGAGACGATCACCCCATAATTAATAGTCCCCAACCAACCCGACATGATGATACCGACGGAACCTGCGTGGTAAAGTCCGCGGAGCTGTGACGGCAAATCCATTGAAACTTTAAGTCCTTCAAATTTAGTACCGAAAGATGTGCCAGCCCAATGCCGCGTGTAATATTCAATCGTCCGCGGCGTGGCGGCCTCTTGCCAGTCGATTTTAGAACGTACATCCGGGATATAACGCTCGAGTGCGGTTATTGATTCATCAATTAAACGCTGCTTCTCCTCAGCGTAGCCAGCGGGGGATAAATTATTCCAATCCGCATAACGAGCATTGATTGACACCACAACCGTATAGCGATCAAGGCCCGGTCGAGTATCCGGATAATACATCGAAAAAGTCCGGCTGGTCGTATGCAGATCAACCAGCTTTTCACTCGAGAAAGTCGGCTCATCTGAAGTGAAAACCAAATCACCGATATGAGGCAAAGTTTCCCCTTTTCTAATTCCCAGATAAACTTGGCATGAGCTGCTATTAACGCGCACAGCTTTGGCTTCAGCGACAAACTGAGCCGTAAAATTTTCTTCACCAGCTAATCGCAGTACGGTGTTCTTAATATTAGCATTTGAGAGCACCGCCCGACAGCGAATCGTGCGGCCATTCGCAACTACGCCCACCACCTGTTTAGTGCCACTCTCCGTGGCCGTCAGGATTTTTTCCACATTCACATGTTTGCGTATCTCCACGCCATTTCTCTTAAGCTCAGTAGTCATTTTCCGGATGAGCACATCGGAGCCCCCTTGAAAAGTGTAGACGCCTTTGCTCATGAAATTTGAGAAAACAATACCGAAAGTGATGGCGGGGTCAGCGAGCGTGGAGCCATTGGCGTACGCGATAGGTTCCATTAACAATCGCTGCACATCCGAGCGTCCTGGAAAATAACGCTCAAACATCTGCCCGGTGGTTTCGGGATTATTATCATAGAAATTCATTCCCCGCAGATCCGTAAAAAATCGCTCGACCGTTTCAGCAGGGACCTTGAATTTTTCCACCAACTGACGCGTAAAATCCTCGCGATCGAAAGTCGTATCCATGGAAAATTGCGGGTTAATAAACCGCACTCCTTTCAGCTGCACGATCGACTGAGCGATATCCTGACTCCAATATTTACGAATCGATTTTATCATTCCAATGGGGAACCCATGGAGCGAAATATCGAAAATATGCCCCCCCTTACGCGTGAACCAGGTCGCTAGACCTCCCAGTTGATAATGATGCTCGAGCAGCAATACTTTGTGGCCACATTTAGCCAATACATTAGCGCTGGTGAGGCCACCCAAGCCGCTGCCAATCACCACGATGTCGTAGTGCTCTTCAATTCCTTTAAGCCAGTCGTAAGCCATGCGAATGACCAACTAAGTTCCGCTCCAACGAAAGCGCAACGCGGAAAAATTAACCGCGAGTCGACGCCTGCAGGACGTGATAATTGGCCATCGAAATTCCGCTAAGCATCGCACCAACAATACCCAGAAAACCTTGATCAGTCCCGCACAGATAAAGATTGGCCAAGTGAGTCCGACCGTCACGAATTTTCCTGGGTGATCCATAAATTGCCCCATTGAGGTGCCCCGTGAATTTCTTAATGGTTCGGGGCGTGAACATATCGGTGGCGAGCTCGGCTTGGGTCAGCACGCCAGGCGCCACTTTTGGCAAAAACCGCTGGGCGCTACGTACGATCTCAGGAAACCAGCGCTTTTTATCCGCTTGATAAATCTCCTCCGGCAATTGGGACCAACGATCATAATTAGCCAAGCAAGTTACGCGAAAAATCCCCTCAGTTAGATTACGCTCTGCGTAATCGAAATTATTGGGCAAACAAATAACCCCACTTCTTAGATCAACCTGTTCGCGAGCGTGCGCGTACTCAAAACGCTCCGCATCGTTAAAAAATATGATGGTATCATCACCCCAACCCCATTCCGCGGGTTGACGCTGAAAAATACTGATCGTTTCGACGAATGATAAATTTCCCGTATTTGCTTCAGCCGCGTGCGACTGGGGTGGCTCACAAAGGTTCATCGTCTCAGCAAAACCAACCGAGGAGATCACCTGATGGGCGGTAACTTCTTCGCCATTATCCAGCACGAGCACAGCGGCTCGCCCCTGTGCTTCCTTAATCTGGGCCACCCCACATTGCATGCGGCGTTCCCCACCCGCCTGACGGAATTTCTCCAACAACACGCGGAGAATAACGCGCACCCCCTCCAGCGGTCGCGCGAAACCTTCTAGGTAGAGCGCTTTGAACATAATGACAAATTGCGCGAAATCCATATCTCGCTCCTGCGCGCTACCATAATACATCACTGGGCAAAAAATCATATCAGCGAGCAAGGGATCAGTAAGGTGGCGGCCGACTACTTCGCGAGCCGACCTGGGGGGCGCATCAAGCGCAACGTCATCAAAGGTGCGCACCATCTGAACCAAGGCACGCCAACCGGCGGTTTGGGTGGGGAATTTTCCCGTGACCTCGGCGTCTAGAACCGAAAATTCATTCGTGAATTTCAGGGCACAGTCACGAAAGGCGATCCGGGATTGTTTTTGCGGGCAGAGCGCGAACTCATCACGGTCTATCCGCAGTTGCCTCAGCAATTTCCCCAAAGGAGTTCCTTTCACTCCTGGCGCCACATAATTAGTTAGAGCATGCAGGCCAACGTCATATTTTCGGCCCGAAAAACTGTAAAAACCATTCAATCCACCGGGAGCATTGTGGCGCTCAAAAATACAGACTTTTTTCCCGAAGTGAGCGAGGCGAATACCCGCAGCCAAGCCAGACATCCCTGCCCCAATGATGGCTACATCGTAATGAGAATCTTTCACTTCAGGTGGGTGAGTTGTCTTCCTCTAGGCCGGCCTTACATATCATCCAAAGAAAAATCGGGTCGGCACGTCCCATGGACTGCCCTACCCGATCGCTGGTTCAAGACAATGAAACGACTTAAGCCTTGGTTGGAAACTTGGGCGTCAAGTATTCCGCACAACTCTCCAAAGAGGCCAAGTGACTGTAGTCCGCTTCCGGAACTTCGATCCCGTGGCGCTTGCGAAGCTCCATTACGATATCGAGGAAATCCATTGAATCGAGCTGCAGTTGATCGCGCAGACGAATCTCAGGCTTAATCGCACTGAGATCTTCGTCCGGAGCGATGTCGGAGATGATGTCGATAACTAGCTTTTGGCAGTCTTCTTTCGTCATGGGTAGAGCGGCATTAAGCGACGAAGCGTTTGATAATCAACGTCGAATTAATCCCTAACATACCAAAAGAATTATTAAGAATGACGTCTACGCGCGCAGCTTTTTTTGCCTGATTGATAACTAACCCAGGTATATCACATTGAGGATCAAGGTTATCCACATTAATACTAGGATGAATAATCAAATCATCAAAACTTGGTAAATTACCAGCCAACTCGAGAGCCCCAGCTGCGCCCATGGCATGACCAATAAATCCCTTGGTATTGTTAATATGCGGCGGGGAACTTCTGCTCTTAAAAACATCCGCGATGGCGACGCATTCCTGGATATCTCCTTGGGGGGTTGAGGTAGCGTGTGTATTAATTAGATCAATATCCTCGATGGTCATGCCAGCATTCGCAATCGCCTTACGCACACATTCGGCCTGACGCTCGGGATTCGGGAGAACGTAATCAGTGGCATCGGAATTTACATGATAGCCCGCGATTTCGCCATAAATTTTGGCGCCACGGGCTTGAGCATCTGCGAGTCGCTCGATGGTGTAAATGCAGCCGCCCTCAGAGATAACAATGCCGTTACGGGCCTGATCAAAGGGCCGACTAGCCTTTGTTGGGTCCTCGTGGGCAGCGAGCGCATTTTGGCTCTTGAAGCCCGCAAAAATACCGAAGGTCTGCGGGCTTTCGCTCACACCGCCAGCCAAAGCAAAATCAACTTCGCCCAGCCTCAGCATCTGGGCGGCATGAATCAGCCCCATGTTGCCGGCCGCGCAGGCCGCGCCGATAGTATAAGCTGGTCCTGTGATTCCTAAATTAAGGGAAACCTCTCCCGCGGCATTATTTGCCACGGTGCGGGGATTATGGTGATGCGACCAGAACTTCGTGTCGTACTTGAACTGAGAAATATTATAGACCTCGTTTTCAGTTTCCACGTTGCCGTGCTCAGTCACGCCGAGATAAATCCCCACGCGGCTTTTATCACGAGTGGCCAAATCCACACCGCTATCAGCCAAGGCCTCGCGTGCACAATAAATACTGATACCGCCTACGCGGGTTCCGATTCGCACATCTTTTTTCTTTTGATATTTCAGCGGATCAAAGGTGCACATTCCGGCTGGGTGGCGTCCCATGTAACGCACGTCAATCGTGGTGATGCCCGATACCCCGGAAAGCAGGTTTTTCCGAAATTCAGCGAGGGAGTTACCATTGGGAGCGGTGAGCCCAATACCTGTAATGACGATGCGGGTTTGCTTCATGGAATTCTTGAAATAAAAGAGATTTGCCTAGCCAACGTAAATCCAAACGCAATACAAGTCTAGGTAATGAAAGTCCTTGTTGCAGGCGGTGCAGGATACATTGGCAGCCATTGCGTGCGGCAGTTGCTGGCTGCCGGGCATGACCCTGTCGTTTTAGACAATTTCTCCTATGGGCACCGCGCTGCAGTACCAACCGGAGTGCGCCTGCACGAGGCCAGCCTTGGCGACGCGCCGGCTCTCGATCGTATTTTCAAGCAGGAGAGCGTCGACCTCGTCATGCATTTTGCTGCCTATTGTTATGTCGGTGAATCCGTCACTGCGCCGTTAAAATATTATCTGAATAACGTTGCCGCTACTTACACTCTCCTCGATGCGATGCGGCGGCATGGGGTGAAGAAATTCGTCTTCTCATCGACCTGCGCCACTTACGGCGTTCCCGCCACACTCCCCCTGGTCGAGGGTATGCCGCAGGCCCCCATTAATCCCTATGGTCAGACCAAATTGGACGTGGAGAATGCCCTCAAATCTCTCGCGCACAGCGATGGACTCAGTTTTGCCGCGTTCCGCTATTTCAATGCCGCGGGAGCAGCTGAGGACGGAAGTATTGGTGAGGATCATGATCCGGAAACGCACCTTATCCCTCTCGCAATTGGAGCAGCGCAGGGCAATCGGCCCGCGTTGCATGTCTTCGGCACCGACTACCCCACTCCTGACGGCACTTGCCAGCGCGATTACGTCCATGTTGATGATTTGAGCCGAGCCCATATCGCAGTCTTCGAAAAGCTCGCTCGCCCCGGTGCTAACCACTTTTACAATCTAGGTACGGGTACGCCAACCTCAGTGCGTGAAGTCATTCAGGCAGTCGAGCGCGTGACAGGCTTGAAGGTACCTGTTAAATTGGGTGAACGCCGGGCTGGCGATCCACCGGCGCTCTACGCCAATTCAGCAAAAGTTCAAACTGAGCTCGGCTGGAAACCTAAATTCATGTCGATTGAGCCCATCGTTGAAACTGCTTGGCGGTGGCATTCTCGCCAACCGAAGGGCTACGGCGATCGTTAGGAGCGAACTTCGAAGCTGCTCCGCACCCCAAAGTTGCGAGGTGATTACTTTTTCGCCGAAGATTTTTTCACTTTCTCGGCAACAGGCAACGTGGCTCCCCGCGCCACCATGGCGGCGGTGAGAGTGGCGATCAGCATCGTCGGTTCGCGGGCACTGAGCTGAGTATAAATTTGGTCGAATAAAGTATCGAGACCAGCAGGGGCTGCCGTGATCGTCTGTTTTAACCTTAGCTCTTCGGGCAAGTCGGTGGGTAAAATGGCCTCTCCCTGCGCAATGACCGCGCTGCGATAAATCATGTTTTCAAGCTCTCGAACATTTCCGGGCCAATCATGACGACAGAGAATAGCCAAAGCTTCGGGCGATACCTTTCTAGCTTTGGTCTTTTTAGTTTTAGCTAAATTTTGCAGAAAAAAATCAACAATTTGGGGGACATCCTCCACTCGTTCACGCAACGGGGGCAGACGCAGACGCACTACATTCAAACGATAATAAAGATCTTCGCGAAAAGCTTTTTCTTTAACGAGCAGTTCGAGATTTTTATTAGTCGCAGCAATTACACGGACATTCACTCTTAACGTTTCCGAACTGCCGACTCGCTGAATCTCCCCTTCCTGTAGCACTCGTAATATTTTCGTCTGAGTGGTCGGGGTCATGTCGCCGATTTCATCTAAAAAAATAGTCCCGCCGTCGCATACTTCAAATTTCCCTAGTCGCTGACCCGTTGCTCCCGTAAAAGCGCCGCGCTCGTGACCGAATAGCTCACTTTCGATTAAATTTTCAGGAATCGCCGAGCAGTTAATAGCGACAAACGGTTTGCTACTGCGATGGCTGTGACGGTGAATACTGCGCGCCACCAATTCTTTACCGGTGCCACTTTCCCCCGTGATCATCACGGTGACATCGCTGGTCGTAACTTGACCAATAATTTTGAAAACCTGCTGCATCGGTCCAGAGGCGCCGACGATACCTTCCTTGTGCTCATCGGAATTAATCACTGGCTGCACGCCGCCAGCCGAGCGAATGGCGGCCTGGGTACTCAAAGCGCTTTGTACGAGCGCGATCAAGCGAGCTGGATCAAAAGGCTTCATGACGTAGTCAAAAGCCCCGTACTTCATCGCCTCGATCGCAGTTTGCGCTGTGCCGAAAGCGGTCATGAGAATCACCAATTGCTGAGGATTAGCCGCGCGGATATGCTGCAAAGTTTCCAGTCCGCTAATTCCTGTCATGCGATTATCGAGTAACACGACATCTGGCGCTTTTTGTTTAACGGCGGCGACACCCGCCTCACCATGCGGCGCTTCTTCAACGCAATAATGCTGCGCGGTGAGCACCCGGTTCAGCGAGTAACGCACCTCAGCGTCATCATCGACGACCAGAATGCGAGGAACTGAAAGAGACTCGTTCATGATTAGATCAGGAAAGTGAAACGTGAGTTCCGCAAGGCTCGTTTTATTTCCATGCGCGCTCTCCTAGGTAAATAAGCTAGGCGCAAGTTTGGTCCATTTCGAATGACATTTATGCCGAGAAACTTTAAGGATTTTGCTTTGAATATCAGGTTCAATTGAACATTAACTAGAAACGTGTCATCCCGTTTAGTTGCCCCACTGAAGGTGAATTTTAGCGAAATTTTTCCCCGCTGAACTTGCTCATTTAACCTCCTCCGCTCTGCTCCGGCGGATTAATACCCATGGCTTTGCTTACGTCCCGAAAAACCCAACCGAAATATGACGTTATCGTCGTAGGCTCCGGCGCCGCCGGTGGTCAGACCGCCTATACTTTAGCTATGGAGGGGGCAAAAGTTCTGATGCTGGAAGCGGGGCGTAATTATGATCCCGTCACGGAAACTCCCATGTTCGAGACGAATCATCAGGCGCCACTTCGCGGGGCAGTTACTCCGGATAAGCCTTTTGGGTTTCACGATGCTACCGTGGGCGGTGGTTGGCAGGTTCCAGGTGAACCTTATACGAATGCTTCCTCTGATCCCCAGCGACAATTTATATGGTGGCGCTCGCGCATGCTCGGCGGTCGCACCAATCACTGGGGGCGAATCGCTCTTCGCAACGGGCCGTATGATTTCAAGCCCTACACGCGCGATGGTCTTGGTTTTGACTGGCCGATTTCGTATGAGGATGTAGCGCCTTACTACGATAAGGTTGAAATGCTCATTGGGGTTTATGGAACGAACGAAGGCATGGAGAACACGCCTAATTCGCCGGAAGGCGTGTTGCAACCTGCGCCTAAATTGCGCGCGGGTGAACAGTATGCCCAGAAGCACGGGAAAAAAATCGGCCTTCCCATTATCCCGATTCACCGCGCAGTCTTAAGTCAACGGCTCGATGGCCCCCGGCTCGCCGCTAAGTTGCACCCGCATAACCCCGCCGCTCAACGTGTCCTGATTCAAGCGATGAGCGAGCGGGCGGCTTGTTTTTGGGCCACTGACTGCGGACGAGGGTGCTCTATTCGCGCCAACTATCAATCGACGACGGTGCATCTGCCGCCCGCGCTCGCTTCGGGTAACCTCGATATTCTCACCGATGCTATGGGCTATCGCGTGCTTGTGGATGAGCACGGCAAGGCTACCGGGGTTTCCTATATCGATCGCCAGACACGAGAGGAAAAATCAGTTTATGCTCGCGTTGTGGTGTTAGCCGCCAGCTCGGCCGAGTCCGTGCGCATGCTCCTAAATTCTAAATCAGCGCGCTTTCCTAACGGGCTCGCCAACTCCAGTGGCTTTGTCGGAAAATACATCATGGATACGGTCGGGGCCGACTTGGGTGGTCAAATTCCCGCACTTGAAAACCTGCCGCTGCATAATGAAGATGGCGCGGGTGGCGCTCACGCATATGCCCCGTGGTGGCTTTATAAAGAACAGCACGCCGGAAAATTAAATTTCGCCCGCGGTTACCACCTTGAATTCTCCACCGGTCGGCGCATGCCAAACGTGCGCACGGGCTCGCGCATGGAGTACCTCACTGGTGGAAAATATGGCGTCGGCTACAAAGAAGACATGCGGCGCTATTTCGGCTCATTCGTTGGTTTCTCAGGGCGAGGCGAAATGATCCCGAATGAGGATTCATTCTGCGAACTTGATCCCATCGTTAAAGATAAGTGGGGGATTCCAGTTTTGCGATTCCACTGGAAATGGTCTGAGCACGAGACCCGCCAAGCCAAACACATGCAAGAAACCTCTGTTGCCATTATTGAAGCAATGGGTGGCACGACCTCCGCTCGACCTAAAGAAAATGGGCGAGATGCCATCATTACCGGGGGCATGGTTATCCATGAAGTCGGAGGCGCCATCATGGGGACTAATCCCCGAAACTCCGTGACGAATCAATGGGGGCAAACGTGGGATGTGCCCAACCTTTTCATCACCGATGGCGGCACTTTTGTAAGCAATGCTGATAAGAACCCTACCCTCACCATCATGGCACTCGCCTGGCGAACCAGCGACTACCTGCTTGAGGAAATGGGCAAAGGAAATTTGTGAACTACTCAACTGATTTGCCCCGACCCGATCGCCGCACGGCGATCAAATGGATGCTGACGGCCTCGGCGTCCACCACGCTGCTAAGTAGCTTTGCCACCGCCACCCCATCCACAGAGGCGGCCCCGGTCACGGGTTCGGGCTACGGCACTGATCCTCGCTTGCAGAAAACTTATCAACCCGGTGAACTTTGGCCCCTCACGCTCAGCGAAGCCCAGCGCGTGACCGCGGCGGCGCTCTGCGCCGTGATTATTCCTGCTGATGCGACTTCGCCTTCCGCCGCGCAACTCCATGTCCACGATTTCATCGATGAATGGATCAGCGCCCCCTATCCTACCCAAGCTCTCGATCGGACGCTTATTCTCGATTGCCTCAAGTGGATTGAAGCCGAAGCACAGCGTCGCTTCGGGCGTAATTTTCCCACGCTAACCGACCGCGAAAAAACCGCAATTTGCGACGACGTTTGTTTCGTCAAGACGGCCACGCCAGCATTCGCCGACGCCGCTAAATTATTCACCCGGTTTCGTGATCTAACCGCTGGTGGATTTTACACCACACCGGAAGGCATGAAGGATCTCGGCTATATCGGCAATATCCCGCTCGCTAGTTTTGATGGTCCCCCGCCAGAAGTTTTAAAAAAGCTCGGTCTCCTCTAAAAATCCTCCTATGCCATTTCATCGTTTTCTCCTCACCAGCTGCGCCATTTCCGCCCTTGCCTTAGTCGGCTTGGCTCAAACGAAGCCCACGGCCGCGGCTCAGACTACGGCCGCCCGGCCGGCACCCGTTGAACCTAAATTATCCTGGCACGATGTCACTACGTGGGGCGTTGAGGGTCGAGCCTTTGGCGATCTGAAACGCGAGCGCTGGTTTGATCGTTTTCCCGCGATTGCTGATGGAAAAGTCACGCCTGCTGTCTGGAACCTCAGTCGCGACAGCGCAGGCATGATGGTACGATTCAAGACGGACTCAGCTATTATTTGGGCAGATTACACCCTCTTCCGCGAGCGCTTGAATGGCGTAAACATGACTCCCATTGGAGCCAGTGGACTCGATTTGTATGCACGCGACGATACCGGTCATTGGCGCTGGGTGGGCGTAGCTCGACCAGAAAAAAAAGAAGTCCGTGTTGAACTCATTAATAGTCTCGCGCCTGGACTTCGCGAATACGCCATCTACTTGCCGCTCTATAACGGGGTGGAAAAACTCTCTATCGGAGTCGACCCAGCTGCACAATTTGCTCCGCTCGCGCCGCGCACCGATAAGCCCGTTGTATTTTATGGCACCTCCATTACGCACGGGGCTAGCGCTTCGCGACCAGGGATGGTGCACACCGCAATTCTCGGTCGCCGGTTTGACCGCTCGGTAATCAACCTCGGTTTCTCGGGCAACGGCCGCATGGATGCGGCCGTCGGTGACCTGCTCAATAAAATTGATGCGGCTATTTACGTCATCGATTGCCTGCCCAACATGGATGCAGCGGGTGTTCGCGAAAAATGCATTCCACTGGTTAAGCAACTTCGCGCCGCCCACCCCATTACCCCTATCGTGCTAGTGGAAGATCGCCGTTTCCCTAATTCTTGGATTCAGCCGAAGAAAAACCAGTTTCATAACGATAACCACGCGGCTCTTCGCGAGTGCTTTGAAAAGCTGAAATTAGCTGGAGTAACTGGACTCTACTACATTCCTGGCGACGATTTCCTAGGATCTGATACGGAGGGATCCACCGATGGCTCCCACCCCAATGATCTGGGTTTTCTCCGCCAAGCCGACGTGATGGAGCCGATTCTCCGCGCGGCGCTACAGGGACGCTAATTTTGGCGTTTATTGACTGACCGCTATCATTTCCTAAGCGCATCGCTCCATCAGCGCTGCGCTTTAGCTACAGTAGCCTAGGTTTAGCGTGAACCTTGAGTTTACCATTTTTCGAGGCAAACAGCGACCAAGCAACTTGCCAGCGCATCGTTATCGCTGACCACTTCAGGCTCGATCTTGCGCAGACGCCGGATGCTCCAGATGTAGTCAATGAGTCACATATCACCATCGAGCACCACGGCGCTTTGCAGGTGTTCAATAAAGAATTCCCCTGCCGACGAACGCACCCCACGATATCGCGGTAATCGAACGGACCTTCCGCCAACACCAACGATTAGGTAGGTAAGAATCTAACCATGCTTATAGGAAGCGACCTCAACTAGCTTCGAAAGTATTTCAGATCATTACTTTTAATGAGCTGAACTTCCGGCGGCTTTCGATCACGCCATTACCGTATCGGCTATCATGCCTTTGGCCTCGTCAGATTGGCCCGAAAAGCTAACCTCAGATGAGACCGTGAAATTCTAAATTTTGTTTCCTCAGGTTACTATTTTCCCAGCATGAACTCGACTCGACGCACTTTTATTCGACACACCGCCCTACTCGCGGCAGCCATGCCGTTGGTGAAAATGCGACTCGCGGCGACGGTCAGCAATGCCTCGACGACAAGCGTCCCACCGCTACCGAGCGGCACTTTGTTGCGCGAAATTCTATTTAGCCCTAGCAACATCACCGAACGTAAAAATTGTTACGACCGTTTTGAGCCGCTCCATAAGCCGCCTCAAAATCCCCTCATGACTGCGCAAATGCCATGGGAAAAAAGCGGCATTGCCTGGGGAAGCGTTATCCGCTCACAGGCGGATGGGAAATTTAAATTTTTCTACAGTACTGATTTTCCCGGCGTGCAAGCGGGCGCGGTGCTCGTCGATAATTCCCTGCAGGGGAAAAGTAACTGCGTCGTTTGTTACGCTGAATCTGATGATGGGCTCGTCTGGCGGCGCCCAGCCCTCAACTTGCATTTTGCAGAAGAATTTCCTAACAATAATATTATACTTACTTGGGCGTCCTACTACAATGATTCGCCCTCTGTGATCGAGGATCTCCATGAGCGTGATCCACAGCGGCGCTACAAGTTGATGATGTTTCATCTTGATCCAAAAAATCGTGACCTTAACGGCTGCGGTTTATTCGTCTCACCTGATGGGCTACAGTGGACGTTCACCGGTACCGTGCTGCCGGCGCAGGACGCGGCGTGTCTCTGGCAGGATAAGCTTACGGGGCGATATTACGCATTTTTGAAAGACCGGCTCGGTAACAACCGCAGTCGCTTACTCTCATACAGTGATGATTTCACGAACTGGAGTGAGCCCCAGTGGATTTTTACACCGGATCACGGTGATCACGAGGGCACAAATTTCTATAACCAATCCGCTTTCACACTCTGCGGACGCACCCTCGGATTTCTTAATCTCTACGACGTCACCACCCAGACCACCTGGGTCGAACTGATCGAGAGCGCCGACAACCAGGCTTGGCGGCGGATGCCGTCCCGACCGCGCGTGCTCCAGCCAGGTGCACCGGGCACTTATGACAGCGGCGGCGCTTACGTTGGCCTCGCCGAACCAATTCTGGTCGGCGACGACTACCGCTATTATTATTACGCCTCGGCCGACCGTCATGATGCCGCTGATGTCGGTGGCAACCCGAAGCAACGTCCGTCCCTTGCCTACGCTACCTTCCGAAAAAATCGCCTCGTTGGCCAGCAAACGGAGCATGACGGTATGTTTACGACGTTACCTTTCAAGTGCCCCGGCGGGCGGCTTTTTCTGAATTTTGTATGCACTGGCGAACTGACCGTCTCAATTAAGCGCCCAGGCTACGGCGGAGACTACGAGAACTTCACAGCGGCTGATTGTGTGCCGGTAACTGGCGACCATCAGCGCTCTGAAATTGTGTGGAAAGCCCAGCGATCGCTCGACGCGCTAAAAGGGAAATATATTCGCCTGAAAATCTCCGGCCGCAACGTCATCGCCTACAGTGCCTCCCTCGAACAGTAGAGGCTACCGCCTACATATACAGAGCATCGTGCTTGTGAGTGGTGGACCCTAACGGGTTCGAACCGTTGACCTCCTCAATGCCATTGAGGCGCTCTACCAACTGAGCTAAGAGCCCGTCACTCAACTAACGAAGGGCTTAAAAGAAAGTTTTAACCTCCGAATGCAAGGACTTTTTATCATTCATCTTTCATTCTGAACCCGACCGTCCAGGTGTCCGCTTTGCCCGTGGGCGTTGGGCCAATCGAACGAATCTTCCGGAAGGCTTGCAGTACCGACTGATCAAACTCGCGATTACCTGAAGATTTTGAAATTCGTGGGTTCAAAATAGATCCACTCGCGGTGATATCGAAGGTAACCTTAGCCTCTAATTGATCGCTCACCCCTGGAGGCGGCTCATGGGCTTCCTTCAGGGCGGTCAGGAGAAATGAAATGTAAGTATTGAGTTCATTTTGTTCCTCTCGACTCAACGCCTTGCCACCGCCGCCGCCTTTCAGATTACTGGTCGAACCTCCCCTAACCCCGTTGGCAATGCCCTGCGCATCAATCCGAGGGACTTTGCCTGTCTTAGGATTGGCGGCTGCTACGGGCTTGGGCGTGGGATGTTTCTTCAAATATTGTTGATAGGAAGTCTTCTCACTTCGCTTGAGCTGCTTAGCAATCGAGGTGTCGGGCTTGGCCTTAACCGGTGGTGGGGTCACGGCCTCCATCGGGGGAGCGGGCGGAGTTTCCGCCACTTCGGGCTCGGGTGCTTTTTCTGGAGGCGTTGCCACAGGGGGAACTGCCAATTTTACCACATCGGGCGTATTACCCAAAGCGGGCGCGACGAGTTGTTCTGGGGCGGTCGGTGGTCCCGCCACTAATTCAAAAATCACCGGAGGCTGTTCGCGCTGCGCTACGTAGACGGTCGAGAGAAAAATGACCGCAGCGACAAAAGAATGAATACTGAGCGAAACAACAATCGAACTGGGCGAATTAGCGCGCATCGCATCACTTAGCGTCGGTATCGAAAGTAATTTTGCTGAGGTTGTTCTTTTTAATCACGTCCATGACCCGCACCACCTGCTGCCATTGTAAACTGAGGTCAGCGCGGATGCGAATAACCGGCTGTTTGGGCTTGGCCGCTAACGATGTAAGACTGCTGGAAAGCTCAGTAAAACTGACGCGCTTCTGGCCAAAATAAAAATTACCCGCCTTATCGATTGAGACGATTTGGAATTCCGTTTCGGGCAAGACATCCTGCGTCTTTTTACTTTCGACGGGAAGGTTAACGGGAATGGTTTGCTCTGATTGAATCAGCGGGGTGGTGATCATGAAAATGATCAAGAGTGTGAAACCCAAGTCCACCATGTTAGTGACATTGAGTTCCGCCACCGGATGCAGATTGCGCTGCCTTCTAAAAATTCTGGCCATGGCGGGGCTTATTTAGCTTCTAGCTCGATGCGGTCAGCCAAGTTGCTGGCATAATTTTCTAGTTCGGTGATCATGGTTTTAGCATGACCGAGTAGAATGTTGTAGCCAAACACCGAGGGTATCGCGACCACGAGGCCGGCAATGGTCGTCAAGAGCGCCGCCGAGACGCCCGGAGCCAGCGTCTGGATACTGGCACTTTGCATAACCGAGACGGCACTAAACGCTTCCATGATACCCCACACCGTGCCGAAGAGGCCCATAAAAGGTGCCCCGGAGACGAGTGAGGCGAGAATGATCATGCTCGATTCATAGCGTAAGGACTGGCGGGCCAAGGCGCGCTGAATCGCGTTTTCGGCATGTTCGAGGCGGGAGCGCATTTGGTCGTCGCCCTTTTCTTTACCGATCGCGGCGGCGCGCCAGTAAGCTTCGAGCGCGTCGGCCAGTAAATCAGCGTAGGGAATATCGCGGCGATTTTTCAGCGTCTCAGGCAAATCGAGAATATGACTCTCCTGCCCAAGCTTGCGTTCGAACAATAAATTCAATTCGCGCATCTTTTTAAGATCAGAATATTTTCCGAGCATGACGGCCCAGGCAAAAATACTAAAAATAGCGAGCAGCCCAATGACCGCTTGACCCACGGGGTCGGTGGTCAAGAAGACGTGCCAGACGTTAATGGTGGATGCGGCGAAGAGTGGGGGTAAAAGGCTGGGCATGTAATGCGAGTGTTGCAGCGTTTGGTCGGCGCAATCAATGGAAATTCTGTATTAGTGATGAAGTTCTGGCCATAGAAGAACGTGATTTTTTGCATTACGAGGCGATCCGCTGAATGATGCCGTGGGTGTTTGAATCTGATTGCGCGGCGTCCGATCCTTTTGTTCGTTGGTACAGCCCTTTTTTCATATGCCGCCCCCCACCCCATTAATCGGAAAGTTTATTACCTTTGAAGGTTCGGAAGGTAGCGGAAAATCGACCCAGATCGCGCGCCTCGCTAGCTATCTGCAGGGATTAGGTCGCGAGGTGGTCACGACCCGCGAGCCCGGTGGCACGGAAATTGGCGAACAGATCAGAAACATTATCGTCCACAATGCCAAGGGTGACGAAATGTGTTCAGAAACCGAGCTGCTCCTCTTCACCGCGGCCCGGGCCCAATTGGTTCGCGAGGTAATTTCCCCAGCCCTCGCGCGGGGTGCGGTGGTCTTGAGCGATCGCTTTCTTGATTCTTCGACCGTCTACCAAGGGCTAGCCCGCAACCTCGCGGCGGATCCAGTGCGAGCGATTAATCAATTCGCCATCGGTGGGGTGATGCCGCAATTGACGATTCTGATTGATATCCCCACAGAGGTTAGTCTCGGCCGCGTGCGCGCCCGGGCCTCGAATTTACCTGATCGCATGGAACGCGAAGGGCCGGTTTTTTACGAAAAAATTCGCGAAGGCTATTTGCAACTAGCGCGCGCGTACCCTGAACGAATTGTGGTGGCCGACGGTACGCTGCCACTTGCGCCACTTGAACTGATAATCCGCACCGCGGTCCAACGCGTGCTAGGTTAACTCGCGTTCATTCGATGCCTGCCACGCCCCTCCCTTGGCCCCCTGCGCTTGATGGTACCCCCACGGTCACCGTTATTGAACGTGCTATTAATCGCCAGCGCCTCGCGCATAGTCTTTTACTCCACGGGGAAAATCTCGGCACGCTCGCCATCGTCGCCCATGCGATTGCCGACCGGCTACTGAATGATCCGCGGCACAACACTCAAAATTTTCCTCCAAAGCAGCATCCCGATTTTCATGCGCTTCGTCCGGCCGGTAAAATGCGTCTGATTGACGTCGGTAGCACCCGCGACCTGATCGGAAAAATGCAAATTTCCTGCGCTATTTCCACGCGCAAGGTGGCCGTTATTTACGAAGCCGACCGGATGAACACGCAAGCGGCTAACGTATTCCTGAAGACCCTAGAAGAGCCCACCCCGAGCACTACTATCTTGCTCCTAACAACTCGGCCCTACGCCTTGCTGCCGACTATTCGCAGCCGCTGTCTCCATTTTCGTTTTACTGATTCAGGAAGCGAGGCGCTGATTGATGCTGACGAAGCTACGCAGGAACTCTGGCGCTCAACCCGCACCGATTATGCGGCTTGGCTGCAGCAATTAGCCGCCGGGAAACCGGATAAACGGACCATCGCTGATCAGGTCATGGGCGTCTACGGACTTGTTACCCGCTTCAATGCAATCCTCGGTGCCGCCACGGAGACCATTTGGAAAACCCAACAGGCCAAGTTACCTGAAGATCTCGATGATGATGAGCAGATCGCGATCGAGACCGGTATCGCTAACGGTATTCGCCAAAAACTTTTTATTGAAATCGAACAGGCGACACGGACTTTTGCTCAAGAGCGTTTACTGGCCGGCGACGATTCCGTGCGGCGCGCCCTAACCGCATCGATTGAAAAACTAGAGCATAACGCCGGCTTGCTACGGGTTAATTTTAATGAATCTGCGGCCTTCGAGGATTTCCTTCTGACCTCACTCCGCCTTTGGTCGATTCGCTAACGTTGACCGATAGGTTTCCGCAGCCGCCGCTTCCCAAATAGGATTTTTTAGGGCTACACGCCTAGCAGTTGTCGAACAAACTCTGCGCGTTGTTCAACGTGGGGATTGTGCCCTGAATCAGCAATAACCGCGAGGCGAGCTAGGGGGAAATGCCTTAAAACAAGTTCGTGATCACTGATCGGCAGATAAAGGGAATTTGCCCCCGCTATAAATAAAGCGGGACCGCGATAGATATCGGTCGAATGCAGGCAGTTTTTTTCCATGACTGGCAACGCGGCGGTGAGAGCGGGTAAATTGATCACCCAGCGCCACGCGCCCGCTTTGTCTTGCTCAAGATTAGTGCTCAAAAACTTCCGAAGCCCGTAGTTGGATATCCGAGTAGAAAACCGCTCCTCCGCATCCTGACGCGAAATTAAATTACTTAAATTGAGTTCATTCAAAGCCGCAAATTCCTCACGATGCGCAGGCCAAAAATAATCTTTGGGGGCGATATCGACAACCACCAGGCGCTGAATTCGTTCGGGGTGCTGACAAGCCATGAGCATGGCAGTTTTACCGCCCATACTGTGACCGACGATGGTGGCCTGGGCCAGCCCTTGCTTATCCATCCATTGGATCAGATCGGCGACCATGAGTTCGTAATTCATCACCGGTTCATGAGGAGAACGACCATGATTGCGCGCATCCAAGGCGATCACATGGTAGGCTTGCGTGAGCTCACGTCCGGCGCTTTGCCAATTTCGCGAGGAACCCAGCATACCGTGGAGCACCAAGAGGGGTGGCTGGCCCGCGCCACCAAGATCAACGTGATATAAATCAGCCACGGAGCCACGAAGGACAGGAAGGGCTCCAAAACCAAGCGAAAATTAGCGCAAACCTGAGTGCATTATTTTCGTGCCCTTCGTCGCTCGGTCGTGCAATAAAAACACTCCATGTCAGAGAAGTTAACGCCCATGATGCAGCAGTATTTCGAGGTTAAACGCGGCTTGCCTGCGAATACCCTCCTGCTTTTTCGGCTCGGTGACTTTTATGAAATGTTTTTTGAGGATGCTGAAATCGGTTCCCGCTTGTTGGGCATCACATTAACCAAGCGCCAAGAGACCCCGATGGCGGGTATACCCCATCATGCGGCCGACAATTACGTTAGTAAGCTACTCGCCGCCGGTAAAAAAGTTGCTTTTTGCGATCAAGCTGAACCGGCGAAAGCTGGCAAATTAGTAAAGCGCCAGCTGACGCGTATTTTATCGCCCGGCACGACGCTCGCTGCCAGTCAGCTCGATGCGGCTAAGAATCACTATCTCTGCGCACTGACCTACGACAAAGCAGGGCTGCACGCCGCCTGGCTCGATTTATCTACTGGAGAATTTCGGCTAGCGACTGATACCCGCGCTGAAAATTTACTACCGGTGCTTACCGCGCTGGATCCCGCAGAGCTTGTTCTTATCGAAGGCGCGCTCACTCAGTGGCAAAACGCGCCTCATGAAGAGCACGCGATCCATGCGCTTCATCAATTTTGCGCAGCTCGACTTTGCTCTGAATTACCTGGCTACCACTTTGGTACCGCCAGTGGCGCCAAGCTTGTGATGGAGACGCTCGGCGTGCTGAACCTACAGGGTTTTGGCCTTACGCACGAACATCTCGCGTTGGGCGCAGCTGGTGCAGTCATCTACTACGCGACCGAAAATCTCTGCGCGAAACCAGAGAATCTACGTTCATTACAAGAGTACCGTAGTACGCGCACCCTCCTCCTTGATCCGGCGACTCTCCGGAATTTAGAGATATTCCAATCAGCCCGCGGCACTCGTGAGGCCTCATTGCTGGGCGCAGTCGATCGTAGTACGACAGCGGCGGGTTCACGTTTACTCGAACGCTGGCTCGCCTCCCCGACCCTTGAATTGCCAGAAATTATTCGTCGACAAACGATCGTTGGCGAACTTCTCAACCAGCCGAGCGACCTGGCACACGTGCGGGAGTTGTTGAATAAAGTTCGCGATATTCCCCGAATCCTTGGTCGCCTGCAAAATCGCCTGCGCAATCCGCGCGAGTTAGGGGGCGTGAAAGACACGTTGGAGCAGTTGCCCACTATTATGGAGTGTCTCGACCAACTCGATGCGCACCTGGTTGGTGCCCACGGCGGTGAGATTTCCCGACTCCGGCAAAGGCTAACCGATTTGCCATCATTGCGGGATTTATTGGCAGCAGCGCTCGCGGACACGCTACCCAATGACCTCCAAGACGGAAATTATATCCGGGCTGCTTATGATGCTGAACTGGACCGCCTTCGCAGTCTGACGACAGATAATAAGACTTGGCTCGCTGAGCTCGAACGCACCGAACAGGAGCGCTCGGGGATCCGCAGTCTCAAAGTTCGGTACACTTCAGTGTTTGGCTATTACATTGAAGTCACAAAGGCCAACCTCGCTCATGTGCCCGCAAACTACATTCGTAAGCAGACTACAGTCAGCGGCGAACGATACGTAACCGAAGAGCTTAAACTTAAAGAAAAAGAAATTTTCTCTGCCGAAGAAAAATCACTCGCCCGAGAACTCGAATTATTTGGAGCTTTAGTTAGCGCCGTCTTAGCGGAATCGCACTCCCTCACGCGCACGGCTGAGGCCTTGGCTGAATTAGATGTTTTAGCTGGCTGGGCGGTATTAGCCCGTGAGTGGGATTATTGCCAACCGGTGATCGACGATGGGGATATCTTAAGCATTAGCGATGGTCGCCATCCGGTCGTTGAGCAAATGATGAAACAGGAGCGGCTCGGCCTAGCGGGTAGCTACACTTTTGTCCCCAATGACACCACGCTGTCTGCTGAGGCTGCGCAAATCATGCTGATCACTGGGCCAAACATGGCCGGCAAATCAACATACATACGGCAGGTTGCCTTGATCACCCTACTCGCCCAAATCGGTAGTTGGGTTCCCGCCAAGGCCTGCCGCATTGGATTGGTTGATCGCATTTTCTCTCGAGTGGGTGCCAGCGACGATCTCGCTCGGGGTAATTCAACTTTCATGGTCGAAATGAATGAGACCGCGAATATTCTGAATAATACAACAGATCGGTCTCTCATCATCTTGGATGAGATTGGCCGCGGAACTTCAACCTACGACGGGCTCAGTATCGCATGGGCGGTGGTCGAACATTTACACCGAGCAATCGACGCAGGTCCGCGAACTTTATTCGCCACCCATTACCAAGAGTTAACTCAACTGGATAAGCACCTGCCCCGTTTGAAAAATTACTCAGTAGCGGTGAAAGAATGGAATGACGAGATTGTCTTTGTCCGCCGAGTAGTTCCAGGAGCGGCTGATCGTAGTTACGGAATTCAAGTAGCTCGATTAGCTGGTTTGCCGCTCAGCGTCATCGAGCGCGCTAAGACCATCCTCGAGAAACTTGAATCTGAAGACACCTCAGTGGAGTTGCCCTCGCCAACCCCCAAAGTGCGGCCAAAAAAGAAAATTTCCGTCCTCCCCGTGGCCGATACCCAGCTCGACTTACTGTAAAAATAATCGAGACGTAGTTTACTGTCCGTCCGTTCAAGTGACTGATTCAGTGATGTAGTATTCCCCGCATCTGAGCAGATAGACGTGGGCCCTTCATTAGTAAGTAGCCGTGAAATCTGCAGGCAACGGGGCGGTGGCTTTAAAGGCGCAGGTTCGGCCAGCGAACTCGTAGGTGAAACTGGTTTCGAGTGAATGTAAAAAGAGCCGTTTATTTTTAGTCGCCTTAGCAAAGGAACGATTGCGGGCAAAATCGCCATAAGTTTGATCACCAATAATCGGTGAATGGCGTTTCGCACATTGCACGCGGAGTTGATGACTCCGCCCAGTGAGCGGCTCTAGGCGAATCAGGGAGGTCGAAAAGTTTCGCTGGGTATGCTTAATTAAACGGTAGCGCGTTTCTGCCGGCACATTACCAATGAGGGAGGTGCGCAATTGGCCACGGATATTTTTTACCGCAAGTTGATCGTACCAGGATTCAGAATCCTTGTGTGGCTTACCAAAAACTAACGCCTGATAAATTTTGGTTACTTGCTTTTTTAGATAGTGCTCGCGAATCGCGATAGCCAGTTTTTCGCTGGCCGCGGTCAAGATCACTCCGGACGTAGCAGAATCGAGTCGATTCAGCAGCCACAACTGACGGTCACTGCCATCAGCAGCTTTCCAGCTAAAACATTGGGTCTCTTTGTCGTAACGGCAGGTTAGCAAAGAACGCGGTTCATCCTGGGATGAATTGGGGTGTGAAAGCACCCCGAAAGGTTTATCAAATGCAGCCAGACCATTGGCATCGCGCGCTAGCAATTGAACGCCAGTCGCCAACGGCAGCGTACTCCAGAAATCTGTGGAAAGGACGCTCATTGGTAATAGAAGGCCAAGGTGAGCTCCTGTTGATCACCGAGAACGGCGATCATTTGCTGCGACCATTTACGATAAGGTTGGGGATACGTAATCGCATTTTGGCATGAGAAAACCCCTTGCTTACCGCTGTCGGCATCCTCGACCTTCACAATATCTGTTTCGCCCTTAGCATTAATTTTGAAAGTAATAACCACATGCGAGCCCCGCGGAGGCGAAACGCGACTCTCTTCAAGAATGCGATACCAGGTGACTTGGATGATCTCGAGCATCTCGTTGAGATATTCACCATATTCACTCCAGTGCGCGTCGCGACCGACAATCCCAACATTAGCAGCACCCGCGAGACGGGTGGTCAGAACAGTGGTGCGATTGAGCGAGGTGGAGGCCAAGCGGGGCCTTTCCTTGGGTTGCGCATGCGCAGTCTGCTGAACAGCGACGAGCCCCCCCTCGAGATTTTTGGAATGTGCATCTCCTTCAACCGCCTTATCCGCATGGGTCGTTGGTGCTTTGGATTTAGCCTTATTCATGGCGATACCATCTTCAGATTTTCCTTCAATTTTCTCGAAGCCATTTAACGGAACCTGTTCGGCGCGCGCTAACTGCTCAGCCCGATCGGCGGCTTCGTCTTTACTCGGGTCGCGACTCGGGGCACTCGGTGGCTGCGGGGGGGCTAAATTACCAGAAACGATGGCGGTATCGTTTTTAATCTTATCCTGCCCTTGAATGCTCGGGCGATTTTCAGGATCCTTTTCTTTGGCAGCGACCTCTTGAGCGGACTGTTGGTTCCGGTTGCTAAAGTTGTCAGTTTTATCCGGAATATTTTCCGGAGCGGCTGAGTTAGTTTCAACAAACTTAAAAGGGTCGCGCGGCTTAGGCGCGGGCTGGGCGAGCTCAAAGTCGAAAGTTTTTCCAGGTTTAGACCGCGTTACGTTGATGCCACTGTGTACTCCTGAAAATTTAGTGAAGGCAAATTGCGGCGAAAATAGGATCAACAGGATGTGAAAGAGAATCGTACAGGCGATGCCGATGATAATAGAGCGGTCCAGCGGGCCACGGCCGAGCATATCAGCGGGACGGTCAGACGCAGGAATGGACGGAGCAGGCACAGGATTTAATCAACGGGTCAGACCCGCCTGAGTCAAAAGTTGTTTCATTTCTTCTAGTGGTAGACCCACAATATTCGAGAGTGATCCCGTAAATCCTGCGATAATTAGCTCACTGGCCTCCTGAATAGCGTAGCCGCCTGCTTTGTCCAAGGTGTGGACTCGGCTCAGGTAAAGTTCGATCGTAGCTTCATCTAATGATTTGAAGGTAACCTCGCTCGCGACACCCCGATCAAGACTTAGGCCGTCAGCCTGACGGCGAATGGCCAGCCCTGTAAAAACAGTGTGCCGCGTTCCACTCAGGAGGCGCAACATGCTCCGAGCCTCAGCGGCATCGCGCGGCTTGTTCAAAACAGTATTTCCAACAAACACAGTCGTATCCGCTCCGATCACGGTGGACTGGGGGTGCTGAGCAGCAACCCAGTCGGCTTTGAGAGCAGCATTATGCCGTACCATTTCGCGAGGATCAGCATCAGGAGCTTCATGCTCGATCACCTCAGCTGGGATGATCTCAAACTTAACCCCGAGCGACGCGAGCAGCTCTTTCCGTCGCGGTGAGGCGGAGGCAAGGATAAGGCGCTGTGCTGACAAATTCATTGGTCGATCACCCGTTAGGCCTGATCAGGCCACGGCGGTCCACTGGATTGCTTTGTCAGCGGTCCGCTCGCAATGAAAAAGTCCTGAGTAAAATGGTGGCTTGAGGTTGCAGTTCAGCACTTTGCCCTCAAAGTCAGGTTTCATCCCATGCGCATTGGCTTAGCTCAAATCAACACCATCGTCGGCGACCTCGCGGGCAATAGTCGCCGTATCCTCGAAGCTTACCACACGCTCGTGGCTCAAGGTGCAGAGCTGGTTCTCTATCCTGAACTCGTCGTCTCAGGTTACCCACCGCGCGATCTTTTATTTAAAAAGCGCTTCATCGCCGATGTAGAACGGACCACGCAGGCAATCGCCGCGGAGATCGGTACCGTGCCCGCAATTGTCGGTTACACTGAGGCTAATCAAACTGGCCAAGGTCGAGCGGCTTATAACGCAGCCGCTTTTTGCCACCAAGGGAAAATCCTCACTTCCGCGCGTAAATGTTTGTTACCCACGTACGATATTTTCGACGAAGATCGTTATTTCGAACCTGCGGCCGAACCAACGGTGATCGTGTTCGAGGGGAAGCGCATCGGACTGACCATCTGCGAAGATATCTGGACTCATGCGATGATTTCGACGCGGCGTTTATATCATGGAGTGGTGCCCGTGCAGCAACTCGCCGCACAACATTGCGATTTGATGGTAAATCTTTCGGCTAGTCCGTGGAATCATGGTAAAGGCAGCCTACGCCATAAGCTCATCGGTGATACCGCCCAGCAACTCGGCTGTCCGGTAATTTACGTCAATGCCATCGGCGGCAATGACGAGATTATCTTTGACGGACGGAGTGTGGCTTGCGACGCCGAGGGGCAAATACTCGGCGGGTTGGCCGCCTTTCGCGAGGAGCTTAAAGTTATTACGATTGGCGAA
Organism: uncultured Verrucomicrobiota bacterium; assembly: GCA_903856725.1. Taxonomy (GTDB): domain Bacteria; phylum Verrucomicrobiota; class Verrucomicrobiia; order Opitutales; family Opitutaceae; genus Lacunisphaera. The sequence goes on from CAIOCT010000126.1 coordinate 102,191, forward strand.
GCGACGGCGACTCAAGCACCGTATCGCCACGGAACTTTTGAGCAGGAAGAGCTGGCTGATATTTACGATGCCCTCGTTCTTGGGGTCAGAGATTACGCCCAAAAAACGGGGTTTAAAAAAGCGCTGCTGGGCCTTTCCGGCGGTATAGATTCTGCGCTGACCGCCGTGATTGCCGCCGAAGCGTTAGGCCCGAAAAATGTTATTGGGGTCAGTTTACCATCTGTAATTTCGAGTCAGCACAGCAAAGATGATGCCCGGATACTCGCGCAGCAACTCGGCATCGAATACCATACACTCTCGATTGCGGATACTGTTACTGCCGCCGAGCAAACGCTGGCGCCCATTTTTACAGGCCGGGTTCGCGACATTGCCGAGGAAAATATTCAAGCCCGCGCGCGCGGCCTGCTGCTGATGGCCATTTCAAATAAATTTGGAGCTCTGCTCCTCACCACCGGAAATAAGAGTGAATTGGCGGTTGGGTATTGCACCCTTTATGGTGACATGTGCGGGGGCCTCGCGGTCATTAGCGATGTATTCAAGATGCAGGTGTATGCTCTCTCTCGCTGGATTAATCGTCACGGAGAAATTATTCCCGCGAGTAGCATCGAAAAGGCGCCCAGCGCAGAATTGCGTCCCGACCAAACTGATCAGGATAGTTTGCCGCCCTATGAAATGCTTGACGCTATTCTCAAGGGCTACGTGGAAGAAGGCTTAGCACGCGCCGACTTAGTTGCCCAAGGTTTTTCATCCGCGATTGTAAACGATGTCGTACGCAAAGTTGATCTTAATGAATACAAGCGCAAGCAGGCGGCTCCGGGACTAAAAATCACTCCCCTAGCCTTTGGCGTCGGGCGCCGCATTCCCATAGTCCAAAAATACGTTAGTTAATTCAACGCCGTCTTTTTTATGTCTGCCCCACTCTCCGACCAACTGTTCGCCCGAGCCCTGCAGCTAATGCCCGGCGGGGTTAATTCACCGGTCCGCGCTTTTCGCTCAGTCGGGGGCGCCCCATTTTTCACTCAGGCAGCTCATGGCGCCACGCTCACTACCGTCGATGGCCGTGAGTTGATCGACTTTGTCTGTACCTGGGGCCCCGCCATCCATGGGCACAATCACCCGCACATCAAAGCCGCCATTGCGGCCGCGTTGGAACGAGGCACCAGTTTTGGCACGCCTAATCCCGCAGAAGTAACCATGGCGGAGTTGATCGTTAAATTTTTCCCTTCAATTCAAAAAGTCCGCATGTGCAATAGTGGCACGGAAGCCACGATGTCGGCGATTCGTCTAGCCCGCGGGTTCACCCGGCGTGATAAAATCATTAAATTTGCCGGTTGCTATCATGGCCACTCTGACTCGCTCCTGATCAAGGCTGGCTCTGGGGCCCTGACGCACGGGCATCCTGACAGTGCGGGTATTCCCGCAGTCTTCGCGCAAGAAACAATTGTTCTACCCTACAACGACACTGCAGCAATTGATGCCGCTTTCGCTGCTCACCCAGGAAAAATTGCCGGCGTTATCCTTGAACCTTACATTGGCAACGTCGGTTTTATCAAACCCGATGCCGGCTATCACCAGCACCTCCGCAAAAGCTGCAGTGCGCACGGCTCCTTATTAATTTTTGATGAAGTGATGACGGGATTTCGGCTCGCGGCTGGCGGCGTGCAAGAACTCGAAAAAATCACGCCTGACCTTACCTGCTTAGGTAAAATCATTGGTGGTGGCCTACCGGTCGGCGCGTTTGGCGGACGCGCCGAAATTATGGACCAATTAGCTCCGCTCGGCCCGGTCTACCAAGCCGGCACTCTCAGCGGAAACCCGCTCGCGATGGCGGCGGGCATTGCGTCACTGCAAATGCTGGCGGAACTCAAACCGTACGCGCGCCTCGACGCACTGGGCCGACAGCTTTGCAGTGCCGCTCTGGCGGCTGCGAAAACCAAGGGCATTGCGCTCCAAGCGCCGCAAGTGGGCTCCATGTTTAGTTTGTTTTTTACTTCGACGCCGGTACGCGATCTGCCCAGTGCGCTCACCTCGGACGCCAAATTATTTGGCAGGTTTTTCCAGAATTGCTTAGACCAAGGGGTTTATCTTCCGCCGAGCGCTTATGAATCGTGGTTCTTAAGCACGGCCCACGAAGGGGCGGCCATCGATCGGGCCTGTACCGTAGTTACCCAAGCCATTAAAAACCTCTAGCTGCTCTTGGCGGTTATGCGCGCGGATGCGCTTTGGCGTATATTTCTTTTAGTCGGGCGACGCTCGTATGCGTATAAATCTGCGTGGTCGTTAAATTAACATGTCCAAGCAATTCTTGCACCGCCCGTAAATCGGCTCCGGAATTAAGCAAATGAGTAGCGTAAGAGTGTCGTAATTTATGTGGCGATATATCCATCGGCAGGTCAGCCAGCGCTAGGTATTTTTTTATTAACAACTGGACCGCCCGCGGGGTCATACCCTGACCCGGGGCTACCGTAATGACGGGATCTTGTGGATCAACTCGTGGGGCATAGGTTTCCCGGAATTTTTTAAGAACCGCCAAAGCGACTGCGCCGAGAGGGCAAATCCGTTCCTTCTGCCCCTTCCCGATGACCCGGGCAGTCCCCGCCTCGAAATCGATCGCTGCATAACGCAAGGCCACGAGCTCACTCACGCGAAAGCCACCGCCATAGAGCAACTCCAGGACGAGACGATCGCGCCACGCGCTGGCCGCGTCCAAACTCTCCGCAAGGAGCAATTTTTGAGGCCCACTCAAGAGCAGGGTCATTTGGGTTTCAGTTAAAAACTTCGGCAAAGCCCGTTCCAATTTAGGTAGCGGTACGCCGACGAATGGATTGCGGGTTACTTTGCCTTGCTGCAGCCAATAGCGAAAAAAGGTCCGCAATCCCGCGACATGATTATGCAAGGTACGCCGGTTAAACCGACGCTGAGCTTCGATGATAAAATCTCGCGTATCACGAGGCGTGAGCTGCGCAAATCCTTGGGTCGCTCGTTTCGTCTGTTCAAGCCAGGCGTAGAGATCAACGAGGGCTTGGTGATAATTGCGTACGGTGTATTTCGAGTAACGACGCTCTTTGGTAAGGTAATCTGTAAATGGTTGCAACCAGTCGGCCACAATCGCGATGGGGACGATCACCCGTGGTGACATTTTTTTCACAGGAAAATAAAATACCCCGACGCAAGAGCCTCGACCTTCATGGCAGAAATACTGGGCTATTGATTACGGCGATCACAGGCTATCGATTAATAGGTTGCGGTGTTGCCGGATGCTCTAGCGCCTGCATAATGCGGGTCGTCTCTTGGCGAAGGGCGCCTTCCGGATCGAGACCAGTAACACGAGCGGCTGCCGTCAACTCGAACAGCATGCGACCGAGGGTCGCTTGATCAAGTTGCGGACCGAGAGCCGCAATTTGATCGGCATCAATCACACCAGCAGTGGGTAGCTTAGCTTTATCAATTTGCTTCCAGACATTCTCAGCAAACATCAGGGCCGGCAGTTGCGGTGGAAGATGCTTAAAGAGGGTCGACTGCGTTTTGCCTGCCGCCGCCTTTTCTTGAGCCTTAACTTTCTCCCAAACCTCAATCACCTGAGCGGAATTGTCAGCTTGCCCCGAGCCGAAGACGTGCGGATGGCGCCGGACTAGCTTGGCATTGATGTCTCGAGCGACGTCCTCAAAATTAAAGTCACCTCGTTCCGCTGCTAATTGAGCATGAAACACGACTTGTACCAAAACATCGCCCAGTTCCTCACGCATATGAGACAGATCGTGGCGATCAATGGTCTCAAGTAATTCACTCACCTCATCGATCAGGCAACGCGCGAGGGTTTGATGTGTTTGCTCACGATCCCAGGGGCAACCGTCAGGGGCACGGAGGCGAACCATAGTTTGGCAGAGGTCTTCGATGGCTGACATAGACCCTGTGAGTAATCAGGAATTCCGCGAAAGACACCTAAAAAGCTGAGTATTTTCAGTTTCCAATCCAGCGATTTCGTGTGTTTCGTAAGGTCATCTCCATGGATAAGCTGACTGAAATAATGACGCACAAGCGGCACGAAATCGCGCCCCTCTTAAGGCCGGTATTTATCGATGAGCTTAGCGAGCTCAACGCGACGCTTCCCCGCCCCCCTTCTTTTTTACAAGCACTCCGCCGACCAGATGGTCAACTCGCGGTGATTGCAGAAATTAAACGACGCTCGCCCTCGGCGGGTGTGATTAGCGCCAATACCGGAGCGCTCGAACAAGCGCTGCGTTACCGAAGCGCTGGGGCCAGCGCCCTCTCAATTTTAACAGATGAAAAATATTTTGGGGGGACACTCGCCGATTTAGCGGCCGTCACCAAAGATTTTGCTACTAACCTGCCGGCCCTGGCCTGTTTACGCAAAGATTTCATGGTGCATCCGATTCAGGTCCAGCAAGCCCGTATCGCGGGGGCTAGCGCGATTTTGATTATTGTTCGGGCCTTACAGGATGAAGAAATCAGAGCACTGCACGCTGCGGCGAAGGCAGCGGGACTCGACGTACTGTTCGAAATTCATAATCGCGAAGAACTCACCCGCGCGCTGGACCACAACGCGCAAATCATTGGGGTAAATAATCGTGATTTGGCGGTATTCAAAACTGATCTCACCTTGAGCGAGCAACTGATTCCGTTATTCCCCAAAGGGGTGATTGCGGTCAGCGAAAGTGGGATCAGCACCCCGGCTGACGCGGCCCGCGTGAAAGCCGCGGGTGCCCGCGCCGTGCTTGTTGGTGAAGCGCTCATGCGGTCGCCCAACCCTGCTAATTTAATCCGCGATTTTCGCCGCCAAAATTGAGCACTCTTTCGATGCCGCTTTCACTTACGACTACGCGTGACCTGCTCACGCAGCTTAATCACCAGCCTAAGCATTTTTTGGGTCAGAATTTTTTGGTCGACGGAAATATTGTTCACAAGTCGCTCGAACTTGCCGGGATTGGTCACGGTGATACGGTCGTCGAAATCGGACCGGGCTTAGGAACTTTAACGAACGCACTCCTTTCGGCTGGGGCGGAAGTTTGGGCTGTTGAGAAAGACCGGCAACTGCACGCCCATCTGCTCACCACCTTAGCCTCTACGCAATCGCGACTGCATTTAATGGAAGGTGATGCGATGGACGCCCCGCTGGCAGGGCTACCGCCCACCCGCGCAACTTCTTTTAAGATTGTGGCGAACCTGCCATATGCGATCGCCACTCCTTGGCTCGATGCCGTGCTCTCGGGTCCCTTGCCTGAGCGCATGGTGCTGATGCTGCAGCAAGAAGCCGCGCAACGCTATGTTGCCAAGCCAGGTTCCAAACAATTCGGAGCCATCTCGATTTTGCTGCAAGCCGTCTTCGACGTTGCGCCTGGGCATAAGGTTGACGCCTCCTGTTTTTATCCCCGCCCGGATATTGAATCTTACCTACTCCAACTCGTCCGTAAGCCCAGTCCATTTATTTTTACAGCCGAAAATAAAGCACTCATTCGCGCTTGTTTTCAGCAGCGCCGGAAACAAATCGGGGGGCTTTTGCGCGGCAAGTTATCCCCAGAGAAAGCGCAGACTTGGCTGAGCGATTTGGCGGCTACCGGTCTCGGGCCACAGACTCGTCCCGAGCAAATTCCCGTGAGCCTATGGCAGAAATTCGGGGAAAACCCACGGCCCGCTTAAAATTCTTTTCACGATGCCTGTGTTTTGTCAGGATTTCCGGATGTCCTCCCGTCTCATGCTTGCCCTGGCTATCGGGTGCAACCTGCCGGCGGCGGTGTCGGCAGAGTCTGTTGGACTCATGGGGAAATTAGAGGGGGACCTGTATCTTTCAGCGACTGGAGAATATAAGATTATCGCCCCCGTATTGCATGAACTAGGGGGCACCATTACTGATACAGAGAATGTCGTTACCTTCAGTGACAGCTACAACACGCATATCAGTATAGCCTGTTTCCCCCAAGATGCCTCGCAACGGTGGGAGTTCCAGACGAGCGCCCGGCGAGACTATCTCTTGTATTTTTTCACTGAATTTGTCCTCGCTGATTTTCAAAAACGCTTCCCTGGTGCCGCGATCCAAAGCGCGCGCTTTTTACCCGAATTGAACGATGGCGCTCTGCTAACCTACGCGCTCTTGCCCGGCGGTTCATTTTTTGAAGATAAATCTAAAATCACCGCGGCCCCTGGCTGGGTACCTGTTCAAGCCAAGCGCGGCTCTTTGCTTTTTGTCCGGCGGGGATTCATTTACGTGCTGAGTGCCGAACTAGCCGAACGCGCAACGCAACGCAGCACCTACCAAATGACCACCGAGCAAGAAGATACTTTATTAAGCGTACGTCTGACGGAATTGGTGAAGCGCTTAATATTCAATAATGAGCTAGCGCCCAAGGCCTGATCCTCGCTTACTGAATTTTTTTGTAAAAACAGGCTATGCGCAGTTATGGTCGCTCACTTTAAGCCATCTTTTAACTATGAAATTTAGTACCGCGGTTATCTCTATGTGTGCTCTCACTCTCACGGCTCAAGCTAGCTTCGACCTCACCCTTCCACGTCCCCCTGTGGCTACGCCCCAGCCGAAAAATGTGACCGTCCATGAAGATCCGCGGGTGGATAATTATTTTTGGCTTAGGGAGAAAGAAAATCCTGCAGTTATTAATTATCTCGAGCGAGAAAACGCGTATACCGAGGCCGTGCTGGCGCCTGCCGCCAATCTCCGCGCTAGTCTCTATCAAGAGATGATCGGCCGGATCAAAGAAGATGATTCCTCCGCACCCGTAACCTGGCTTGGCTACAATTACTACACCCGGACGGAAAAAAATAAACAGTACCCCCTCTACTGCCGGCGACCCAGCAGTGGCGCGGCGACTGAAGAAATCCTGCTCGACCTCAATACGCTCGTTGGGACGCATACTTATATCGCCGTTGGTCAATTTCGCGTCAGTGATGATGGAGCCCGACTCGCCTACTCGATCGATTGGACGGGTTACCGCCAATACGAAGTATTTGTAATGGACTTGGCGACCAAGGCCCTCATTTCCCAAAAAATTGGCGCAGTCTCTAGTTTAGAATGGGGAGCTGGCCATGATATTATATACTACGGGACCGAGAATGAAGCTAAGCGTTCGGATAAGGTTTACCGTTGGACCCTCAGCCGCGGGCGAGCTGAGTTAGTTTATGAAGAGAAAGACGAACTTTATAATCTCCAAGTTGATAAATCCCGCGACGGGAAATTTATTTTTATTCACACTGAAAGTAAACAAACCAGCGAAGCGTGGGCGCTCGCCAGTGCTGAGGTAGCGGCAAAGCTTCAGCCTCTTTTGGGCCGGACCGAAAATGTTAAATATTACAGTGAACATCGGGACGGACAGTTTTATTACGTAACAAATCGGGCCGGAGCCAAAAATTATAAGATTTGTCAGGCTCCGATCAGCCAACCGAACGTCACCACCGATCTTATCGCCCCTAATTCCGCGATTAAAATAGAGGGGATTGATATGTTTGCTAATTATATGGTCATCGCCGAACGCGAAAATGGGCTGCCTCATTTGCGTAGCTACACCTTTGCTTCGGGAACATCTACCCGCCTCGCCATGCCCGAGGCTACTTATGAGGTCAGCGCAGACCGTAATTGGGATTATCGCGCCACCGTTTATCAATTCAATTACCAGTCACTCGTGCGCCCCGCCACGGTCTATGCCGCAAACTTAATCACCGGTGAGCGAACCCTCATCAAGCAGAACGAGGTGCTGGGTGGATTCAAACCTGAGCATTATAAATCAGAGCGACTCTGGGCGACGGCGCGCGATGGCACGAAGATACCGCTCTCGATCGTGTATCGCGCTGACCTGGATCGCACGAAACCACAACCGCTCTGGCTCTATGGCTACGGATCATATGGCCTCAGCATGCCCGCAGCCTTTAGCAGCAGTCGGGTCAGTCTGCTTGACCGAGGCATTATTTACATCATCGCGCATATTCGTGGCGGTGGCGAACTCGGCGAAGAATGGCGCGAAGCTGGTCGAATGGATAAAAAAATGAATACGTTCAATGATTTCGTCGACTGCGGACAATGGTTAGTTGACCAGCGTTGGACGACTCCTGGGCAGCTG
>CAIOCT010000127.1 GCA_903856725.1 uncultured Verrucomicrobiota bacterium
AACTTCCGCTCACCGCACCGTCTCTCAACGGCTCTCAGTAAATTTATCTAATGGGACTGATCTTAGCTGAGGGGATTTTGGAAATAACAAGGCGCATGAGTGCAGCCCACATCAATTGACAACTGCGGCCCGTGGGAGCTCGGTTGGTGAGGCCCGATAACGGGAGTCGTTGGAGGCCATAACTGAAAGGAATATTGACCATCTTGGCTCGGTGTGGAGTTGAGGTCAATGGGCCTGCAGCGCCAGGCAGCCGAGCCAGTATGATCGCTGTGGTGAAAATTTGGTCTCAGCGCAGTCCACGCGACAGGTTATAATTAACCGCGATTTGAAAGCGAGGATTTCAATCAAGCACCGCTATCCTTGCCCCGCAGTCTTTCATTCCCTTGCTCGCCCGACCACTCCGCCTGATTTTCTACAGTTAAATTTTGATCAGTAGGGTAAATTGGAGATGTTATAACGCGCTGTAACACGTGGCTCGATTCGGCGATGTAGCTAGCTAGCGCGCACGCCAAGATTTTGATAAAAATCACGCATGAAGTTTAGCACCCCCGATCTCTGCCGACTGCTGCCGATAGCATCTGCTTTTTCTTGGGCTGGTTCATCAGGGACGAACCAGAAAATGGTTCGCTTGTGAAAAATCACAAAGCATCAAAAGAATTAAACGTGCGCAAAACAGGTCGTTGGTTCAGAATAGATCATCTATGTTGAAGAAGATATTTTTAATACTGCTCTGGGGGTGGATGATGACTGGGAGCACCAGCCACGTGGTTCTTGGTGAGACAATTAATCCAGCACATCGGAGTGTGCGTTCGCAGGTTTTTAATGTGTTAAACTACGGGGCGGTGGGTGACGACCAGACGGACAACACTGCAGCCTTCTCAGCTTGCCTGAAAGCGATCGTCGAGGCCGGAGGCGGGCGGATGTACCTACCGGTGGGAGTTTATCGCGGCCGAATTCTCATCCCGGTGGTTCCGCAAACGATACCGACTTGGATTACCGTGGAAATCGTGGGAGAAATCGAGCCTACCCCCGTCTTCGGAACAGTCGGGTCATTCCCGTTGCAGAACAACAGCACGGTCATCAAGAGCCTCAGCAAATCAGGCCCCGCGGTTATTTCTGTCAAGACCTCGGCCAACTCTCTGGATGGAACATTCTCCGAAGTCTATGTGGTCATCCGAAATCTAGAGATCCGGACGGATGACGATCCCAGTATTGGGGGAATCGATTTGCGGCACGCCCTGCAATGCAAGATCGAGAATGTTTTCGTGAACACAGGTGTTTACGACGTCCAGGCTTCTCAACCAACGCATGGGACCAGCGGGGTGATCACGCCAGCCTGCAATAATGCGGCCCTCACTATCCTGCGAAATCTGGTAGTGACTGGGTATCATACCGGCATTCTCGTCAATGAACACACCGACGGGAATCAGATCGTGGTGGCCGCTAACATCAACGGCTTGGAATTTGTCTTCGCTCATCATGCCTCCCGTTTCGGTCGGGTCGGCACATACCGCAACACCCATCACATTACCGTTTCCGGCCGGCACGGATTTTCGATCGAACAGATGAACACGGAACAACCGGGCCCTGGACAAACGGATGCCGGCAACGCTTGGCAGAAGCTCGTCAGTGATATTAACGACCCTAAGAATCTAGGAGTCGCCGATATCAATTTCTGGGTCGTCGAGGGGAATGTGGGTGCGGTCAGGAAATTTAATTGTATTGGCGGTGCCTCAATCCAAGCCCGCAGGATTGGCAGCACCCCGGGCCAAAATAAGTAACCGCCTCGCTGTCGGCCTCTCCCCCGCCCGCGCCTCGCTCCCGCTAACCGCTTCAAACCTAAGCTGGTCGAAAAAAATTCTCCGCCGCCAGTAATTTCCTGGCTCGGAAGCCAGCAGGTTTTATTTTATACTGACCTCTTTATTTTATGCACGAGCTTCCTCTTCACTTCGTCACACTTCACCGCATTTTCAAATTTTGGCGGCGGGGCATACTCATGGCGATCGCGCTACTGAGTGCCGACCTCGGTGTGGCGGCCGTGGAATTCCACGCTGGTGAGCCAGCGTACGTAGTGGCGCGGCCCGTGACCGCCCTGGAGCAGCGTGTGACGGACCGGCTGACCGATTATATCAGTAAAGTCCTCGGCACCCCCGCACGCGTCGTGGCGGATCTTGCCACCGTACCGGCCGGGGCCCCAGCGATTATTTTATCCACGAATGGCTTGGGCTTATCCGCCGACCTCGCCGTGCCGGCCGATTCCCCAGAGGGCTTCGCTCTCGAGACCCGCCGGCTCGACGGTCATGCATTAATTATCGCCGCGGGCCAGACAGACCGCGGGTTGAAGCGCGCGGTGCAGCGCCTCGTGATCCGGAGCGAACAGCGCGCGCCTGGACTGGTACTGCCCGATGTGCGGATAGCCGAGCGGCCGTGGATTCCGCGGCGAGAATGGACGCTGTGTGCTTGGAGCCCGGAATTAGTGCGAGGGGTCTTCAACAATCCCAACGCCGACAAGCGCATGAACGTCTGGCTCTATAGCGATCGGCAAGTAGCGGCCTACGTCGAGATGTTTGACTGGTTCGGCTTTAGTGGTTCGCAACTCATGGATACAGTCGCAAATTATGCGGCGGTCGGTTCCCGCGAAGCCTATCACGGCCGGCTGCGAATGTTCACCCATGCCCTGCGCGAGAATGGACAGGAGATCACCCTCTGGGTCTGGGCCGCACAATTCAACAATTTCGGCTGGGTAGACCCGAGTGTCACCTACGCACCAGCGACGGGAAAAACTGCTTTCGACGACCCAGCCGTGCGCTCGACCTTCGAGCGCTACTACGACGGTTATGCCGAGCTGGCACCTGATGTAGATCTCTTGATCACACATTTCTATGATCCCGGTAATCTCAAAAATCGCACGGATGTATTCAACTACATGGGCCTGTTGCGAAATAAGTTTCGCGCATTAAATCCTCAGGTAAAACTTGGCGTAGACTTCTGGTATGCAGGTGAAGAGACGACCTATATGCAGGAGCTACTGGCGCACGGATTTAAGGACGTCCTTTTCCTCGAGAACACGATGCCCCACACTTATCCGCCGGGTCGGCGCGAAGCGCTGCACGCGTCAGCCAAGGCGCACGGCTTAGAAATCGGCGTGTGGGGCTGGCACACCGCCGAAATCGAATCGGATCAGATCCCGACGCAGCACGTCAATGCTCAGCTACTCGCAAAATTTTACCGGCAGATCAAAGCGGGCGCTGACCGCATCCACCCGATCACCTATTGGTCGGAGATGGAGGCCTGCCACCTGACTAACATCTTCAGTCTGTATGCTGCCGGTCAGCTCCTGTGGAATCCCGAGCGCGACCCCGACGAGCTCCTGAGAGAGATTGCGGAGGGTATTTGGGGTCCGCGCAATGGGCCGGTGATGCTGGCGGCGCTTCAGCTGATTCAGGATGTGCGCACCGGACCTTCCTGGGATACATACTGGATGTGGCTGCCAACGCACCGACTCGGCACGGCTGATCCAGCTCATGATCTGCGCCGCGCGGAGGAGGTGATCGCGCGCTTGGCAGCTATGAAAACCGACGCGTCCTTCGTACCAAAATTCCCGCTGCCGTTTCCGCCGGAGACGTTTGTCGAGTTGACCCTCCCGCACCTACGTCAGATCCGCGCGTTTGCGGATTTTCGCATCAAATTTTCTGAGCTAGAAGCCGCAGCGCAAACCGGCTTGGGGCCGACCGAGCTGACCCGCCGCGCCAAT
>CAIOCT010000128.1 GCA_903856725.1 uncultured Verrucomicrobiota bacterium
AGTAAGTGATTTGGGCTTGGCCCACCTCGTCAAGGTAGGCGGGGGTGATGCCGCGACCGGTGGAGCCGCGAGGTTCTTCGGCGAGAATTTGGGTGCGATAATTTTCCCAAGCGAGATCGAGCAGGCGGTGGGTAAGATCGGAGACCATTGCGCGTTCGTCGATGACGAGGCGCGAGAAAATGGCGTGACCTTTTTGCTCAAGTGGGCGGGCTTCCCAGGTGAATTTGCGAGGATCGGCCACGACGCCGCTGCCAATGCAGAGGTGCGCGGCATCACGCACGACGACACCGGCCGGCAGGAGGTTTAATTTAACCCCACCGGCGGTGTGCCCAGAGTTGGCGCCACCGTTGACCTTTAGGACGACCGACACGGCGGCGGGGGTACCACGTAATTCATTAGCGACCTCAGGAATGAGGCGGCCTTTACCCTCGTCGCCGAGGGAGATGCCGACATCGGCGATAAGCTGGCTGGAAAAAGGGAGCAGGGACATAGGTGGAAGCGAAGAGTTTCAGCAGGAAGAAAGGAGAAACGGGCGGCAATGGAAAACTAAGTCACAAATCCGAGCAGGCCGCAGCTCATTCCAACGCTTTGCTTCATTAGACCCAAGCGACCGGGCAATTTTTCGGCTATGCGGTGACGAAGAGTGATTGCAGATTATGCAGACACGTGCGGCTGGCGGTTTCTCCGCCGTGGGAAAAGGCATGGCCGGCGGGTAGGTGCAGGAGAGCGTCATCAATCTTGTCCAGTCGCCAATGCGTTTCGAGCGAAAGATAGCCATCGTAACCGATGGCGCGGAGCGTTTCGAGATGAGCGCGCCAGTCTACTTGGCCAAGCCCCACGGGGGTACCGGCGGCGATGAGTTCAGTCGGCTTGGGCGCAGCCAATCGTCGGGCATCTTTGACATGAAGATGGAGCAAGCGTGATGCGAGCAGGCGCAAATCCGCTGGGGACGGGGCCGCCGCGCCGGGCACATAGAGAACGTTGCACGGATCCCAAATGGCGCCAATGCGATCAGTCGGCAAGGGGGCTAAGATGGCGGCGGTTTCGGCTGCGGTGGCAGCTAGGCAGGAGTGTTCATTCTCCACGCCAAGCCGAATCCCCGTTCCGCTGGCGAGGTCGAGGAGTCCTTTGAGGTGTTCGCTGACACGACGCTGTTTGTCGGGTGCTGTTGGGTTGGGCGTACGCAAAAAAGTAAACACCCGTAGTACGTTGCAGTTCAGAGTATGCGCAATTTCGAGGCTGCGTTTAAAAATCTCCCTGTGAGCTGCAATGGCAGTGGCGTCCTCGAGGTCGCATTTGAAGACGGGCGTGGCACAGCCCACAACGCGCCAACCTTCGGCCTGCGCGGTGGTCGCAATCGACGCCACATCGGCCGGCATCAGATCCTTGAATGCTCGTCCATTAAGACTGCGGAGTTCGAGACCAGTTATTTTAAACTCACGCAGAAAGGCCGTGATGACGGATAGTTCCTGGGCTACCTCGTCAGAAATGACGCTGATTGATTGGGGGAATTTCATAGCGACGAGGGCTCAGGCCAAAAATTATTTGGCCGATTGATAGCCGGCTTGCCGGAGGATCTCGGCAATCGTTACGGGCGTGCCCCCGCGGCGTTTGCTTTCATCGGCTGCTTCCATGAAGGCCAGCAACTCGAGGGTGGTTTCGGGAGCGACGGGTGAAATGCCGGTCTGGAAAAATTTCATAATCTCAACCGTGAGCCCGTGGTAACTGTATTTATCCCCAACCGTTGTCACCCCTTTGGTTCCGACCACAGTTACGCCGTAGCCTTTGTATCCTTTGCGGTTTCCTTGGGCGATGCCGATCCGGCCATCGGACCAAATGCCAGTGATGAGGTCAGTGTTAGCGGTGTGCGTACGGACTACCTGCGTGCAACCTGGTCCGAGGACAGTATAGAGCGCTTCGACGCAGTGAATTCCATACCAGAAAAAATCGGTATGATGGGGCTCGAATTCTGCTGGTCCCACGGAGTAGGCAGAGGTGATATTACCGATGAGCGCGAGTTTTGGTGCGTAGGGTTCGGGCGCATAGCGGAGCGATGAGGAACTAAAAATCGGTACGCCAGCCTCGCGAGCGAGGCGCATGATTTCGACGGCATCTTTGAGCGAGTTAGAGAAAGGTTTGTCGATGAAGATGGGTTTCTTGGCTGCGAGGGCGCGGCGAAATTGATCAAGGTGCGGGCGACCATCAAGGCTCTCGATCAAGATGGCGTCGACGTTGCGTGAGAGTTCCTCGATGGTGTCGTAGATTTTAACTCCATAGGTTTCCACCAATTGTTTAGTGTAGCCCTCAACGCGAGACGCGCTCGCGTCGATGTCAGCGCTGCCCCCTTTGAAAGCGGCGACGACGCGCCCGCCGGGCACATAGCCGGGATCCTTGGGGTCATTAAAAGTTTTGGTAAACGCCGGCACATGTGAAGTGTCGAGGCCGATGATACCGAGGCGCAGCGGCTCAGCGCCACGAAGGGATAGGCAAGAGATGAAAAGTAGCAGAAGAATCGAGCGGAGCATAGGATGGGTGGGGTGGGTTAAATAGAGAGCCGATTCGCGGCGGCGCTGTCGAGATAGAGTGTGGCGGCGGGATGTTGGCGGAGAATTGATGCAGGGCACGCGGTGGTAATTGGGCCTTCAACGGTGGCAAGCACCGCGGCGGCTTTACGAGGACCAGGTACCTGAATGCTCAAGCGCAGTGCTTGGCGAAAGACGGGGATTGTGAGGGTGAATGCATGACGCGGTACCGCGGTGAGCGTCGGAAAACAGCCGTCGTTTACTTGTTGTTGGCGGCAGGCCAGATCCAGTTCGACTACCTTGACCAGCAGAGGATCATCAAAATCTGCCACCGGGGGATCGTTGAAGGCAATGTGGCCATTTTCGCCAATGCCCATACAGATTAGATCGATCGGCTGGGCCCGTAGCAGGGCCGTGTAGCGCGCAGCGACGGCGGCGGCATCTGATTCCTCAGCCGGCAGTGGATGAAAACAACCGATCTTTACATGACGCAGTAAGTGCTCGTGAAGATAGTGTCGAAAACTTTGAGGGTGGGTTCCGCTCAAGCCGACATAATCGTCCATGTGAAACGCGGTGATTTTTGACCACTCGAGTGTGCGTCCGCATTGGGCGGGATCAATAAGGGCTGCCAGAAATTCATTTTGCGAAGGCGCGCAGGCAAAAATAACCCGCGCGGTACCTTGCTGGGCTATGACTGCTTCTAAATGCGCAGCCACGGCACGAGCTGCTGCGCGACCAAGGGCGACGCGATCAGGATGGACATCGACGGCCAAGCAGCCGGCGGTGAAATGGTGAGGAGTGATGATCGGCAAAAGAGAAAAAATTAAAGGGCGGGAAGGGTGACACCAAAAGCGGTCGCCGGAGCAGTGGACCAGAGATGATACGCAGCTTCGGGCGTTAGGTTGAGCCAATTAGCGATATGGCGCACGCCGACATCCGGGGTAAGCGTGGAGCCAGCAAAATTTTTCTCGCCGGGCTGCCGTGCTACGCCATCCGCGCCAACGGCAATGAGGTGCGGTCCGATGGTGTAGCGACCGGGTGGGGCGCCCGCGCCCGCCATGGCGTCAGTCGTGAAGAGGACGTGCCCGGTGGGTTTGGCGCGGACAAAATTCTTGAGAACTCCTTTGGGCAAGTGAATCCCATCAGGAATAAAGCAGGCGGTTAGCTCGTCGCGGGCGAGGAGGCGTTGGACGATATTATCATGACGCGGCAGTTCGAGCGGACAGCCGTTGCCGAGGTGTGTGCAAAAACGGGCGCCGGCGCGAATGGCTGCGTCGATCTCGGCCTCGCTCGCGTTGGTGTGGCCTAGGGAGACGTGCACGCCCTGTCGTGTGACGGCAGCAATAAATTCAGCACTGCCTGGCCACTCAGGAGCGAGGGTGATGAGGCGGAGGCGGCCTTGGGCCGCAGCTTGGAGTCGCTCGTAATCAGTGAGGGTGGGTGCCCGCATGGGTCCCGCAGGATGGGCCCCGCGGTAACCGGGAGTGGGACTGAGCCATGGCCCTTCAAGATGATAACCTAAAATTGCTGCGCCGGCTTTAGGCGCGGTGGCGCATAATTTTTCAAGGGCAGCAAACCGGCGGCACAGTAAATCTATTTCGTCAGTGATGAGCGTAGCAAAAATCCCGGAGGTGCCGTGTTTACGCAGTGCGTCGACGGCGTGCGTAAATTCTGCTGCGGTGAGGTCGTCGCGTTGAAAATCAATTCCGCCAAAACCATTAACTTGAAAATCGAAAAGCCCAGTCGGGTTCATTTGATCAGATTAAGTTCTTCGGGGCTCCAAGCGTCAGTGTGCGCTTTCGTCGCTGCGCGGATTGCGGTGACCTGCGCGGGATCGACGGGCGAAGCATCGTGGCCCCACTCGCGGCGGATGTAGGTGAGAATCGAGGCGATTTGTTGGTCATCAAGAAAACCTTGGGCGGGCATGTCGCCGGCGTGAATGCGATTGGCGACCTTGATGGGACCGCGGACGCCGTGAAGAACGATGCGCACCGTGCGTTCCGGCGAGCCGAGGGCCCACTCGGAATCAAGTAACGGTGGCGCGAGTCCATCGAGGCCGCGTCCCGTTACTTGGTGGCAGAGTGCGCAGACGGCCGTGAATAAAACTTTTCCGTTGGCAAAGCGTGCTTGTTGCTCGGAAGTAAGAGGGGCGATCGTGGCGGCGGCGGCGAGGTCTGTTCTACCAGGCCAAACGATGATGGGGTTTAATTTATCGATAGCGGCGGCGAGCGCCGGATTTTTTGTGAGGAGGTTCCAACCCGTTGGGACGTGGGCAAAGGAGAGCGGTCGGCGAGAGCCGTTGACGCCAGCAATCATACCATTGAGTAAGGCTACGATGCGGGCACTGCTAGGTGGTTGCGCAGCCGTGAGAGCAAGGAGGCGCTCGATCCGCGCGGTATCGCGTGAGGCGAAGATGCCATTCGCTAGGCCAGCCAGGAGGGCGTTCGCAGTGGCATCGTCAGGAGACCAGGCTGCATTTGCGACGAGTCGCTCGAGCAATGGTAATTCGCGGTCGCCAACACCGCTCAGGAAGGCTTCTCGTAAATAGGTGTTCTGTGGGTGAGTGCGGACAATGTCCGCGAGCATTAGATCGGTCGATAGTTCGCCGTGTTCTCCCAATGACAGCACGGTCTGCAACTGGACTTCAGCCGAAGCATCGGAGGCTAGCGGTAAAAGTTGGGCCACGAGTTCGGCGCGGCCGTTGGGATCTTTTAAAAAGCGCTCGCTGAGACGAACGGCTGAGGCACGGACTATTGGGTCATGATCCGCTAAGGCGTGCACGATACTCGCGCGATCCAAGGCGTCCATGCCGTCGAGAGTCCAGAGGGCTTGCATGCGGCCGAGTGGTTGGGGACTGGTGAGGATCAGCTGACGGATCGCGGGCGCGAGGGTTGCGTCGCGCCGTTCCACGAGAAGTCGTTGAGCTGTTTCGCGCCACCAAGAGTTGGGATGCGCGAGCCGCTCGACCCATTGTGCGGAAGTGAGCGGGGGGAATGGCGCAAGCCGTGGAGTTGGCCGATCGTTAGGCACGATGCGGTAAATACGACCGAGATGCTGGGGATCAGCCAGGTGGCGAGATTCGCTTTGTTTGCGCAGGTAACTTGTCAGCGAGATTCGGTGCTGAATGACGCCGCGGTAGAAATCGATGAAGTAAAGGGCCCCATCCGGACCGGTGTTGAAACCGACGGGACGAAAACGCTCGTCGGTGGAAGCGATGAATTCCTGTTGTTGATACGCGTTACGACCGATGAGCGTGCCCTGGCCGGCGGTGAGGATGTTGCGGCGGATGAAATTGGCCGAAGGCTCGGCGACAAAGGCGTTGCCATAAAATTCTGGCATGAGGTCGCCGCGATACACCCAAGGTGAGTTAGCCGCGGTAAATTCCTTGAGTTTGCCGTCGCGCAGAAAATCAGGGCGATAGCCGCGGTTGATGCCGGGGTTGACGCGAATGGGCCAGACGAAGAAATTTTCAGCCGCATTGACATTGGTGCCAGCGAGGTAGCGGAGGTTGGGGTTACGCTGGAGATAATCGGAGGGGATGATATCGACGCGCAGCGGATCGCTGTTGGAGCCATGGAAGAGGTGGCCAAAATTATCCTGACTGAGTCCCCATTGGCCGCGGAAAAAGGTGCTAGCGGTTTCCCAGGTGCCCTGGTTGTAGCGGAATTTTTTTGTGTAGGCTGCGCTGTAGATCCAGTTGTCTTGCGCCCAGAGTAAGCTGTTGGGCGCGCGCTCGGGATTGGCGAGAAAAGGCCGCTTGGGATCAACTTTTACGCCGTAGTCGGTGGCGATGACGGTCTTTTGGTCTGCTTTACCATCGCCATTGGTATCGCGCCAAAAAGCGAGTTCAGGTGGGGCCCCAACCAATACTCCATCGCCCACGAGGGTGATAGCGCGTGGCAGCACGAGGTTATCGACGAAGACCTGCGAGTCATCGTAGCGGCCGTCGCCATCACGATCGGTCAGGACCACCACGCGACCGACGGGGGCGTCTTCGCCGTTGCCGTCGAGATCGGGCATGTAACCGCGCATTTCGACTACCCACATCCGACCATCGGGCCCGAAGGTCATCGCCACCGGATCTTGCACGAGTGGCTCAGCGGCGGCGATTTCCAGTTTAAACCCAGGCATGAGGGTGAAGGCCTTGAGCGCCTCCTCGGGGGTGAGGGCAGGCGCCGCGGGGATTTTATCGGCTGGTACGAGGGGTACCTGCGGGGCACCGAGTTTGTCGGCGTTATCCCCGATCTGGGCGCGGGCTAGCGATGAGCTAGAAAAAATAACGAGTAGAAGAAAAATGAGCGAGCGAGGCAGTGAGATCATGCAGCAGACGAAAAGTGCAAAGTATGTGGAGGTGGGCGCGAGGCCGTTTGGCTCGACGAAGCAGAAACACTTTGACCGCTCAATAATTAGTCAAGACTGCGCCGATAGGCCACGCCGAATCGGCGTTATTAAACGATTTAGAATGAAACTTTAAGTACAGATCACTTAAAATTTTATGTACCTGCTAGATTTTCGTGACCCTGATTATTCGGGTAAAACTTTACCTTTAGTTTCCGGGGCGAGCCAGATCAGGCCGAGGCCAGCGACGTAAACAAGGGTGATGATCGCGCCGGCTTTGGCGTAACTTCCGTCAAAGCTCTGCATCAGCGAGCTCATTTGGAGCGCACCCATCGCGGCGAGGATGCGGCCAGCATTAAAGGAAAGGCCTTGGCCTGTGGCCCGCACGCGGGTGGGGAATAATTCGGGAAGATAGAGCGGCAGCCACCCGTAGAAAGCGGCAGTGAGCGCTCCGACCATAAAAGTCATCACCAAGAAAGGAGGGCCATAAGCATGGATGCCACGAAACAGAATGGCGCAGCTGATCAAGGATCCGAGGCAAAGGAGAAAATAGGCCATGCGGCGGCTAATGAAGCGACCGATGTAAGCGCCCAGCAGACAGCCAAACACCGCGCCAATCCCAGCGCTCATGCCGGTCCAACCTTTGGCGGTGGGGTCAGCCACGCCGGCTAGCTTGTCTGCCCAGAGTGGCAGCCATTGCACCGAGCCCCACGTGCCGATGAGCGCAACCGAGGAGAGCGCGGTGGCAATCAGAGTGGTTTTTAGAAGCTTAGGCCCGAGGATTTCTTGCAACGGCTTTATTTTTGTGGGGCTGGCTTTCACCGCCGCTTGCCATTTTTCTGACTCAGGGATGAAGAGGCGAACCACGAAAGTGAGCAAGGCGGGAGCTGCGCCGATCAACGCCACCCAACGCCAGGAGTCGATGGTTACTTTGAAAAAGATGGCGATAACGGCGATCAACGCGAAGCCGACATTCGCCGCCGCTCCAATGATGCCAGCCATCAGTGGGCGGTGTTTTTCCGGCCAGATTTCCATCACTAAGGCGATACCAAGCGACCACTCGCCACCCATGCCGAGAGCAGCGACGAAGCGCGAGGCGCATAAATGCCAGGGCTCGCGCGCGAAATAAATGAGTCCCGTGAATACGGAATAAACTAAAATGCTCGCGGCCATTGCGCGGACGCGACCGATTTTGTCACCGAGCCAACCAAACACCACGCCGCCGCCAGCCGCGCCTAGGAGGAAAGCCGCAGTCGCGTAGCCCATCCACTGAGCGACAAACGAATCACTTAACGTGAGCCCATGCGCTTGTTGCATCTGCAATAAAGCTGGGCGAGCGATCAGTGGAAATAATCCCATTTCCATGCCGTCGAACATCCAGCCCAGAAATGCGGCCAGCAGGACGGAAAATAGGCGGATTTTATTGGGTGAATTGAGGTCGGCGGGGGCGTGGGAATTCATGCGCGATGGTCTAAAACTCGAAGCGAGCTCCGAAGGGTTGTGGGGTGGGGCCTGCCAGCAGGCACTGAGCGGATAAACTGATAAATCACCCTGCGAATCGCTGGCAAGCAAGCTTCGCCAGATCGACCATAATTTAGTTACCGCTAGTCGGCGGTGGCCGTAGTTTTTGGTGCAGCGCGGTCATCGCCCAGGCTAGCAATGCATACAGGGCGCTCGCCACATGGGCACTCGTCGCCACCTGAATGCTCGGATCGTCAAAATGAATCATCCCGCCGCCGCGACCGCCTTGGATGATTTCAAAAATAATTTCGCCAACGTAGATAATGAGTACTGCTGGCCAGAACCAATCTGACCACTGCCGTTGCCAACCTTGGGCGGCTAGATAAAGCAGGAGACCGAGATTGACCGCGCTGAGTCCAGCGTAACGCACCATGCTGGGATCAAAATAATAAATGATCGCTGAAATAAATGCGGGCATGAGCAGCAGCGCCCAACGACTGAACCGTGCATGGCGCGCTTCAAGCAGGCCGCCCATGATCATGAATAGCCCGGCATCAGCCAAGAAATGGGGCCAGCCAAAGTGGACGAGATGACCTGTCCAGATGCGCCAATATTGACCAGTTGGTAGCAGGGAGCGGTTATAGATTAATCCATCACGCCAATTCGGATTGAATTGAATTACCAGAGTCGCCAATCCCACGGCGATAAAGAGCCAAGGTAATTTCCCGGGGTATAATCTACGAAGCGACTGCAGAAAGGGCATGCCGCTAATTAATGGAGTCGGCGGCTCAGTCGTCGACCAATTACCAATAGACTTAAGACTGCGCCAAACCAGAGGCTGGGTGCTCCGCCACCACCACCACCACTGCCTGAACTGGTTGATACAATCGGCGTGGGGGGCAGAACAACGGGGGCTGGCGTCACCGTAAGCGTGGCTACTGCGCTCGTGACAGAGCCAGCGGCAGTCGTGAGCGTCACGGTGTAATCGCCGGCGTTGCTCGACTGCACATTTCCTAAGTTGAGACTGGAACTCGTGGCCCCAGTCACGGCGAGGTTACCCAGCGACCATTGATAAGCGATAGAGCTAGTTCCTGCCGTTGCGTTCACGCTAAAAATGACCGTTGTGCCGGCAGTGGCGGTGGCGCTGACCGGTTGGGTTGTGATGGTCGGCAAGGTGTTAACTGTGAGCGTTGCGACGCTGCTGGTCACGGTGCCGATGGAGTTAGTAGCCGTGACGGTGTAGTTGCCCGCATCACCACTAGCCGGAGAGGCGATGGTGTACGTGGATGCATTGGCTCCGCTGATGCCGATGCCACCTTTCTGCCATTGATAAGTCGGGGTGGGATTGCCGCTCGCCAGGACGCTAAACGAAGCTGTGGTGCCGGCCGTAACGGTCTTGCTGACCGGTTGGGTAGTAATAACCGGCGCGCTGCCGATGGCGATCGTGGTGCTGTTGAGATTAAGCGTTAGGCCTGAGGAATCGGCGTCGAATCCGTCAACCGCGATGTAATATGTGACGCCACTCACGGCGGAAAAGGTTACGGTACTCGCTTGGACGATGCCGCGGTCAATATCATCGTTGGAGGCAATGGTGGTTAAACTCGCGAGAGTGCTACCGGTATAAATCCCTAGCGTGGTATCTGAGTAGCTTCCGCGTGTGTCCACGGTGATGGTGCCGCTGCTCGGGGCAGTCCATTTCCACCACACGGAATGGCCGCCGGCGTTATCAGCATGGCGGGGCTCGCCGGTTTCTTTCGTGGCATTAGTGTTGTAGCCGGTAACTTTAGCTGTGCCGTTGCTGAGCACGACGGCGATGGCATTCGCAAATTTGTCATTAGCAGGGATGCCAAGGGGGCCGTACAGATTCTGCGCCCCATCAGTGTCATCTGATGTGATGGTATCGATGGAGCTAACGTGACTATTCATGACGGCGTTGACCGTCTGAGCATCTTCATCGGGATGATCGAGTCCGAGGGAGTGACCAAGTTCATGGATTGCCACACGTTGAAGGTCGACGATCCCGGTGCGTTTTGCGCCCCGATAAGAATCCCAAGTCCACTTCGTGCTAAAAACTATATCAGACTCAGTGCGCTGATTGCCGCTGTACCAAGTGGTGGTGATAGCTAGCGTGGTGTCACTAAAAGCTTTGCCAAAAATATCAGCAGCAAAAGCCATTTCATTTAAGCGATTATGATCAGTCGCCGCGGCCGCCGCGGAGAGTTGTGACTGAAACTTTAAATTACCGATGACATCATTCCACGTTTGGGCGGCGGCTTGAGCGCTGGTGTTATAGTTGCTGCCGTCAATCAACGTTGACGTCGTTCCGAGTAAAATTCTCAACGAGACCGTGCCAGGATTCCATTTAATGGGCAGGCCAGTGTCGGCATTTTTGATATAAGTATACCCCCAAGCCGCTGGAGCGAGGAGGACAAGCAGGCAGAGTAAGAAAAAGCGTGGCACGAGATTATTTGGCTAACTCGGACGTTGGGGCCGTGTGGGTGCCGACGGAGCGAATCTTCTGGCTGAACGCGGCGGCGGTCATGGGGAGAGCCTGGGGGTGTAGCCGCTTGATGGCATCCCAAGCGGTCATGGGGAGAGCGACCTCTTGCTCGCTATAGAGGGGCATCCCATTGCTGCGCAGTACGTATGCTGGACCCGATTTTGTTTCTTTATAAATTAAATAGAGCCCGTGCATAATCCCCACGAGCGGATAAATTTGGTGACCGTTCCCTTGTACAAAAAGAATATTTTCTTCGCCGACATGAAATTTAGGGGCACCTTCGATTACGAGTTCTTCCGTGCCCACGCGCCCGCCGACGAATTCGAGCACCAGCGGTTGCGGCGGAACGCCTTTAAGGATTTCGTGTAGCTCTAATTCAACTTTGCTGGCGATGTAAGCGTGGCCCTGATTTTCACGCCACTCGGAGTTGATAGATTTAACGACTACGCGGACGACGTAATCAGCTTGGCTGACTAGTTGCTCAAATTCCGGCGCCGCAACGCTGGTGGCGCGAGCGACGGGGGTGAGCAGCCATCCACCTAAAATTCCCAGCAAAGCGGCAAAGCGAAATGGCATGAAACGGGGCATGATGATGTGGTAAATTCCTGTTACGATGAGAGAATGATACGACACATCTCTGGATTACTTAAAGAAAGCTTCGGTAAGGATTCTTTTAGCTTAACGGCGCGCTTCAACCAAGACTGTTCTGGATAGGTTTGTTTGCGGTGAGACGAGTTCAGGGGCCCCCGATCGCTGCGTTCTTTGACCCATGAATATATTGGCAAGATCCTCAGGGAAATTAATTTTGCCAAAAGGGTTTATCCTATAAAATTTACCCGAGCCGAGTCGCAACTTCGATTACATCGTGCGGTGAAGCTTCTTTTTGCCCTGCAGGCGTGACGCGGACGTAACGAGCTTTGGTGCGGAGTTCGGTTAAATTTTTGGCGCCAAGATAGCCCATGCCACTCTGTACACCTCCGATGAGGGTGCCGAGCACGTCGTCGACAGAGCCAGAAACCTCCTTCAGGGCCTCGATCCCTTCGGCTGCAACTTTGCGAGCGGTGTCATTTTTGTCGTGACCGTAACGAGTGGCGGAACCGGCTTTCATCGCGGCGTGGCTGCCCATCCCGCGGTATTGTTTATAGATCTTGCCAGAAATTTCCATGATTTCACCGGGGGCCTCGCGACAGCCTGCGAGTAGGCCACCCAAAATGACCGCATCGGCTAGGGTGAGAGCTTTGACGATATCGCCTGATTTCGTAATACCGCCGTCGGCAATCAGGCGTACTCCACGGCGGGCCTCGTTGCGGCTGGCCACGTGCAAAGCCGTGAGTTGAGGAATGCCGACTCCGGCCACGATACGGGTGGTGCAGATGGATCCAGGCCCTTGGCCAATTTTGATGGCATTCGCTCCTGCGCGGGAAAGGAATTCGACGCCGGCTCCGCTGGTAACGTTACCGGCAATAATGGTGAGATCCTTGAAGGCATCACGAATCAGTTTTACCATTTCACCAACCCCAGCGGTGTGACCATGCGCTGTGGAAACGGCTACGGCATCGACCGCTTCATCGACTAACTCGCTGACGTGAGTGATGATTTTTTTTCGATCAAGTTCTCCGTTAGGTAAACGCACCGGTGAAATGGCGGCGCCTACCACGAGACGAAAATTGGCATCACGGGCTGGTTTGCGCCGTGACTTTGCTTCGCCGGTGATGCGTTCGACATCCGAGCTGGTGACAAGTCCTCGGAGGTGATCTTTATCATCAACTACGAGCATTTTGTGGATGCCCACATTGAGAGTGAAAAAGCGATCCGCTTCCTTGATGGGGTCTGCCGCCATGTGCTTTTCCTGAACCGTGATGAGCTGCTTGCGCGGGGTCATCACTTCGGAAACTTTCTTAGACTTGTAACGATCTTTAACGAGATTGCCGGAGAGAAGGCCGGCGAGTTTACCGGATTTTTCCACCACGGGGAAGGTGCGAAAATCAAAACGCTTTTGGTCGATCATCGCCAGCACTTCGCTGACAAACGCATCAGGAGAAACTGTGATAGGATCTTGAATGAGGCCGTGAATGTGGCGTTTGACGCGAGCGACTTCCTTGATCTGGTCCGGTCCAGGCAGATTGTAGTGGATGAGTCCGAGGCCGCCATTGAGCGCCATGGCAATGGCCATGCGCGACTCAGTGACCGTGTCCATGTCAGATGAGATGATGGGAATCTGCAGCCGTAAACTATCCGATAGCGCGGTGCTCAAATCGGTGTCTTTCGGCAAAATCTCGGAATGCAGCGTCGCGAGGGAGACGTCATCGAACGTCAGGGCGCTCGGTAAGTTAGCGGCGAAGAAGCGATCGGCAGGCAGGTAAAAATCCGAGTCGCTGGCGGAGGGGGCAACAGGCTTAGTCATTGTTGCCCAGAACGAGATACTCCCGCTGCGACAAAGCTCAAACAAAAAGAACGTCTCGGCTTATTCATTGGGAATGAGCGATTAGTATAAGAGTAAAACCTCAAATAAGCTTAGCCGAAATTTAGAAAATTAGCTTGATGGCTAGTTGCCTTCTTTCGGTGGATTCTGTGTGTTCGCAGGTGCCCACTCATGGTTTATCTTTTTGAGTTCAAACGCTATTGTCAGCCCCTGCAACTGCCGCTGCGGACCGCCCATGGAGTCTGGGCGAAACGGGAAGGCTTGATTATTAGGTTGGAGGATGAGTCGGGAGCAGTGGGCTACGGGGAGATCGCGCCGATTCCATGGTTTGGCTCTGAAACATTGGCGGAGGCGGAGGAGATCTGCCGGAAATTTGGTGACCAGGTAGACGATGCTGTTTGTGACGCGGTACCGCCGTCGTTCGGGTGCGTACGTTTTGCACTCGCGGCCGCTCGTTCTGAGAAAATAGCTGCTGCCACTGTTGCCAAGCTGCGCTTACCGGTGGCGGCTTTGTTGCCCGCTGGGCGCGAGGCGCTCACAATTTTATCCGCTAAACTTGAAGCCGGCTTCTTGGCGTTTAAATGGAAAGTGGGCGTGGGTCAGGCTGATGACGAGCTTGGGCTGCTCGACGATTTATTGTCCCGTTTGCCCGCTCACGTAAAATTGCGCCTTGATGCCAATGGCAGCTGGACTCGGCGGCAGGCGCAACAGTGGTTGGAGCGCTGCGCGGATCGGCCTATTGAATTGATTGAACAACCCGTCGCGCCAACCGAAGAAGATACGCTACTGGGATTGGCGCGTGATTATCCGGTGACCTTGGCTCTGGATGAATCGGTCGTGCGGCTGAATGAGGCGCGCCGTTGGCAAGGTCTCGGATGGCCGGGCGTGTTTGTGATAAAGCCGGCCCTCGTCGGTCCATTGTCCGAATTGGCGGAATGGATTATTACGAGCAAAGCAGATGTCGTCATTTCTAGTGCGATTGAAAGTGCACTGGCGCGCCACGCAATTTTTCAGTTGGTGCTGACGCAGTCGCTCACGTCGCGCGCGCTGGGCTTTGGGATCGGCGAGGTTTTTGGTCAACGAACTTGGGATGGAGCAATCCTGGGGCCCTTGGCTGACGGCACTCTTTTCACCACTCATCCAGGGGAGGCCTTATGGAACGAGCTGAGTTGAGTGAGGCGCTGCGCGCCTGGCGGAGTCCCGATTCCAGAGGACGGCCTGTGGCCCGAATATTTATTGCCGAAGCGCAGCCAGAAAAATTTATGACTGCATTGGCTGATGCCGTCGCGGGCTCTGGTGAAATATTTCTAGGCAATCCAGCCTGGGGAGAGGCGGAACGGGCTTCGTGGAATGCACTCCAGGCCGCTGAAAGTTCAACCTCGGTGGCGGGCTTGCCTTTGGGTTGGCTCGGTATTCCTACTGGCGGGACGAGCGGTCAGTTGAAATTTGCCCGGCACGATCACGAAACCTTAAGTGCAGCGGTGCGCGGTTTTACTCAGCATTTTAGTCTGACCCAGGTGAACGCGGTGGGGGTTTTGCCCCTGTATCATGTGAGTGGATTAATGGCCTGGTTGCGATGTGCACTGACGGGCGGAACTTATCTAGCGTGGGATTGGAAGGCATTGGAAGGCGGCGGGCGCCCCGTGCTACCAGCACGAGAAGAAGGCTGGCTGCTATCGCTCGTGCCGACTCAATTAGAGCGGCTCTTATCCAGTGACGGCGCGGTGGCTTGGCTCCGTCAGTTTCGCATTATTTTTATCGGTGGGGCGCCGGCGCGGCCCGATTTATTAGAGCAGGCCGCGGCGCTGCGACTACCGTTGTCCTTAGGGTACGGCATGACCGAGACCGCTGCCATGGTCACAGCGTTGCGGCCGGAAGATTTTCTGGCGGGTGCTCGGCATAGCGGCGCGGCTCTGCCACATGCCACCTTGAAGTTGGGATCTGACGGCGTGATCAAAATTGAGAGCGCGTCATTATTTCGCGGTTATTATCCGGCGTGGCGGGAAGTCGCCGCTTTTGAAACGACCGACGCTGGGGTGCAGCCCGCCCCTGGGCAGTGGCAGATTTTGGGTCGACGTGATGCGATGATTATCACGGGTGGCGAAAAAGTGTCGCCGGTGGAGGTCGAGGCAGTTTTGCTGGGCAGTGGCGCATTGCGCGACGTCGTCGTGATCGGAGTTCCCGATGCGGAGTGGGGGCAGCGAGTCGTCGCCGCTTACCCTGATTCCGAACGACCGAATCTGGCTAAATTAGCTGCCGTCATCACGCAGTTGCTCGCGCCGGCCCAGCGTCCGAAGCAATTCGTCCCGCTGGTGAGTTGGCCGGTGTCCACCGTGGGTAAAGTGAATCGCGCCGCAGTAGCTGAGATGGTTAGCCAGAAACTCGCTTCGTCCCGGCGCTAACGTGGGGGGCCCCGACCACGCGCGTTATTTTTTCTCTGTATTCAGGAAAATCTCTGATTAGTTTTAGGGAGTGAACAAAACTGAAATCGCCGCGGTGCTTACCGAAATTGGTACGATGATGGAATTAAAGGGAGAGAATCCCTTTAAGATTCGCGCCTATCAAGCGGGGGCGCGTTTGCTGGAGACTCTCAGCGAGGAGGAAATTGCGACGCGCGTGGCAGCCGGTACACTCGATGAAGTAAAGGGTATTGGCGAAGCGCTAGCCCAAAAAATCACTGAACTGCACACCACGGGTGCGTTGGAATTTCATACCACACTCAAGGCCTCGATTCCCGCAGGCTTATTCGATATTTTATCGATCCCCGGCGTTGGTCCTAAGAAAATTCACGCGCTGCGCGACCAGCTCGGCATCGATTCGATTGCGAAGTTGCAGCAAGCTTGTCTCGACGGGCGCATTGCCGAGCTCGCTGGCTTTGGGGATAAATCTCAGGAGAAAATCCTCGAAGGCATTCGTAATCGGGAGAAATATGGTCGGCGCCATCGGTGGACCGATGCCTTTATTGCCGCGGAGCCAATTCTAGCTGGCTTGCGTGCGCTTCCCCAGGTGTTGCGGGCAGAACATGCCGGTAGTTTACGGCGCCGCATGGAGACGGTGGGGGATTTGGACTTTCTGGTGGCGACGAACGATCCCCAGCCGGTGACTGCCTGGTTTGTGGCGTGTTCTGGAGTTGTTGAAATCACGGCTCACGGCGAAACTAAAGCAAGCGTGCGCCTCGCCTCAGGGATTCAGGCGGATTTACGTTTGGTGCCGCCTGAGCAATTTATTTTTGCGCTGCATCATTTTACAGGGTCGCAAGATCACAACGTCGCGATGCGGCATCGGGCCTTGCAGCGCGGGTTGTCGATGAGCGAATGGGGTCTCGTGCCCTCAGCCGGGGAGGGTACCGCCAAGGAGAAGGCTGAACTTCGCGGCCGCCAGACGGAGATCACGTCCGAAGAACAGCTTTTTAGCGCTTTGGATTTGGCCTTTATTCCTCCTGAGCTGCGCGAAGGACTAGGAGAGATTGAGGCTGCCGAGAATAATACGCTGCCGCATTTGGTGGAAGTAGGTGACATTCGGGGTGTTTTCCATAATCACACCACCGCTTCAGATGGGCATAATACGCTCGAGGAAATGACTGCGGCGGCCCAAGCCCTCGGCTTTGAATATCTCGGAATCGCGGATCATTCCAAATCAAGCGTGCAGGCGCGCGGTTTGACTGAGGAGCGACTGCGCGAGCAAATCGCCGCGATTAAAAAACTCAACGCATCGGGGCAATTTAAGTGTCAGGTCTTCAGTGGCACAGAATGCGATATTCTGCCGGATGGTCGGCTCGATTTTTCTGACGAATTACTCGCCGAGCTTGATTACGTGGTGGTGTCGGTGCACAGCGCCTTCAACCAAGGAAGAGATGGGATGACGGCGCGCATTATTAGGGCCATTGAAAATCCTCAGACGACGATGTTGGGCCACCTGACCGGGCGCTTGTTGCTAGAACGCGAAGGCTATGAGGTCGATACCGAGAAGGTAATTGCAGCCGCAATCGCCCATAATGTCATCATTGAGTTGAACGCTAGTCCCTGGCGTCTCGATCTGGATTGGCGCTTCTGGCGCCAAGCTGCTGATCGCGGGCTGCTCTGTTCGATTAATCCTGATGCCCACCGAACCACGGGTTTGGCGGATTTTCGGGTTGGGGTGAGCGCTGCCCGCAAGGGTTGGTTAACTCCGGCGCACATTCTGAACACCCGATCCTTAGCAGAAGTGCAGCAGTGGCTCGCGGCCCGTCGCTAAGGAGGTCGTATTAAGCAATCGGGCGGGGGATCTTTGGTCGGCAAGGGTCTGCTTGAAGGCAGGAAATGAGAATTGAACATTGGCCGCTGAACTTTCATCACTCTTAGGTCATGATTAAATCTGCCCTGATTACCGGTATCACCGGCCAAGATGGATCTTACCTCGCGGAGCATCTCTTGGCGCAGGGCTATACGGTGCATGGTCTGGTGCGCCGAGCTAGTATGTTCAACCGCTCGCGCATCGATCATCTGCGCACGGGGGGGCAGATTTCGCCGGAACGCTTGGTCTTACATTATGGCGATCTCAATGACCTAACCTCCTTGCGTCGCCTGCTGAAGCAAGTGGCGCCGGCCGAAGTTTATCATTTGGCTGGGCAAAGTCATGTGGGTCTCAGTTTTGAAATTCCTGAAGTGACGGTGCAAGAGAATGGCATGGCGACCCTTGGTCTGCTGGAAGCCATGCGCGATCTCGATTACCCGGTGCGTTTTTATCATGCGGCTAGTGCGGAAATCTTTGGGGCACCGGCCGCAGCTCCGCAGCATGAAGCTACGGCCTTTAATCCGGTTAATCCTTATGGTTGCGCCAAGGCTTTCGCGACACAGCTCTGTCGGGTTTACCGCAGCGCTTATGGCGTGTTCGCTTGTA
The DNA here is from genome assembly GCA_903856725.1 of uncultured Verrucomicrobiota bacterium. GTDB lineage: Bacteria > Verrucomicrobiota > Verrucomicrobiia > Opitutales > Opitutaceae > Lacunisphaera. The sequence continues at coordinate 18,122 of CAIOCT010000128.1, forward strand.
GCGGTATTGCCTATAATCATGAATCACCGCGGCGTGGTGAAAATTTCGTGACGCGCAAGATTACGCTCGGCGCTGCGCGCATTAAAGCGGGTCGGCAAGCGGTCCTGTCTTTGGGTAACCTGGCAGGGCAGCGCGATTGGGGTTATGCCCCCGAATATGTGGTCGCGATGTGGCAGGCGCTGCAAGTGGCCGCGCCACGCGACTATGTGCTAGCTACGGG